>NZ_CP079865.1:3004329-3304762 GCF_025263565.1 Mycobacterium sp. SMC-8
CGGTCTGGCTCTGGATCCGCTCGCGCGTCGGCTGATTGCCCGAGGTGATCAGGTACGGCTTGATCGCCTTGTAGGCGTCGAAGAACGGCTCCATGTCGACGACGAGGTCCTTCTCCACGGGCAGTCCGCGGATCGGCTCGATCGTGATGGTGAGCTGTTTCTTCGGGTTCTTCGGCAGCATGTCGCGCATCAGCACCTTGCACGCCAACCGGTTCACGCCGTTGATGCGCATCGCGTCCGAGCCGCACACCCCGTGCGCGCAGGACCGGCGGAACGTCAACGTGCCGTCCAGATACCACTTCACGTAGTGCAGCAGGTTCAGCAGCCGGTCGCTGGGCAGGCACGGCACGCGGAAGCTCTGCCAGCCGGCGTCATCGGGGGACTCCGGATTGAACCGGGCGATCTTCAGCGTCACCATCACCGCGCCCTCGGGCACGGGGGGAGTGTCTTGCTTGTCCAGAACAGGCGCGCTCATCAGTACTTCCGTTCCATCGGCTCGTACCGCGTCATGACGACGGGCTTGTAGTCCAGGCGGATGTCACTCAGAAGGTCCGAACCCTCCTTGTAAGCCATCGTGTGCCGCATGTAGTTTGTGTCGTCGCGGTTGGGGTAGTCCTCGCGGGCGTGGCCGCCGCGAGATTCCTTGCGGTTCAACGCCCCGACGACGGTGACCTCGGCCAGCTCGAGCAGGAAGCCGAGCTCGATGGCCTCCAGCAGATCGCTGTTGTAGCGCTTACCCTTGTCCTGCACCGTGATCCGCGAGTAGCGCTCCTTGAGCGCGTGGATGTCGGTCAGCGCCTGCTTGAGCGTCTCTTCGGTGCGGAACACCGCGGCGTTGTTGTCCATCGACTGCTGCAGCGCGCCGCGGATGTCGGCGACGCGCTCGTTGCCGTGCTCGCTCAAGATGTCGCCGACCCAGCCGACCACCATCTCGGCCGGCTTGTCGGGCAGGTCGACGAAGTCGTGACCCAGGGCGTAGTTCGCCGCGGCGATCCCGGCGCGCCGGCCGAACACGTTGATGTCCAGCAGCGAGTTGGTGCCCAGACGGTTGGCGCCGTGCACCGACACGCACGCGCACTCGCCGGCGGCGTACAGACCCGGCACGATCGTGGTGTTGTCCGAGAGCACCTGGCCGTTGACCGTCGTCGGGATGCCGCCCATGACGTAGTGGCACGTCGGGTAGACCGGCACCAGCTCCTTGACCGGATCCACGCCCAGGTAGGTGCGCGCGAACTCGGTGATGTCGGGCAGCTTGGCTTCCAATACGTCCTCGCCGAGGTGGCGCACGTCGATGTAGACGTAGTCCTTGTTCGGTCCGGCACCGCGGCCTTCGAGCACCTCCAGCACCATGGAGCGGGCGACGATGTCGCGCGGTGCGAGGTCGACGATCGTCGGCGCGTAGCGCTCCATGAAGCGCTCACCCTCGCCGTTGAGCAACCGGCCGCCCTCGCCGCGCACGGCCTCGGAGATCAGGATGCCCAGCCCGGCCAGGCCGGTCGGATGGAACTGGTGGAACTCCATGTCCTCCAAGGGAAGTCCCTTGCGGAAGATGATGCCCAGGCCGTCGCCGGTCAGCGTGTGCGCGTTTGACGTGGTCTTGTACATCCGGCCCGACCCACCGGTGGCGAACACGATCGCCTTGGCGTGGAAGACGTGGATGTCACCGGTGGCGAGCTCGTAGGCCACCACACCGGTGGCCACCGGGCCCGAGGCCGTCTCGGTCAGCGTGATGTCGAGGGCGTAGAACTCGTTGAAGAACTCGACGTCGTGCTTGACGCAGTTCTGGTACAGCGTCTGAAGGATCATGTGGCCGGTGCGGTCGGCGGCGTAACACGCGCGGCGCACCGGGGCCTTGCCGTGATCGCGGGTGTGGCCGCCGAAGCGGCGCTGGTCGATCCGGCCTTCGGGGGTGCGGTTAAACGGCATCCCCATCTTCTCCAGGTCCAGTACGGCGTCGATGGCCTCTTTGGCCATGATCTCGACCGCGTCCTGGTCGGCCAGGTAGTCGCCGCCCTTGACGGTGTCGAAGGTATGCCACTCCCAGTTGTCTTCCTCGACGTTGGCCAGGGCGGCGCACATGCCGCCCTGCGCCGCACCGGTGTGCGAGCGGGTCGGGTAGAGCTTGGTCAGCACGGCGGTCCGGACCCGGGGGCCGGCTTCCACGGCCGCCCGCATGCCCGCGCCGCCGGCGCCGACGATGACGACGTCGTAGCGGTGTTCAACAATCATGTGTCGCTCCCAGTCAGGAAATCGTCGCGTCGAACGTCAGCAGCACGTAGGTGCCGAGGACCAGCGTGAATGCCATCGACAGCGCCAGCAGGGTGTTGAGCCAGAACTTGGTGGAGTCCTTGCGGGTGTAGTCGGCGATGATCGTGCGCATCCCGTTGCCGCCGTGCAGCTGGGCCAGCCACAGCAGCAGCAGGTCCCAGGTCTGCCAGAACGGCGACGACCAGCGCTCGGCGACGTAGTTGAAGTCGATGCGGTATACGCCGTCTTCCCACATCAGCATGATGAACAGGTGGCCGAGGGCCAGGAAGACGAGCACCACACCCGAGAACCGCATGAACAGCCAGGTGTATTTCTCGAAGTTGGGCATTCCGCCGCCGCGCCGCGCCGCGCGCGGGTTGTCCAGGCCCGCGGGGCGGTCGAAGCTGCGCTGCATGACGGGAGCCGGGCCGCCGCGCTCGGTGATGTGGTCGTACGGGTTCTCGGCCATCTTCTTTCCTGTACTCACAGGAACCTCTCCGCCATGTGCATACCTATCACTCCGACCGACGCGATGAACACGGCGATGAAGACGCCGGCGACCACCCACAGCATCTTGCGCTGGTGCCGCGGACCCTCCGACCAGAAATCGATGAGGATGATCCGGATGCCGTTGAGCGCGTGGTACAGCACGGCAGCGACGAGGCCGATCTCCATGAGCCCGATGATCGGGGTCTTGTAGGTCTCGATGATCTCGTTGTAGGCCTGCGGGCTGACCCGCACCAACGCGGTGTCGAGCACGTGCACGAAGAGGAAGAAGAAGATGGTGGCACCGGAGATGCGGTGCAGAACCCAGGACCACATGCCCGGGTCACCACGGTAGAAAGTGCGGCGACGCATCGGCTGTGATCGCGGTGCCGGTATGTCGGTATCGGCTGGTGTCGCCGTACTCATGTGACCCTCCAACGCCATCGGTGGACGTTCGAAGCTCGGTCCTGCTTGCCGAAGCCCCAAACCTCGGGGCGACTCTAATCCCCTACGTACTGTCAAACGAACTAGCGTGGGGGCGTATGCGCTGCTTCCAGGGTAGAAGTTAGGGTCGCCTATCTGGGACTTCGGGTCGCGGGACGGGGTGTTCGGAATTGATTCAGAGTCGGATCGGGCGGCGTGACGTGACGGCAGAGATCGACTGGAAGTTATTGCGCCGTAAAGCAATTGATGCCTCTGAGTATGCCTACGCGCCCTATTCGCGATTTCGCGTGGGAGCGGCCGCCCTCGTCGACGATCACCGGATGGTGGCCGGATGCAATGTGGAGAATGTCTCATATGGCCTAGGTCTCTGTGCCGAGTGCGCAGTGGTCTGCGCCCTACATTCCAGCGGTGGCGGACGGCTGGTCGCACTGTCCTGCGTAGGACCCGACGGTGAGGTGCTGATGCCGTGCGGACGCTGCCGGCAGGTGCTGCTCGAGCACGGCGGCCCCGACATGCTCATCGACCATCCGCTCGGCCCGCGCCCGCTGCGCGAGTTGTTGCCCGACGCGTTCGGTCCCGACGATCTGGCCCGAAATCGCGTGCCCGCCGAGGAAACACCGTGACCGGCCTCACATTCGACGCGCCCAGCGTCATCCGGACCAAACGTGACGGCGGCGTCCTGTCCGACGCGGCGATCGACTGGGTGATCGACGCGTACACCCACGACCGGATCGCCGATGCGCAGATGTCGGCGCTGCTGATGGCGATCTTCCTGCGCGGCATGACCAACGCCGAGATCGCGCGCTGGACCGCCGCGATGATCGCCTCCGGGGAGCGGTTGGACTTCGGCGATCTGCGGCGTGACGGCCGGGCGCTGAAGCTGGTGGACAAGCACTCCACCGGCGGTGTCGGGGACAAGATCACCATCCCGTTGGTGCCCGTGGTGATGGCGTGTGGAGGCGCGGTGCCCCAGGCCGCCGGGCGCGGGCTCGGCCACACCGGGGGCACCCTCGACAAATTGGAGTCCATCCCCGGTTTCACCGCCGAGATCTCCAAAGGCCGGATCCGCCAACAACTCTGCGACATCGGGGCGGCCATCTTCGCCGCCGGGGAGCTGGCGCCGGCCGATCGCAAGATCTACGCACTGCGCGACGTCACCGCGACCACCGAGTCGCTGCCGCTGATCGCGAGCTCGGTGATGAGCAAGAAGATCGCCGAGGGCACCCGCGCGCTGGTGCTCGACTCGAAGGTCGGGTCGGGGGCGTTCCTGGGCACCGAGGCCGAGTCGCGGGAGCTGGCCCGCACCATGGTCGAGCTCGGGGCCGAGCACGGTGTGCTGACCCGCGCGCTGTTGACCGACATGAACGCACCGCTGGGACGCGCCGTCGGCAACGCCGTCGAGGTCGTCGAATCCCTGGAGGTACTCGCCGGCGGCGGACCCGGCGACGTCGTCGAACTGACCCTGGCCCTGGCCCGCGAGATGTGCGACGCCGCCGGCCTGGACGCGGTCGACCCCGAGCAGACCCTGCGCGACGGCACCGCGATGGACCGGTTCCGAGAGTTGGTGGCCGCCCAGGGCGGGGACCCCGATGCGGCGTTGCCCTTGGGTGCGCATACCGAGACCGTCAGCGCGCCGCGCGGTGGCACCATGGGAGACATCGACGCGATGGCGGTGGGACTGGCGGTGTGGCGGCTCGGGGCGGGCCGCTCGGCGCCCGGTGAACGGGTGCAGTTCGGCGCCGGCATGCGCATCCACCGCAAGCCGGGTGAGCCCGTCGCCGCCGGCGCACCTTTGTTCACCTTGTACACCGACACTCCCGAGCGGCTCGCCGGCGCGCTGGCCGAGCTCGACGGGGCGTGGAGTGTCGGCGATCAGCCGCCGCCCGCGCGCCCGCTCATCATCGATCGGATCACCATGTAGGAGGTTCTGCCGTGACGACACCGTTGACGCTCGACCACATCCGGCGCGCACCCAAGGCGCTGTTGCACGACCACCTCGACGGCGGTCTGCGTCCGTCGACGGTGTTGGAGCTGGCCGAGCAGTACGGCTACGAGGACCTACCCGCCACCGACGTCGACAGCCTCGCCACGTTCTTCCACACCGCCGCGCACAGCGGCTCGCTGGTGCGCTACCTAGAGCCGTTCGCCCACACCGTCGGCGTCATGCAGACCCCGGACGCGCTGCAGCGCGTCGCCCGCGAATGCGTCGAGGACCTCGCGGCCGACAACGTCGTCTACGCCGAGGTCCGGTTCGCCCCCGAACTGCACATCGAGGCCGGGCTGTCCCTGGACGCCGTCGTCGACGCGGTGCTGGCCGGCTTCGCCGACGGCGAGAAGGCCGCCGCCGCCGACGGACGGACGATCACGGTGCGCTGCCTGGTGACCGCGATGCGTCATGCGGCCCGCTCTCGGGAGATCGCCGAGCTCGCGATCCGGTTCCGGGACAAGGGTGTCGTCGGCTTCGACATCGCCGGGGCGGAGGCCGGATATCCTCCCACCCGGCACCTGGACGCCTTCGAGTACATGCGAAGCAACAACGCGCGCTTCACGATTCACGCCGGCGAGGCGTTCGGTTTGCCGTCGATCCACGAGGCGATCGCGTTCTGCGGGGCCGATCGGCTGGGCCACGGTGTGCGCATCGTCGACGACATCGAGATCGACGCCGACGGCACCGCGAGGCTGGGCCGGCTCGCATCGCTGCTGCGGGACAAGCGGATTCCGTTCGAGATGTGCCCGAGTTCGAATGTGCAGACCGGTGCCGTCAAGAGCATCGCCGAGCACCCCTTCGACCGGCTGGCGCGGCTGCGCTTCCGGGTCACGGTCAACACCGACAACCGGTTGATCAGCGACACCTCGATGAGCCTGGAGATGCTGCGGCTGGTCGAGACGTTCGGCTACGGCTGGAGCGACCTGGAGCGCTTCACCATCAACGCGATGAAGTCGGCGTTCATCCCGTTCGACCAGCGGCTGGCGATCATCGACGAGGTGATCAAGCCGCGCTACGCCGTCCTGGTGGGGTAAGCCGAACTCACTCCTCGCGCAGGCGGGACTCCGCGAACGACTCCAGCGACTCCCACTGCGCCACCGCGTCGGCGTACGGTCCGCCCGGCCGGACCGTCTTCGGGTCGAGCACGTGGGCGATCACCCGGCCCAGCGCGGTGTCGGTGGAGAGCTTGGTCTGGACGCTGGTGTCCTCGGAGTAGTCGCCGATGTCGCGCAGCAGTTCGACGGCGAGCTCGAGCTGATCGTGGTCGAGCGCGTCGGGACCCTCGGCCAGGTCGTCGACGATCCCGGTCAGGACGTAGATGTTGTCATCGGTGACGTCGACCCGCAGCGAACCGTCGGTGGCCGCGGTGCGGATGTCGTCGTAGGTGGCAAGGTCGGACAGGTCGTGGTCGTGTTCGTCGGCCAGGTAGCGGGCCAGTGTCCGCTCGGACGGGAACACGCTGATGCGGCCGTTGCGGCCGAGGAAGATCGGGTGGTCGTTCAGATAGCAGCGCAGCGTGAAGAACGTGCCGCGGCTGGTCATGATCCGGACCGGATCGATACCGACCCGCGACCAGAAATCCTTGTCGCTGCCGAGCACCTTGGTCGCGGCCTCGGCGGCCAGCGAGTCGGCCTCCTCGTCGGTGTCGACCACATCGTCGATGACCAGGTCGTCCTCGTCGGGCTCCGGAGCCGGCTCGTCGAGTTCGGCCTGGGCCTTCGCCACGGCGGCGCTGTCCACCTCGGGGATCGTGATGATCGCGTCGAGCGCCTCGATCACGTTGTCCCAGCTCTTGGCGATGATCTTCTCGATCTCCGCCCAGCGCTTGCGGCCGGCACGGCCCGCGAACGCCTCCACGCCGCCGCCGACGGTGCCCAGCACGGGGTTGCCGTTGAAGAACTTCGTCACCGCGGGCAGTTCACACACCGAACCCATCGACGACACCACCGCCAGCGCGCCGTGCAATGCGCGCACGCTGTCCTCGGTCGGCTTCTTGGAGAGCAGTTCCTCCAGGACCACCAGGTCGTGGGTGTTCTCATCGGTCGGCGCCAGCCGGTGGGCGTTGGCCTCGGTCAGCTTCTGCCACGCCGGGTGGTCGACGAGGTCGTTGTCGGTGCTGGTACGCACGAAAGCCGCCAGGTCGGCCACTGATTCCAGGACATAGAGGTCCTCGTCTTTACCGAGGAAGGCCTCCCACTCGTCGCCGTCGGCACGCCACCGCGGCGCCCACAGCGTGTACACGTCGCCCTTGGTCAACGTCAGTCCGATCGGCACGATGTCAGCAGCCATGCGGCACAGCCTAACGACCTGGCCCAAAGGCATCGTGGGCATGGCCGTGCTTAACCCCGGGCGTGGCCCACCGTTGCCGTACCGCAACCCGTTCGTCGCTTGGGATGTTGGTCAAGCCTGCCATGATCGCCGGGTGATCAGACTGGGCCTGCACGGCCTCGGCATCGGCGCCGGTGCGCAGCGCACCGTGATCGATGCGGTGGCGGCCGCGGCCGAGCGGTCGGGATTCGCGACGCTGTGGGTGGGGCAGCGGGTGGTGATGCCCGGGGATCCGCGGTCACAGCGCCCCTACCGCGACGACGGGGCGATCGAACTGGCCCCGCAGACCGACTGGCTGGACCCGATGGTCGCCCTCAGCTTCGCCGCGGCGGCGACCAACCGGATCGAGTTGGCGACCGGGGTGCTGGTGCTGCCGGAGCACAACCCGGTGATCACCGCCAAGCAGGCCGCGTCGCTGGACCGCATGACCGGTGGGCGGCTGTCGCTGGGCGTCGGGATCGGGCGGTCGAAAGCCGAGTACGACGCGCTCGGGGTGCCGTTCGAGGGCCGGGCGGACCGGATGGCAGAGTACGTCGCGGCAATGCGCACCCTGTGGCGCGACGACGTCGCGTCCTTCTCCGGACGGTATGTGGCCTTCGACCGGGTGCGCGTCAACCCCAAGCCGCACGGCCGGTCGATCCCGATCATGCTGGGCGGCAACTCCGATGCGGCGCTGCGTCGGGTCGCCGAGTGGGGCGACGGTTGGTACGGCTTCAACCTCGCCGACGTCGAGGAAGCGGCGTCACGGGTGTCGAAGCTGCGCGCGCTCTGCCGAGAGATGGGCCGTGACCCGACCGATCTGAAGGTGGCGGTCGCCCTGCGGGATCCGGTGCCTGCCGACGCGGGCCGGCTGGCCGACGCGGGCATCGACGAGTTGGTCCTGGTGGCCGGCCCGCCCGCGGACCCGATCGCCGCGGAGGCCTGGATCTCCGAGCTGGCCGGCAGATGGATGCGGGTACGCACCTGAGCGCACGCCCAGATCGCGTCTGTCGGAGAAGGGTCGGGTCAGGACCGCGTGGACTGGAGTTTCGGCGGTGCCGGCCGCGGTCGCGCCGTGGCTGCGGGCACCGGGTCAAACGCGGCCGGATCCTCCATGTACTCGCGGAAGACCCGTGCCATGGTGGCCGCCTGGTAGCCGTCGACGAATCGGTGGTCGAGCGTCATCGTCATCGGCAGCACCTGGCGGACCACGGGCTGACCGTCGCGGGCCACCACCTTGTCGATCACCCCGCCCACCACGATCACGAACGGCACGTGGCAGAACGTCGGCACCGGCGCGGCGGCGGTCTCCAGACCGTAGGTGCCGACATTGCTGACCAGGACGGAGCCGTAGGGGCGCGCTTCCAGCCCGAGCAGGGGTAGGGGCAACTGCAAGGTCTCGGTGACGAAGCCGATGCCGTCCATCATCCGGCGCAGGGCCAGCGGCGGCACCAGCTGGGCGATCGTCTTCGCCCGCTTGAACTGGGGATCGTCACCGTGCCGGATCCGCGCAGCGCGGTCGGCGAGTTCGCGGGCGACGGTCCACGGGGGCTTCTCGTCGATCCGCCGCACCACCGCCCCCGACAGGTCGGTCGCGGACGCCTCGACTCCCGCGACCGGATCGGAGCGCAGGGACACGACGAAGAAGCAGTCGATGGTCGGCGACGGCAGGAAGCTGCCGAATGCCACCCGGCCGTTGAGTCCCGGCAGCGCCACGAACACCTTGGCGGCGGCCCGGCCGACCAGGTGCATCGGGGTGATGTGCTCGCCCGTGGCGGCGCGGACCTCGCCGATGTACTCCTCGAGCCGGGTCGCTTCGACGTCCATCGTGGCCGAGATGATCGGGTCCGTCCGGGGCCGCCACGTGGCCATGGCGATCTTGCGCCACACGGAAAACGGGACCGACGACGTCGTCCCGAGCAGCGCTCCGATCATCGCCGATCCCCTTTCCCTCACGGGCCCCGACGGGAACTGCCGTCTGGGCCGGCGCGGTCAATTGTCAGAACGCGGCCCGCCTCGAGGCCAGAGCACAAGGTCACTTCGGGAGAACCGGGACGCGGTCGCTTCACCGACGGCTGCGCCGAGAGTCGGGACCTTTTCCTCTGTGGAGAGCACCGGCCCTGCGCGAGGATCTGGGCACGGCCGTGCGGGCGTGTCGTCAGCTGTGAACAGGGGTGTGCCATGTCGATGCCGAAGCCGACGGATGGCCGGGGTGTGGCGGTCGCCGGCATCCTGGGTGCCGCCGTGCTGGCTGCGCTGCTGCTGGTCCCGGGCCTGCGTCTCGGCGCCGACCGGCCGTGGCTGGGCGCGGTGGTGATCGTCGTCCCGACGGCGGCGCTGTTGGCCGCGAGCGGGTATCGGCACTACGGGCGCGGCCGCGCGGTCGCGGTCGCGCTGGCGGTGACGGTGATCGCCGGCGCGGTGAGCTGGCTGGTCGCGGTGTTCACCTTGGTCAAGGCGCTCAGCGGATCAGGGGTGGGGCTGGTGTGGGCGATCCTGCTGTTCCTCACCCCCGCGGTGTCGGTGGCGGCGCTCGGCGCGCTGGCGCTGCGCGTCGTCCCGGCCCAACCGCCCGGCGTCGTGGCCGACGACGCGCATCGACGCAGCGGCGCACCCCGATGACCGGGACGCAGACGGGCGCCGCTGCGGTCTCGGACCGCCGGCCGAGCGGCGCGGGCGCGCCTGACGCCCACCGGATCGCCGAGGTCGACACCGTCGTCGATGTCGCCGCTGCCGCCGCCCGCCAGTACCGCACGCTCGATCAGAAGCAGGTCGACGCGATCGTCGAGGCGATGGTGCGCGCCGGACTGCGGGCCGCCGCCGAACTGGCCGCGCTGGCGATCGAGGAGACCGGGTTCGGTGTCTTCGAGGACAAGGTCGTCAAGAACTACGTGGCGACCGAGTTCCTGCACGACTACCTGCGGGACAAGAAGTCGGTCGGCGTCATCGACGAAGACGTGGAGAACAACATCCGCTACATCGCCGAACCCATCGGTGTGGTGCTGGCGATCACCCCGGTGACCAACCCGACGTCGACCGTGTTGTTCAAGGCGATCGTCGCGGCCAAGACCCGCAACGCGGTGCTGTTCCGTCCGTCGCCGTACGCGACGCGCTGCTGCGAACGCAGCGTCGAGATCCTGCGTGAGGCCGCTGAGGCCGCCGGAATGCCGCGCGGGGCGCTGCAGGTGATCCCGGATGCCGCGCACGAGGTGACGCACCACCTGTTCGAACATCCGAAGGTGGACTTCGTCTGGGGACCGGCGGACCGAAGATCGTCGCGCTCGCCAACGCCTCCGGCAAGCCGGGCCTCAGCGTCGGACCGGGCAACGCGCCCATCTACATTCACGAGACGGCTGACGTCAAGGGCGCCGTCGTCGACATCCTGATCTCGAAAACCTTTGACTCGTCGGTGATCTGCCCCGCCGAGCAGACCTGCATCGTCGACGACGCCGTCTATGACGACACCATCGCCGAGTTCGAGCGGATGGGTGCTCGCCTGCTCACCGACGACGAGACCGCGAAGGTGGCCGACTTCGCGTTCGGCTGTGGCGACAAGATCTCGCTGGAGGCTGTCGGGCAGAAGGCGTCGGAGCTGGCGGCCCGCGCCGGGTTCACCGTGCCCCCGACCGTGAAAGTTCTTCTGGCGCAATTACCGTCGGATCTCGCGGAGCTCGACGCACATCCGCTGGTGTCCGAGAAGCTGATGCCGGTGCTGGGGGTGGTGCGCGCGCGCAGTGTGCAGCACGCCATCGACGCCGCGGTGCTGGTCACCGAGCACGGCGGACTGGGGCACACGTCGGCGATCTACGCGGCCGACGACGACGTCGTCGAACGGTACGGTCTGGCCGTCCGCACCGGGCGCATCCTGGTGAACGCGCCCACGGCGGTCGGCGCGCTCGGAGGCATCTACAACAACCTGACGCCCACCTTCTCGCTGGGTTGCGGAACCGGGGGCGGCTCGAGCACCACCGAGAACGTCAACTACCGGCAGCTGCTCAACATCAAGACGCTGGCGCACCGGCGGACCCCGCCGCATTGGTTTCGGGTGCCGTCGAACACCTACTTCAACGAGGGCGCGCTGGACAACCTGCGCGACCTCGACTGCGAGACCGCCGTGGTGGTCACCGACGCGCTGAGTGAGCAACGCGGCGTGGTGGACCAGGTGCGCGGCAAGCTGCGTACCCATCACGTGCAGGTGTTCACCGAGGTGACACCCGAACCGGACGAGGCGTCGATCCGCCGCGGTGTCGCGTTCCTGCAGCGGTCCGAGCCCGATGTGGTGATCGCCGTGGGCGGCGGTTCGGTGCTCGACGCGGCCAAGGCGATGCGGTTGTTCTACGAACATCCCGAGATGGATCTCGACGAGCTGACGATGCCGTTCCTCGATCCCCGCAAGCGGGTGGCGGACTTCCCGAAGGATCGGCACCGCATCCAGCTGGTGGCCATCCCGACGACGTCGGGCACCGGGTCTGAGGTGTCGCCGGCGGCGGTGCTGACGGTGCAGGGGCGGAAGGAGACGCTCGTCGATTACAGCCTGGTGCCCGACCTTGCGATCGTCGACCCGGTCCTGACGTCATCGATGCCCCCGGCGCTCACGGCCGACACGGGCATCGACGCGCTGACCCACGCGCTGGAAGCGGTGATCTCGATCTTCGCGTCCAGCTACACCGACGCGCTGTGCGCGCAGGCGGTGCGGCTGATCTTCGGCGCGCTGCCGCGGGCCTACGACGATCCCGGTGATCTGGCGGCGCGGACCGACATGTCCAACGCCGCAACGCTTGCCGGTCTGGCGTTCTCGAACGCTTTCGTCGGCACCAACCATGCGCTGGCCCACGCCGTCGGTGCCCGATTCGGCATCGCGCACGGGCGGGCCAACGGGATCTTCCTGCCCCATGTGATGCGCTACAACTCGAGCCTGCCGAGCAAGTTCATGCCCGCGCCCGGCTACTCGGCGTACGTGGTGCCCGAAAAGTATGCCCAGATCGGTCAATTGGTGTTCGGCGGTCACGAGCCGGAGGACAGCATGCAGCGGCTCTTCGCCGCCGTCGAAGATCTCCTGGACCGGCTCGACATGCCACGCTCGTTGAAGGAGTACGGGGTGCCGGAGGACGAATTCCTTGCCGTGCTTCCAGAACTCGCGATGACGGCGTTCGAGGACCTGAGCAATCGCACCAACCCCCGGATGCCGCTGGTCGAGGAAATCACGGCGCTGCTGAGGCTGGGCTACTACGGCGACTAGGGGATTGACCCATCCGGGCTGCGGAAGAAGCTGTCGTGAGCGAGCACATAGAGCGGCCGTTCGTAGCCGCACTTCTGGTAGTAGTCGACGGCGAACACCGACACGCCGAAGTTCATCAGGCCGCCGGAGTGGTTCGACACCGGCCTTGGAACGCAAACTCTTTCGGACAGACATCCTGCCGGTGTCGATCGGCTTTCCGTTCGGCTTGAGTGTGGTGGCCGGCGGTCCGAGTGCTAGTACCTGACGCGCGGCTGAACGCGAGTTTGCACTCAGGGTCGTGGTGAGTAGATCACGGCCGTCAGAGCAATCTCGCGTTCAGCTTCGGCACAAGCGCTGGTGGCCGACCTCGGGCTGAACGACGACGGGCCCAACCGGTCTCCCGGCGCCGGTCAATCTGCCGCTGCCCACCAAAATCCTCACGCGGGTGCTGCCGCCGATCGAGATCGCTGCGAGTTCGGAGACGAGCCCGGCGTGGCCAGGGTCGACGCGCACGTCCGTGCGGTGATGCAGCACGGCCTGGCCCAACTGGCACGTCAACGCCGGCTGCCCATCCTGGGCTGAGCGGCCCGGCGCGTAATCAGGCCGTCGGCCGCCAGAACCCCTGGAATCCCTGGCCGGCGTTGGCGGTGCGGATCGGCGACAACTGCACGGGATCGCCGGCCTCGACCATCAGACCGCCACCGACGATCATCGCGACGTGTCCGTCCCACACCGCGAGATCGCCCGGCAGCACCGATGACCCCGCGACCGCGCCGCCGATGTCCTGCTCCTGCGCCAGCCGTGGGATGTCCAGGCCCGCTTCGCGGTAAGCCCACTGGGTCAGTCCGCTGCAGTCCAATCCGACCCCGGGCGTCGTCCCGCCCCACAGGTAGGGCACCCCGAGCTGGGTCAGCGCGTGCCGGACGGCGCCGGCGGCCACCGCGTTGGGGGCCGTCACGATCGTGCCGTCGGGCAACCGGACGGCCACGCCCTCGCCGAATGACGCCGCGTCCGGTGTCCCGGCGTCGTCGGGTCGGGTGAACGCGGCGAAGTCACCGAGGGCGCCCGAGCCCGGTGCACCCGAACCGAAGCCCGAGCCCAGCCCGCCGTTCCATCCGGTGCCGGGGCCCGGCGCGCCCACACTCGGCGCGCCGGAGTGGTATCCGGCCGGTGCCGTCGCCGCCGAGGCCTGGGGAGCGGCTGGAACGGGGGAAGCGGCCGGAGCCCCCAACGCCGCGGCCTGCCCGTCCAGCTCGACCGAGAGTTCCTCGACCACCGCGATGGCACGGGCCAGCGCCTCTCGCGCCTCGGCCAGCAGCTCCCGTGCCACCCCCGGTGAGTCCAGATGGGGCTCCAAAGCGCTTGCCTTGGATTCGAATTCGTCGACGATGTGCTGCAGGCGACGATGGGCCCGGGCCACCGCCGAGGCCGCGTCGGCCGCCGCGGCGCCCAGCCCGCCGGCGCGCTCGGCGGCGGCGTCGACCGCCGCCACAGTCGACGTCGCGAACTCCGCGGCGGCGTCGGCCCCGGCACCCGACCAGTTGGCCTGGGCGCGCAGCCAGGCCTGGCCCGCCGCGTCGGCGATCTCGGTCAGCGTCGCGCGGACCCCGTCGAGCGTCGCCGCCGGATCGGCCGCACCGGACCATCCCGGCCCGACGAGCTGCTGCACCCGGCGGATCGGCGCGGTGAGTGCGGCGACCGTCGAACTGGGCATCACCGGCCGCCGGTGATCCGGGACGCGGCGGCGTCGTCGGAGCCGGCGTAGGCGTGCGCCGCCTCTGACGCTGCGGCGTCGCCCGCCTCCAACGACCTGCTGACCGTTGTCAGGAGCAGGGCCTGATCCTCCGCGGCCCGCGCCAGTGCGGCCAGGAAGCGGGTGCCGACGGGACCCAGCAGCGGTGCGGCCCCGCCGGCGGCCGCGGTGAGCCGGGCCGCCGCCGTATCGAGGTGGGCGGCGTGCGCGGAGCAGGCGGCGCCGTACTCGCGGATCGAGTCGGTGTCCACAGACAGCGGGGCGGGCATATGGATAGGACGCCGGGAAGCTCGGCGCGGTTCCCGTTAAGGTCTGGACCCATGGATGTGCGCGTTGTCGACCACCCCTTGGCCGCGGCGCGGCTGACCACCCTGCGCGACGAGCGCACCGACAACGCCGGTTTCCGCGCCGCGTTACGCGACCTGACGCTGATGCTCGTCTACGAGGCCACCCGGGAACTGGCCGTCGATACCGTGCCGGTGCGCACCCCACTGTGTGAGACCGCCGGCACGCGGCTGGCCGCCCCGCCGCTGCTGGTGCCGGTGCTGCGCGCGGGCCTGGGCATGGTCGACCAGGCGCACGCTCTCATCCCCGAGGCCCGCGTCGGCTTCGTCGGGGTGGCGCGCAACGAGGAGACCCACCAGCCCACCCCGTATCTGGAATCGCTGCCCGACGATCTGAGTCACCAGCCGGTGATCGTGCTGGACCCGATGCTGGCCACCGGCGGGTCGATGGCTCACACGCTGGAACTGCTTTACGCGCGTGATGCGGTGGATGTGACCGCGATCTGCGTGGTCGTCGCACCCGAAGGTCTGCGCGCGCTGGAGAAGGTGGCTCCCGAGCTACGTTTGTTCACCGCGACCATCGACTCGGGCCTCAACGACTACGCCTACATCGTGCCGGGCCTCGGCGACGCCGGCGACCGCCAGTTCGGCCCCCGCTGACACCGCCGAAATCGCATTCCACGCGCGTCAAGTCGCGAAAATTCCGCACGGAATGCGATTTCGGCGGATCATGGCCAGGCGCGCACCGCGGCGGCCACCGTGTCCTGCACCCGGGCGGCCCGGGCCCGAGCGGCGGCCAACTCCCCGGAACACCGGATCTCGATGTAACTCTTCAGCTTCGGCTCGGTGCCGGACGGGCGGGTCACCACCCGCACCGAGGTCGTGTCGTTACCGCCGGTGAACACCAGGGCGTCGGTGCGCGCCGCCAGATCGGTCGCTGCCAGATCGGCGACTGTGACCGGGAATCCGGCGATCTGCGCCGGAGGCGCGGCACGCAGCCGTTCCATCAGCGCCGCCGCGTCCTGCGGTGAATCCACCCGCCGGGTGACGGCCGAGGTGCTGTGCACGCCGTGGCGGCGGGCCAGGTCGTCGAGCGCGTCGAGCACTGTCAGGCCCCGGTTGCGCAGTGCGACAACCAGATCAGCGGCTAGCACAGCCGCGCTGATGCCGTCCTTGTCGCGCACGGCCTCGGGGTCCACGCAATGCCCGATCGCTTCCTCGTAGGCGTACAGCAGGGCCGCGTCTTCCATGCCGTCGTCGGCGCGGGCCAGCCATTTGAACCCGGTCAGCGTCTCGACGTGGCGGGCCCCGCGTTCGACGGCGATGGCGGCCAGCATCCGCGACGACACCACGGTGCTGGCCACTACGGCGTGGGTGTTGTCGCCCTGTGAGAGCAGGTAATCGCCCAGCAGCCAACCGGTTTCGTCACCCGAGAGCATCCGCCAACCGTGCGGGGTGGGCACCCCGATCGCGCAGCGGTCGGCGTCGGGATCCAGCGCGATCGCGATGTCGGCGTCCACGGCGGCGGCCAGGGCGGTCAGCTCGTCCGACGCGCCGGGTTCCTCGGGGTTCGGGAAGGCCACGGTCGGGAAGTCCGGGTCGGGCGCGAACTGACGCTCGACGACGTGCACGTCGTCGAATCCGGCCAACGCCAGTGCGTCGAGTGCGAATTCACCGCCCACCCCGTGCATCGGGGTCAATGCGATCCGCGCCGTGCCGGTGGTGCGGCGCACCGTGGCGGCGCGTTCGGCATAGGCGCGCAGCAGGTCGATGCCCGACGTGTCGACAGGACGGAGCGGGATCTCGTCTGCCGGCGGCGCCGACGCGATGGCGTGCTCGATGTCGCGGTCGGTGGGGGAGACGATCTGCAGCCCGCCGGCGAAGTACACCTTGTACCCGTTGTCCTGCGGTGGATTGTGCGATGCGGTGATCTGCACCCCGGCCGCGGCGCCGGTGGTGCGGACGGCGAACGCCACGGCCGGCGTCGGCACCGCGCACGGCATCAGGGTCACGGAAAAGCCCTGCGCGGAAAGAACTTCGGCAGCGGCGCGGCCGAACTCGGCGGAGCGGTGCCGGGCGTCGTAACCCACCACGACGCGCGATCCGCCCAGTGTGCGGTCGGTCAGCACCCGGGCCACCGCCCACGTCGCCCGCAGCACCACCGCGAGGTTCATGCCGTTGGGGCCCGCCCGCAGCGGCCCGCGCAGGCCTGCGGTGCCGAATGTCAGCGACCCGGTGAAACGCTCGGCCAGCTCGTCGTCCGTGCAGGCGGCGAGCTCGGCGGCCGAGGCCGGATCGGGGTCGTGAGACAGCCACTCCTGCACAGCAGTTCGCAACGGCGAGGTCACCCCGTCATTGTGCCCTGACGGCGCGCCCGTCAGCCCTGGCGCATGCCGGCGTCGGATTCGGCGAGCTTGCGCAGGATGGGCGCCACCAGCATCAGCAGGTCGAACTCCAGCTCGGACAGCGTGTCGCGCATGGTCTGGTGAAGCCAGGCGTCGCGCTCGGCGCGGTCGGCTTCCAGCAGCGCCAGCCCGTCATCGGTGATCTCCACGAGCTGGCGGCGGCGGTCGTTCTCATCGGGCCGCCGGCTCACCAGCCTGCGGGACTCCAGCTCGTTGAGCGAGTCGGTCAGCGACTGCACCCGGACGTGCATCCGCACGCCGAGTTCGGCGGGCGTGGTCACTCCGGTGCGGCTGATCTCACCGAGCAGCTGCATCTGGCTCAACGTGAGTCCGTTGTCCGGACGATGCCGCCGCAGCTGCCGCGCCACCGCCATCAGCGACTCGCGCAATTCGGTCGCCGCGGTGAATGCCCGGTCGGGCCGCCTGGTCATTCCCAAGTCAAAACTTGGTAACTACAGTTCGTCACTCAGCATCACTCCTCGTTGAGATCTTGGCATGGCAAGAGCATACTTGGCATCGATGACGGTGAAAGCGGTTTGGCGGCAAATACCCGGTTGGGCGGTCCTTCTTGCGCTGACCGTCGCGGTCACCGTCCCGCTGACGCTGGTCGGAGTGCCGTCCGCTGCGCTGTTCGCCGCGCTGGTCGTCGGTATCGCGGTGGCGCTGACCTCCCGCGGCCCCGAGCGCGTCCCGCGCAAGCTGGGCATCGCGGCCCAAGGGGTGCTCGGCGTCTACATCGGCACCATGGTCCAGCAGGACGCGCTGAGCACACTCAAGGACGACTGGGCGATCGTGCTGGCCGTCGCGGCCGGCACGCTGGCGCTCAGCGTGATCGCCGGCGCGCTGCTGGGGCTGCGCCGCGACGTGACCCCGTTGACCGGATCACTGGCCCTGGTCGCCGGCGGGGCATCCGGGCTGGTCGCCATCGCCCGTGAACTCGGCGGCGACGACCGCGTGGTTGCCGTGGTGCAGTACCTGCGGGTGGCGCTGGTGACCGCGTCGATGCCGGTGGTCGTCACGCTGATCTATCACGCTGACCGTTCCCATAACGCGGTCGACGCCACCCGTAGCCCTTCGGCGCCTTGGTATCTGAGCGTGGCGATGATGATCGCCCTGGTGCTGGTCGGTGGGACCGGCGGCCGACTGATCCGGTTGCCAGGCGCCGGGCTGCTCGGGCCACTGGCGTTGACGGTCGCGCTGGAAGTCAGCGGGTTGTCGTTCGGGCTGTCGGTGCCGGTGTTGCTGGTGCAGGCCGGTTACATGCTGATCGGTTGGCAGGCCGGGCTGGCGTTCACCCGGGACTCGCTGCGCTCGGTCGGCCGGCTTCTGCCCGTGGCGGTGGGGCTGATCGTGTTCATCGGCGTGGCGACGGCGGGGCTGGGCATCGTGCTTGCTCACGTCGCGGGCCTGACCCCGCTGGAGGGGTACCTGGCGACCAGTCCCGGCGGGGTGTACGCGGTGCTCGCCACCGCGGTGGAGACCGGCTCCAACGTGACGTTCGTGATCGCCGCGCAGGTGGTCCGGATCCTGCTGATGCTGTTCGCCGCGCCGGTCATGGCGCGCGCGGTCTTGTGGATGAGTCGGCGGCTGAGCACGCCCGATCAGAGCCGGGAGATCACCGCCGACAACAGGGAGCCCATCCGCGTCGCCGACTGACGGCCCGCCTCCAGCACCTCGGCATGGCTCAGCGGCTGGCCCGTCATCCCGGCCGCGAGATTGGTGACCAGCGAGACCCCCAGCACCTCGGCGCCGGCCGCCCGCGCGGCGATCGTCTCGTGCACCGTCGACATGCCGACCAGGTCGGCGCCCAGCGTGCGCAACATCCGGATCTCCGCGGGGGTCTCGTAGTGCGGGCCGGGCAACCCGGCATAGACGCCGTCGGGCAACCCGGGCTCGATGTCGCGGGCCAGCGCGCGCAACCGCGGCGAGTACGCGTCGACCAGATCCACGAACTGGGCGCCTACCAGCGGTGAGCGCGCCGTCAGATTGAGGTGGTCGCTGATCAGCACGGGCTGACCCACCGAGAAGTCCTCGCGCAGCCCGCCGGCGGCGTTGGTCAGCACCACGGTGCGCACCCCGGCCGCGCAGGCGGTGCGCACCGGATGGACGACGTGACGCAGGTCGTGGCCCTCATAGGTGTGGATGCGGCCGAGCAGCATCAGCACCCGGTGCGTGCCGACCCGCAGCGACAACACCTGGCCGCCGTGGCCCTGCGCGCTGGGCGGTGTGAAGCCGGGCAGCTCGGCCATCGGGACGACCGCGCCGGGATCGCCGAGTTGCGCGGCGGCCGGCGCCCATCCCGAGCCCAACACGACGGCGACGTCGAAGGCGTCGACACCGGTGCGGGTGCGCAGCGCATCGGCGGCCCGCGTGGCCTCTGCTGACGGGTCTTCCACAGGCGGCAGCTTAATTGGGGTGTTCGTGCAGTGAGATACTTGCCTGCATGCCCACCGCCGCCGCGTCGACCTGCGTCGAAGACGCAGTGCACCGCCGCCGCGTCGACCTGGTCGAGCTGTCGCACGCCATCCACGCCGAACCCGAGCTGGCGTTCGAGGAGCACCGTAGCTGCGCCAAGACCCAGGCCCTGGTCGCCGAGCGCGGGTTCGAGATCTCCGCCGGCGTCGCCGGCCTGGACACCGCCTTCCGCGCCGTCTTCGGCAGCGGGCCGCTGGTCGTCGGTGTCTGCGCCGAGTACGACGCGCTGCCCGACATCGGGCACGCCTGTGGGCACAACATCATCGCGGCGTCAGCGGTGGGCACCGCGCTGGCGCTGGCCGAGGTCGCCGATGCGCTCGGTCTGACGGTGGTGCTGCTCGGCACCCCGGCCGAGGAACTGGGCGGCGGGAAGGCTCTGATGCTCGACGCGGGGGTGTTCGACGACATCGTCGCGACGGTGATGCTGCACCCCGGGCCCGTCGACATCGCGGCCGCCCGGTCGCTGGCGCTGTCGGAGATGACGATCGGCTACGCCGGTCGCGAGTCTCACGCCGCGGTCGCCCCGTATCTCGGGCTCAACGCCGGCGACGCGGTGACCGTGGCGCAGGTGGCGATCGGACTGCTGCGGCAGCAGCTGGCGCCCGGCCAGATGGTGCACGGCATCGTCACCGACGGCGGGCAGGCTTCCAACGTCATCCCCGGACACACCGAGATGCGCTACACGATGCGGGCGACCAACTCGGAATCGTTGCGCGCGTTGGAATCCCGGATGGCCGGGTGCTTCGCGGCGGGCGCGGTGGCCACCGGGTGCGAGCACATCGTCACCGACACGGCGCCGGCCTACGCCGAACTGGCCCCCGATCCGTGGCTTGCCGAGACGTTCCGCGCCGAGATGACCCGGGTCGGTCGCACCCCGCTGCCGACCGAGCTGGAGGCGTCGGTGCCGCTGGGCAGTACCGACATGGGCAACGTCACGCAGGTGATGCCCGGGATTCATCCGGTCGTCGGCATCGACGCCGGCGGCGCGTCGATCCACCAGCCGGAGTTCGCCGCGGCGGCGGTCAACGCCAGCGCCGACACCGCGGTGATCGAGGGGTCGATCATGTTGGCGCGCACCGTGGTTGCGCTGGCCGAGTCGAACACCGAACGGGGCCGGGTGCTCGAGCTGTGGGAGAGGCGCGCGTCATGAGCGTGTTGAAGCACGCCGCCGCGCGGTGGCTCAGCGAGCATTACGACGACCTCGTCGGCTGGCGCAGGCACCTGCACCGGCACCCCGAGCTGGGGCGCCAGGAGTTCGCGACGACGCAGTTCGTCGCGTCGTTGCTGGCCGACGCCGGCCTCAACCCGAAGGTGCTGCCCGGGGGGACCGGCCTGACGTGTGACTTCGGGCCCGACGACGCGCCGCGGGTGGCGCTGCGCGCCGACATGGACGCGCTGCCGATGGCCGAACGCACCGGCCTGCCGTTCTCGTCGGAGGTGCCCAACGTCGCTCACGCGTGCGGCCACGACGGGCACACCGCCGTGCTGCTGGGCGCGGGGTTGGCCATGGCCTCGGAGGCCGAGCTGCCGATCGGGGTGCGGCTGATCTTCCAGGCCGCCGAGGAGTTGATGCCCGGAGGTGCGATCGACGCGATCGCCGCCGGCGCGCTGACCGGGGTGTCCCGGATCTTCGCGCTGCACTGCGATCCGCATCTGCCCGTCGGACGGGTCGCGGTGAAGGCAGGGCCGATCACCTCGGCCGCCGACCACGTCGAGGTGACCCTGCACTCGCCGGGCGGGCACACCTCGCGCCCGCACCTGACCGGCGACCTGGTCTACGGTCTCGGCACGCTGATCACCGGGGTGCCGGGTGTGCTGTCGCGGCGCATCGATCCGCGCCACAGCACGGTGATGGTGTGGGGTGCGGTGCACGCCGGGATGGCCGCCAACGCGATCCCGCAGACCGGCACGCTGACCGGCACCATCCGCACCGCGAGCCGGGAAACCTGGCTGACGCTGGAAGACATTGTGCACGAATCGATCTCGTCGCTACTCACGCCGCTGGGCATCGAGCACGTGGTGCAGTACCGCCGCGGGGTGCCGCCGGTGGTCAACGAGGAGATCTCCACGCGCATCATGACCCACGCGATCGAGGCGATCGGCCCCGACGTGCTCGCCGACACCCTGCAATCCGGCGGCGGCGAGGACTTCTCCTGGTACCTGGAGGAGGTGCCCGGCGCGATGGCTCGGCTGGGGGTGTGGAGCGGACAGGGGCCACAGCTGGATCTGCATCAGCCGACGTTCGACCTCGACGAGCGCGCCCTCGGAGTCGGGGTGCGGCTGATGGTCAACCTGGTCGAGCGCAGCGCCGCCGCCCCCTAGTCCCTTATTCCGCGCGAGCGTGCGTGTCTGCGGGCGCCATGCCGGGGAAATTCCAAAGTTTGCGCACGCTCGCGGGCCGGGTCAGTCCGTCGGCACGCACACGTCGAGGAACTTCTTCGTCAGGTCCAGCAGCACCTGCTGGAGCTCGGCGTCGGCGAGGTCGGCGATCGTCGGGTCGGTGACGCAGCCGTGTACCCCGGCGCTGAGCATCGAGATCGCCACCCGCGTCGCGTTGTTGGGGTCTGGACCGAGCAGCACCGAGGCGAGCCGCTCGCCGATGCGGCGGAAGTCGTCGTAATCCTCGAGCAATCGATGCACCGTCGGGTCGCCGTAGAACACGCTCGAGATGCGACGGTGCCGGATGATCAACTCCACCAGGCCGGCCATCGACACGCTGCGCCGCGCCGCCGCCGAGGGCAAGGTCTCGGCGATCCGCAGCAAGTGTTCGATGTCGTCGTACACCGGTTTGACGACCGCCAGCGCTATCTCGTCTTTGGAGTGGAACTGGTAGTAGACCGCGGCCTTGGTCACGCCGAGGCGGTCGGCGATCATCTGCAGGGACGTGCCGCTCACCCCGTGGTCGGCGAAAAGCGCCAGTGCCGCGTCGAGTACCCGCTCGCGTGCGAAGCCGCGGGTCGCCACCGGTTTGGCCATCGTCCCCCTTCCGCCGCACGGACGAACCGGGCCGAACTGTATCCCACGTCACAGTGCGGACCGATTCCGTGCCATGCCACTAGTTAGCCGATCGGCTTGTGCCCAGTTAGCCGATTGGTTAGTGTAGCTCGGTAGTTCGCTAACTTCCTGTCGAGGGCGGCTGTGCCGTAACGACTTTCGAGTAACTCTCTGGAGGAGTCGCCGGTGGACGGATGCCGATGAGCCGCTTGCGCGAAGAGAGTCAGCACAAGCCACACTTCTACGGCGTCGCCCGGTTCATCCGCCGATGCTCGATCCCGATCATCCTGATCTGGGTGGCGCTGGCCGCCTTCCTCAACATCTCGGTGCCGCAGCTCGAAGAGGTCGGCAAGCTCCGGTCGGTGTCGATGAGTCCCGACGATGCCCCCGCGGTCATCTCGATGGAACACATCGGCGAGGTGTTCGAGGAGTACGAGTCCAACAGCTCGGTGATGATCGTGCTGGAGGGGGAGCAGCCCCTCGGCGACGACACCCGCGCGTACTACAGCGACCTGATCAGCGGGCTGGAAGCCGACACCACCCACGTCGAGCACGTCCAGGACCTTTGGAGCGACCCGCTGACCGCGGCCGGCGCCCAGAGCGCTGACGGCAAGTCCACCTACTTTCAGGTCTATCTCGCCGGCAACCAGGGCGAGGCGCTGGCCAACGAGTCGGTGCGCGCGGTCCAGGACCTGGTGTACGACAGTCAGCCCCCCGACGGAGTGCGGGCCTACGTCACTGGCGCGTCGGCGCTGGCCGCCGAGCAGGAGGAGGCCGGCCACAGCAGCATGCGGATGGTCGAGGCGCTGACCTTCCTGGTCATCACGATCATGCTGGTGCTGTTCTTCCGCTCCATCGTCACCACGCTGCTGATCCTGGTGATGGTCGGGCTGAGCCTGATGACGGTGCGGGGGGTGGTGGCGTTCCTCGGGTTCCACGACATCATCGGGCTTTCGACGTTCGCGACCAGCCTGCTGGTGACGCTGGCCATCGCGATCGCGGTGGACTACGCGATCTTCTTGGTCGGCCGCTATCAGGAGGCCAAGTCTTCGGGGGCGACCGCCGAAGAGGCCTACTACACGATGTTCGGCGGCACCGCGCATGTGATCGTCGGCTCCGGTCTGACCATCGCCGGCGCGACGTTCTGCCTGAGCTTCACCCGGCTGCCGTACTTCCAGAGCCTCGGGGTGCCGCTGGCGCTGGGCATGCTGGTGCTGATCGCGGTGGCGATGACGTTCGGGCCGGCGGTGGTGACGATCGCGAGCAAGTTCGGGCTGCTGGAACCCAAACGCGCCATGCGGGTTCGCGGCTGGCGCAAGATCGGCGCCGTCACCGTGCGGTGGCCCGGCGCGATCCTGGTGGCCAGCGTCGCGGTGTCGCTGATCGGGCTGCTGGCCTTGCCCGGCTACCAAACCAGTTACAACGACCGCAATTACCTGCCCGCCGACATTCAATCCAACGTCGGGTACGCCGCGGCCGAACGGCACTTCTCGCCCGCGCGGCTCAACCCCGAGATGCTGATGGTCGAGACCGATCGCGATCTCCGTAATTCGGCCGATTTCATCGTGATCGAGAAAATCGCCAAGGCGCTGTTCGCCGTCGAGGGCATCGGACGGGTGCAGACCATCACCCGCCCGGACGGCACACCGATCAAGAGCACCTCGATCCCGTACGCCATGAGCCGGCAGGGCACTACCCAGCAGCTCAACGAGAAGTACATGCTTGACCGCATGGACGACATGCTCGTCCAGGCGGAGTCGCTGCAGACCACCATCAACACGATGGAGAAGATGCAGAGCCTGATGGGTCAGATGGCGGAGATCACGCAGAGCATGGTCGCCAAGACCAAGACCATGGCGGCCGACATCACCGAATTGCGGGACCACATCGCCGATCTGGACGACTTCATCCGGCCCATCCGCAACTACTTCTACTGGGAACCGCACTGCTACAACATCCCGGTGTGTCACTCGATGCGCTCGCTGTTCGACCTGATCGACGGCACGAATCTGCTGACCGACAATGTCCAGGACCTGGTCCCGGACCTGGAGCGGATGGCCGCGATCATGCCCGAGATGGTCGCGCTGATGCCGCAGCAGATCGCGACGATGAAGTCGCAGCGGGAGATGATGCTGACGCAGTATCAGACCCAGAACAGCCAGCTGGAAGCTGGTGCCGAAATGCAGGCCGACGCCGGCGCGATGGGCGACGCGTTCAACGACGCCTGGAACGCCGACTCGTTCTATCTTCCGCCGGAGGCCTTCGAGAACGCCGACTTCCAAAGCGGCATCGAGCAATTCATTTCACCGAACGGCCACGCGGTGCGGTTCATCATCGCCCACGAGGGTGATCCGCTCTCGCCGGCGGGCATCGGAAAGATCGACGCGCTCAAGACGGCTGCCAAGGAGGCGATCAAGGGCACGCCGCTGGAGGGGTCGAAGATATATCTCGGCGGCACCGCGGCCACCTTCAAGGACATGGCCGACGGCACCCGCTACGACCTGCTGATCGCCGGAATCGCCGCCATCGGACTGATTTTCATCATCATGCTGATCCTGACTCGCGCGATCATCGCCGCCGCGGTGATCGTCGGCACGGTGGTGCTGTCGCTCGGCGCATCGTTCGGGCTGTCGGTTCTGGTGTGGCAGCACATCATCGGCATCGAATTGCACTGGATGGTGCTGCCGATGGCGGTGATCATCCTGCTGGCGGTGGGGGCGGACTACAACCTGCTGGTGGTGGCCCGGCTCAAGGAGGAGATCCACGCGGGCCTGCAGACCGGTCTGATCCGCACGATGGGCGGCAGTGGCTCGGTGGTCACCGCGGCCGGCATGGTCTTCGCGCTGACGATGATGACGATGGCGGTCAGCGATCTGACGATCATCGGCCAGGTGGGCACCACGATCGGCATGGGCCTGATTTTCGACACGTTGGTGATCCGGTCGTTCATGACGCCGTCGATCGCGGCGCTGCTGGGCCGGTGGTTCTGGTGGCCGCAGCGGATCCGCTACCGCCCGGTTCCGGCCCCGTGGCCCGCACCGCGACCGCGCGTCGCCGACACCACCGGCGGGTAGTTCTGCGGCCGCGATTCAGGCGGTCATCAGGTGACCCGTGCCGCCGACGTACACGATCCCGGTCGGCCGTGCGGCGGTCGCCGCGTCGGCGATGGCCGGCACCATGACGATGTCTTGGGTGATTTCGGCGGAGACCACGGTGAAACCGATTCCCGCGTGCGCGAACTCGTAGCGCAGTGCGTACAGCGCGGTTTCGCCGGCCCGCTGGCTCGCGGCGACGCCTGCGTAGCCCTTCGGCACCGCCTTGTTTGGGTAGAAGTGCGCCTGATGGCTGGTGACGAACACGATCCGGGCGCCGGCAGGCATCAACGGCATCGCCAGCGTGGCGAGGCGGCGCTGGGCATCGCCTTTGGCCCGCATGGCGTGGCTCGGTCCGGCGCCCATCTCCAGGTCGCCGGAGGCGTTGAGGATGAGGACGTCGAGTCGGCCGAAGCGTGCGCGGATGGTGTCGATCATCGCCGCGACGGCGAATTCGTCGTAGATGTCGGCGGCGATCGTCGATGCATCCCCGCCCGCGTCGCGGACGGCCTGCGCCACGGACTCGGCACGCTCGGCGTTTCCGCGATGCTGGACGAGGACGTGGGTGTTCGGGGCGGCGACCCGCTGGGCGACTGCGGCGCCGACGCCGCGCGACGCGCCGGTGATGAGGACGATCCGCTCAGGTGATTGCAGCATGCGGGTTCCTTCCCTTGCGACGAACGCTTGCGGGCCACCTTACACCCTTTTTAAGAAAACTAAGAGAAAAATAAGGTCACAGTAAGGCGATGAATCGATTGCCGACAGGCGGCTTCACCCCGCTAGGAGAACCATGCGTGACAAATTCTGGCGCGCCGGGACGAAGGTAGGAGCTGCCGTGACAGCGAATGTGTATTCATGACGGTCAAACTGAACGACAGGGCATACAGGCATGCGCAGGAGTTGATAGAGGCGGGCAGTTGTGTGATCGACGACCGCGATGCATGGAGCGAGCATCAGCCGTCGGCCCGGCAGGAGAACGAGTTCATCGAAAAGTGCGGGATCGCGGAGTACTCCAAATGGTATCTGGGGATCGACGACCTGCAGGACGAGAACCGCAAGGGCCGTTACAAGTTTCCGTACGGCGACTTCCACGACGTTCATCGCTGCGGGCTTCTGGCGGCCGAGTCCCGAGCAGGGCAACGCAACTACTACGACATCGAGACTGCGGTCGCTCACCTTCACGGCATGCTGGAAATGCTCAGGTCGATGGGCAAGCCTCGCGCCCATGAAAGCTGAGAAGAGGGACCTGGCAATGTCAATGTGAGCTGGCCCCACTGTGACGTTCAGTTGTGGCCCCACTTCGGGGGATCGACGAGCGCTGAGGCACAGCGACGTCGCATTCGCTGCGGACTTAGTGACGCGATGTTTCGCCCGGGCCCCGCACCCGCGTTGTACGCGTGCGATTTCGAGTCCGGGTAGGGCCCCATCGCGGTCACCAACGGGCGAGTATGTGACTGGGCGCCGTCAACAGCGATGGGTTTCAGGCTGAGTTGTCGCCCGGACAGCGGTGACGCGCGGAACCTGCGCACGCGCGGAGCGCCGGCGACGGTGGACTTTCGCCGATGCCGTCGACCTGGCATCCGTGGCGTGGACGACACCAGTGCGTTTGCCACGTGGTTGACAACGCCCGGAGACTCCCGGCCAGCCGTCAACAGTCACGGAGTTTGCGATCCGACGCTCACCAGGACGACGGGTGGGCGGCCCCGAGGATTTCGCGGGTGACGCGGCGGAACCGGGGCCCGGACGAGGCCTGGGCACCGACACGTGGGTTCGGTCGACGCGCGGTTCAGGGAAAGGACGCCTACGCGCCGGGGCCGACGTTGCCCGCGGGGCGCGTGCGCAGATCGTGCACGTATTCAGCTGGCGCCCCGGCGATCTCGGCCGCATCGGCCATCACGCCGAGATACCGCGCCGACGGGATACCACCCTCCCAGGCGTCGAGCACATACAGCCACGCCAGCACCGGATCGGTGTCGGTGTCTGAGGAGGTGCGTTCCACCCGGCACCGGATCTTCTTGTGGAAGCCCAGTTCGGAGCCCTCCCAACGGTCGAGGTTCTCCTCGTCCTCCTTGGTCACGTCGTAGAGCACGACGAATACCTTCGAGTTCGGGTCCTCGACGATCGTGGCCAGCGCGCCCTCCCAGGCGATGTCCGCGCCGCCGAACGTCAGCCGCCATCCGTGCAACCAGCCCGTCCCGGCCATCGGGGAGTGCGGAGCCCGCTCCAGCATCTGTTCGGGATGCATATTCGATCCGTAGGCGGCGTAGATCGGCACGCGAGAAGCTTAGACGCCCGGCCGCCATCGGGCGGAGCATGTGTCTGAACGCCTCGGCCACCTCCGTGCCCTAGGTTGAGAACGTGGTAACGCGCATCGTGATCATCGGCGGAGGACCAGCGGGATACGAGGCGGCTCTGGTCGCGGCCGCGCGGGGACGCGACGTCACTCAGGTGACCGTGGTCGACCAGGACGGTCTGGGCGGGGCGTGCGTGCTGTATGACTGTGTGCCGTCGAAGACGTTCATCGCATCGAGCGGTGTGCGCACCGAGCTGCGACGCGCCCAGGGCCTGGGCTACGACATCGGCATCGACGACGCCCGGATTTCGCTCCCGCAGATCAACAACCGCGTCAAGACCCTGGCCGCGTCGCAGTCAGCCGACATCGGCAGCCAACTGCTCAACCAGGGCGTCACGATCATCGGCGGCCGCGGAGAGCTCGTCGACGACATCGCCGGCATGGCGCACCACCGGGTGAAGGTCACCACCAACGACGGCAAGGTCGGCGTACTCAAAGCCGACGTCGTGCTGCTCGCCACCGGCGCGAGCCCGCGGGTGCTGCCCAACGCAATCCCCGACGGCGAGCGGATCCTGACATGGCGCCAGGTGTACGACCTGACCGAGCTGCCGGAGCACCTGATCATCGTCGGCTCCGGGGTGACCGGCGCGGAGTTCTGCAACGCCTACACCGAGCTCGGCGTGACGGTGACGGTGGTGGCCAGCCGTGACCAGATCCTGCCCCACGAGGACTCCGACGCCGCGGCCGCGTTGGAGGAGGTGTTCAACGAGCGCGGCGTGACGCTGGTCAAGAACGCCCGCGCCGACTCGGTGACCCGCACCGACACCGGCGTCAGGGTCGCCATAGCCGACGGACGCGTCGTCGAGGGCAGCCACGCACTGATGACCGTCGGCTCGGTGCCCAACACCTCCGGGCTGGGCCTGGAACGAGTCGGCGTCGATCTCAAACCCGGCGGCTACATCCCCGTCGACCGGGTGTCGCGGACCCCGGCCGCCGGAATCTACGCCGCGGGCGACTGCACCGGGCTGCTGCCACTGGCCTCGGTGGCCGCGATGCAGGGCCGCATCGCGATGTACCACGCGCTCGGTGAGGGCGTGTCGCCCATCCGGCTGCGCACGGTGGCCTCGGCGACGTTCACCCGGCCGGAGATCGCCGCGGTCGGCATCCCGCAGTCGGCGATCGACGACGGCAGTGTGCCCGCCCGCACCTTGATGCTGCCGCTGAGCACCAACGCCCGAGCGAAGATGTCGCTGCTGCGGCACGGCTTCGTCAAGATCTTCTGCCGGCCCGCCACCGGGGTGGTGATCGGCGGCGTGGTGGTCGCTCCGATCGCCTCGGAGCTGATCCTGCCGATCGCGCTGGCCGTGCAGAACCGCATCTCGGTGACCGATCTGGCGCAGACGCTGTCGGTGTATCCGTCGCTGTCGGGGTCGATCGTGGAAGCCGCGCGCCGGCTGATGGCCCACGACGATCTGGACTGAGCACGCGGCTCGTTCCTCGCCGCTTGATCGTCGTCCGGCTAGCCTGGGAGGCGACAACCCGTACTGACGAGTAACGAGGAGCCGGTTTACGTGGGTGACCCGATCCCCGCTCCGGGCAACAGCCAGACCTTCCTGAGCCCTGATCAGCGGGTCCGTGCCTGGGAACGGCTCGGCAGCGAACAGTTCGACGTGATCGTCATCGGCGGCGGCATCGTCGGCGCCGGAGCGGCACTGGACGCGGCGACCCGCGGCCTGAAGGTCGCGCTGGTGGAGGCCCGCGATTTCGCTTCGGGCACCTCCAGTCGCAGCAGCAAGATGTTCCACGGCGGGCTGCGCTACCTCGAACAGCTCGAGTTCGGCCTGGTGCGCGAAGCCCTGCACGAACGCGAACTGTCGCTGACAACGCTGGCGCCGCATCTGGTGAAGCCGTTGCCGTTCCTGTTCCCGTTGACCAACCGGTGGTGGGAGCGGCCCTACGTCGCCGCCGGTATCTTCCTCTATGACCAGCTCGGTGGCGCGAAATCCGTTCCCGCGCAGAAGCATCTGACCCGCTCGGGTGCGCTGCGACTGTCGCCGGGACTCAAGCGCAGCTCGCTGGTCGGTGGAATCCGCTATTACGACACCGTCGTCGACGATGCCCGCCACACGATGACGGTGGCGCGCACGGCCGCGCACTACGGCGCGGTGGTGCGGACGTCGACGCAGGTGGTCGCGCTGCTGCGGGAGGGTGACCGGGTCACCGGCGTGCGGGTGCGCGATTCCGAGGACGGTTCGGTCACCGAGGTGCGCGGGCACGTCGTGGTCAACGCCACCGGGGTATGGACCGACGAGATCCAGGCACTGTCCAAGCAGCGCGGCAGGTTTCGGGTGCGCGCATCCAAGGGCGTGCACATCGTGGTGCCCCGCGATCGCATCGTCAGCGAGGTCGCGATCATCCTGCGCACCGAGAAGTCGGTGCTGTTCGTGATCCCGTGGGGCACGCACTGGATCATCGGCACCACCGACACCGACTGGAACCTCGACCTCGCCCACCCGGCAGCGACCAAGGCCGACATCGACTACATCCTCGGGCAGGTGAACAAGGTGCTGGCCACACCGCTGACCCACGACGACATCGACGGGGTGTACGCCGGACTGCGGCCACTACTGGCGGGCGAGAGCGAGGAGACCTCCAAGCTGTCGCGCGAGCACGCCGTCGCGGTGCCCGCCCCCGGTCTGGTCGCGATCGCCGGCGGCAAGTACACCACCTACCGGGTGATGGCGGAGGACGCGATCGACGCGGCCGCCGAGTTCATCCCGACCAGGGTGGCGCCGTCGATCACCGAGAAGGTGCCGCTGCTGGGCGCCGACGGGTACTTCGCGATGATCAACCAAACACAAAGTGTCGGTGCGCATTACGGTCTGCATCCGTATCGCGTTCGGCACCTGCTGGACCGGTACGGGTCGCTGATCGGCGAGGTGCTCTCGCTGGCTGACCACCGGCCAGAGCTGCTCGAGCCGATCACCGAGGCGCCGGTGTATCTGAAGGTGGAAGCCGCTTACGCCGCGGCCGCGGAGGGAGCGCTGCACCTCGAGGACATCCTTGCGCGCCGGATGCGGATCTCGATCGAGTACCCGCACCGGGGCGTGGACTCCGCCCGTGAGGTCGCCGAAATCGTTGCGCCCGTGCTGGGTTGGAGCGCCGATGACATCGACCGGGAGGTCGACACCTACCTGGCGCGGGTGGAGGCCGAGGTGCTCTCGCAGACGCAGCCCGACGACGAGTCCGCCGACGCGTTGCGCGCCGCCGCCCCGGAGGCGCGCGCTGAGATCCTCGAGCCGGTACCGCTCAATTGAGGCGCCCCCGCCCCGCACCGCTTCCGGTGCGCGACGGGCTCGGACCGGCGCGGGTGCGGGTGCGCGGCGGTGCGGTGCTGGTGGAGTTCGCCGACCGGTTCGGTCAGGCAGCGGCGCAGAAGGTGCTCGACGGCGAGGTGTTCACCGCTGACGGCACTACCGTGACGGCAGCCACTGTGCTGCAACCCAATTCGGTGGTCTACCTGTACCGTGACCTACCCGACGAGGTACCGGTGCCGTTCGACATGCCTATCCTGCACCGGGACGACAACCTCGTCGTCGTCGACAAACCGCACTTCCTCGCGACCATGCCGCGCGGCGGGCATGTCGCGCAAACCGCGCTCGTCCGGCTGCGCCGCGAACTCGACGAGCCCGAACTCAGCCCCGCGCACCGGCTGGACCGGCTGACCGCCGGGGTGCTGGTCTTCACCACCCATCGCGCGGTCCGCGGCGCCTATCAGACGATGTTCGCGCGCGGCGAGGCGGCCAAGACGTACCTCGCGCGGTCGTCGGCGCCCACGCAGCGGGAGTTTCCGGAGACGGTTCGCAGCCGGATCATCAAGCAGCGCAGCCGATTACAGGCGTTGGAGGAGCCGGGAGAGCCGAACGCCGAGACTCTGGTGCAGAGCTGCGGTGACGGTCACTACCGGCTGACCCCGCGCACGGGGCGCACCCACCAGTTGCGCGTCCACATGAACTCACTCGGACTGCCGATCGATGGCGACCCGCTGTACCCCTCGGTGATCGACGTGGCGGCCGGGGACTTCTCGACCCCGCTGAAGCTCCTGGCGCATACGTTGACGTTCGCCGACCCGGTGACGGGCGTCCAACAGCGGTTCACCAGCGGGCGGACGATCTGAATGTGCGCTCAGATCGCGACTCCCCTCGAAGATCGCTCTATCGCGATCTGAGCGCACACGAACACCGTCGGCAGCGTTCCCGCTCCCGTGTCACGTGCGTCGCCCGGCGCGTTAGCGACGCACAGTGGAAAAATGTACTTCATCTGTCAACAGTTCGCTGAGCGATTAGACATCATCGTCAATCTTGGCGCTGACTAGGCATTGTGCTTGGCGACCCCTGTTGACGGGCCTTTGCGCACCTGGTGACACTGTCGGCTACGTCGGCGCGCGGAGCGGCGGCATACCAGAACCGGCCAGATGCTGTGCAGACATACGGAATCCGTTCCGATTCGCGCCCAGATGGCAAATCACGATGCCCGCGCGGTCCGTGCGGCCGCGAGCGCGGATCGGGCGGGTTCGGCCGCGGGGTGGGCGGCCCGACTGTCACAATCAGCCTGTCTGCGGTGACGGGCACCGGAGACGACAAGGAGTGCAGTTGCGCAAGAGCTGGCTGGTCGCGTCCGCGTCGCTGTTTCTCGGGGCGTCGGTCCCGGTGCTGATCCCCGCTCCGGCCTACGGGGCGGTGTGTGGTTCCGTCGGCGGAGTCCACGTCGACATCACCGGTTGCGCCGATCCGTTCTCTGAGCTCAACGAGGCCCTAGCGCCGCCACCCCCGCCGCCGCCCCCGCCACCGCCGCCGGGCGCGCCCCCGCCGCCGCCCCCGCCCCCGCCCCCGCCGGTGTACGTCCCTGCGCCCAACGTCAGCGTCTGCGCCGACGTCGGCCGGCGCATCAGCGTGGGTGGATGCATCTAGTGGACCGCGCTTCCTTCGACCGGCTGTTCGACATGACAGACCGGACCGTGATCGTCACCGGCGGCACCCGCGGAATCGGCTTGGCGCTGGCCGAGGGCTATGTGCTGGCGGGCGCGCGGGTGGTGGTGGCCAGCCGCAAGGCCGACGCCTGCGGGCAGGCCGCCCAACACCTGCGTGGCTTGGGCGGCACCGCGATCGGGATCCCTGCCCACCTGGGCGAGGTCGACGACCTCGGGGCGCTCGTGGAGCGCACCGTGTCCGAGTTCGGCGGAGTCGACGTGCTGGTCAACAATGCCGCCAACCCGCTCGCGCAACCGTTCGGACACATGACCGTCGACGCGTTGACCAAGTCGTTCGAGGTCAATCTGCGCGGGCCGGTGCTGCTCGTGCAGGAGGCGTTGCCGCACCTGAAGGCCAGTGAGCATGCCGCGGTGCTCAACATGGTGTCGGTGGGCGCGTTCATCTTCGCGCCGATGCTGTCGATCTACGCGTCGATGAAGGCCGCGATGATGTCGTTCACCCGGTCCATGGCCGCGGAGTTCGTACATCACGGCATTCGGGTCAACGCGCTGGCTCCCGGACCGGTGGACACCGACATGATGCGCAAGAACCCGCAGGAGGCCATCGACGGGATGGTTGGCGGCACGCTGATGGGTCGCTTGGCGACCGCCGACGAAATGGTCGGTGCGGCACTGCTTCTCACCTCCGACGCCGGCAGCTACATCACCGGTCAGGTGATCATCGCCGACGGCGGAGGTACCCCACGCTGACCCTCCGCCGAAATCGCATTCCACGCGGCCCTCGGGCCCGTTCTCCCGCACCGGGCGCAATCTCGGCGGCATCGTGGCCATACGCAATGTCGTAGGTGTATGGTCACTGGCATGACGCTCGACCGGACGTTGACCGAACGCGGACTGGCGCTGGTCAACGCAAAGACGACGGACATGGCCGACGCGGTGCTGCGGGTGCCGCTTCACTACTACCGCGATCCGAAGATCACCGAGATCGAGGAGTCGGCGATCCTGCGGCGCACCCCGCTGGCCATCGTGCCGGGCAGTCAGATTCCGAACAGACACGACTACGTGGTGCGGTCGGTGCTCGGCGACTCGCTGCTGGTCACCCGCGACGCCGACGGCGTGGCGCACGTGTTCCTGAACTACTGCCGCCACCGCGGCGCGATGCCGGCCTGCGGCAGCGGGAACTCCCGTCGCTTCGTATGCCCTTATCACGCCTGGAATTACGACTCGGCGGGCAAGTTGGTGCGTATCCCGGGCAAAGCCGGGTTCGCCGAGGTGGACCCGGAGGGTTACGGGTTGGTCGAACTACCCAACGAGGAGCGGTTCGGGTTTGTGTGGGCGGTGCTGACCGCCGGTGCCGACATCGACCTGGACACCCATCTGGGCGGCTTCGCCGCAGAACTCGAGCAGTGGAACTACCGCACGTACGGGTACCACGACGACCGCGAGTTCGAGTCCGAGACCAGCTGGAAGGGTGCCCTGGAGGCCTTCGCCGAGGGGTACCACTTCCCCTATGTGCACGGGCAGAGCGTGATCGGGCTCAACACGGTGGCCAACACCCACGTCTATGACGAGTGGGGGCGCCATCACCGGATCGGCTTCCCGTTCAACAACATCGCCGAGCTGAACGACAACCCCTCGCAGGACTGGGATCCCGTGCTCCGGATGGGCGTCATCTACTGGATCTACCCGAACCTGATCCTGGCCAACAGCCCCGTCGGGGTGGAGATCATCGACATCCTGCCCGCCGGCGAGCCGACCCGTTGCACGGTCCGGCACAGCTGGATGGCCCGGTATCCCGCCGCCGACGACGCGCAGCGCGCGTTCTACGACGAGATCTACAACCAGGTGCACGCCGCCGTCCGCGACGAGGACTTCGTGATGCTGCCCCAGTGTGGGGAAGGGGTGCGGCACGGTCAGCACGATCACATGCTGATCGGCCGCAACGAGATCGGCGTCCAGCACATGATCCGGGTGCTCGCCGGCGAGCTCGGCGTCGCCCTCGCCTGACCCCGGCTCCTGTCCGCCGGGTTTCCGCCGAAATCGCATTCCACGCGGCCCCAGGGCGAAATTGGCCACGTGGAATGCGATTTCGGCAGGGCCGGGCTGCCGGGCTGCCGGGTTAAGCCCCCTTGGCGGACGAGGTCAGGACTTGCGGAGAATCGTGGCGGCCATCTCGCGCATCTCGCCGCTGGTCGAGGCCAGGATCTGGCTGCGGTTCTCCAGGTGCAGCGCAGCCTCCAGGCTGGACGCCTCGAGATTGGCCCACAGCACCTGCTTGGTCGATTCGACGCCGAATTTTCCGTATTCGCAGAGTGTTTCGGCAATCGACAGCGCCTCGTCCAGTGCCGGGTCGGCCACCCGTGAGGCCAGACCGAGCCGCAGCGCTTCGTCGGCGTCGACCACACGCGCGGTCAGGATCATGTCGAAGGCAGGGCCGGCGCCGACGATGCGGGGCAGCGTGTAGCTCACGCCGATGTCGCACCCCCCGAGTCCCAGCTTGATGAACTGCGTGCAGAACCGCGCCGTCGGCGACGCCACCCGAATGTCACAGGCCGCGGCGATCCCGAGTCCGCCGCCGTAAGCGACGCCGTTGACCGCCGCGCTCACCGGTTGCCGCAGCCGATGGATCTTGGCCGTCAGGTCGGCGATGCGTTCCTGCCACCGCATGCCCGAGCGGGGGAATTCGGTGCCGCCGCCGGTCTGCTCGGGGTTGGGCGCGGTGAGGTCCAGTCCGGCGCAGAACCCGCGTCCGGCGCCGGTGAGGACCACCACGCGGCACGTGTTGTCGGCGGCGAGGCCGTCGAGCACGGCGTGCAGGCCCTCGACCAGCTCATGGGACAGCGCGTTGAGCTTGTCCGGCCGGTTCAGGGTGACCACGGAGATTTCGGGCCTGGGGTGGGTGACTTCGACGACGGACGACATGCCCGTCACGTTAACCGCTGCGCCAGCCCGCCACGCCGACAGTGATCATTCGCAGCTGTTTGATCGCGATGCGGCGGATTTCGGCGATGCTGGCCGGGTCGGTGGCGTCTTCGAGGGATTCGGCGATGGCGATCATGCTGTTGACGAACACGTTGGCGAGGATGTTGAGGTCCTCGCTGCTCCAAGTGTTCAGGTTGGGGAAGCGCGCCAGGTCGATCGCCAATTCCGAAGTGATCAGCCGTATTTCGGTGCGAATCGCATACCGCAGCACCGTGACGCCGGTTGAGCGCTCGCGGCCGATGAAGCGCCAGTGCTCGCGGCGCTGCTGCACGCTGTCGATGAGGATGTCCACCGAGGACTCGATCACCCGGTTCGGGTCGAGTCTGCCGGCCCGCGCGCCGCGCAGCATCTCGCGCAGCGCCCGGAACGACTCGTCGATCAGCACGAGGCCGAGCGCTTCCATCGACTCGAAGTGCCGGTAGAACGCTGCCGGAACGATGCCGGCCTCCCGGGTGACCTCGCGCAGGCTCAGGCCACTGAAGCTGCGTTCGGCGAGCAGGCGCAGCGCCGCCGCGACGATCGCCCGCCGGGTGGCCTCCTTGCGTTCCTCGCGTGACAGCGTCTCCTTCTCGCGAGACCGGGACCGACCCGATCGTGAGCTGGGCGTACGACTGTTCACTGTGTGAAACCTACCACACGCTGCAGCGATCTCTTGACCTGCCCGGCCCTCGGCGCGCACGGTGTACATATGTTCACTGAAACGCTCACGAAGGTGCGCAGGTCCGCGCTGCTGGACCTGCTGACCGGTCCGCACGGCGTCGACCGTTACACCGAGCTGGTCGACCCGACATGGACACGGGGCCACGCCCGTGCCCGCGTGGTCGCCGTGCGGCGCAGCACGCCGCGCAGTGTGACGCTGACCCTGGCGCCCAACCGAGCATTTACGGGGTTCCGGGCCGGTCAGCACATCAATGTCTCCGTCGACATCGATGGCCGCCGCCGCACCCGGCCCTACTCGCCGGCCAACGCCGAGACCGATCGGCATATCGAGCTGACCGTCGGCCGCCACGACGGCGGACTGGTGTCGTCCTATCTGTTCGAGCACGCCCGGCCGGGCATGGTTGTCGGTCTGGACTCCGTCGCCGGCGAGTTCACACTGCCCGACACCCCGGGACGCCTGCTGCTGGTCTCCGGCGGCAGCGGCATCACCCCGGTGATGTCGATGCTGCGAACGCTACGCGCCCGCCGGCACGCCGGCGAGGTGACGTTCGTGCACTACGCGCGTTCGGCACCGGAGGCGTGCTACCGCGACGAGCTCGCCGAGATCGCCGCGGTGATGCCGAATGTGCGCGTCCTGCACGGGTACACCCGCGACACGACCGGATCCGATCTGCCGCCGCGGTTCACCGACCGCGTGTTCGACGCCGACGCGGTGTTCGTCTGCGGACCGCCCGCGCTCGTCGACGCGGTCCGGGGCGTCTACCCCGATTCCGTCGCGGAGAGCTTCGTGCCACCGGTGTTCACCGGCGAATCCAGCGGTGGCCGAGTGCAATTCACCGGCAGCGGACTCGACGTCGTCGATGACGGCCGTCCGCTGCTCGACCAGGCCGAGGATGCGGGCCTGACCCCGGAGAGTGGATGCCGGATGGGCATCTGCTTCTCGTGCACTCGTCGCAAGACCAGCGGTGCGGTGCGCAACGTCATCACTGGAGCACTGTCGTCGACGGAGGAGGAGGACATCCAGATCTGCGTGTCGGCGCCGGCCGGCGATGTCGACGTCGACCTATAACCGCCGAAATCGCATTCCACGCGCGTCAAGTGGACGAATCGCCGCGCTGGACGCGATCTCGGCGCCCGCCCGAGAACTGACCAAAACTGAGAGGGAGATCATGACCGAAGTCCTGGAAACCCCGACCACCCCGACCACCAACCCGGCCGCCCCGACGCAACAGACCATCACCAAGACCGTCGCCGGCAAGACCGTCACCCTGACCCCCGAGCAGGCCGAGGCATTCGGTAGGGAACTCGACGCGCTCAAGGAAAGCGTGATCGCCGACCTCGGCGAGCGCGACGCCACCTACATCCGGCGAATGATCAAGGCGCAGCGCGGACTTGAGATCGGCGGCCGCGCTCTGCTGTTCGGCGGCATCTTTCCGCCGTTCTGGCTGGCAGGAACCGCGATGCTGGGGCTGAGCAAGATCATCGACAACATGGAGATCGGCCACAACGTCATGCACGGCCAGTACGACTGGATGGGCGACCCGGCGATCTCCAGCCGTGGCTTCGAGTGGGACACCGCCTGCCCGGCCGACCAGTGGCGGCACTCGCACAACTACATGCACCACACCTACACCAACATCGTCGGGCTCGACCGCGACATCGGCTACGGCATCCTGCGCATGAGCTCCGACCAGAAGTGGCGTCCGTACTACCTGGGCAACCCGGTGTACGCGTTCCTGCTGATGGTGCTGTTCCAGTACGGCGTGGCGTTGCACGAGCTGGAGAGCGAGAAGATCGCCGCCGGTGAGATCACCCTGACCGACAAGCGCGAGATTCTGCGCGAGATCTGGGCCAAGACGAAGCGGCAGACACTCAAGGACTACGTCGCGTTCCCGCTGCTGGCCGGCCCGTTCGCGCCGTGGGTGTTCACCGGCAACCTGACCGCCAATCTGATGCGCAACGTGTGGGCGTACATGATCATCTTCTGCGGGCACTTCCCCGAGGATGTCCAGGAGTTCTCCATCGAGGAGACCAAAGCCGAGACGCGTGGACAGTGGTATTTCCGGCAGGTGCTCGGCTCGGCCAATCTGACCGGTGGGAAGCTGTTTCACATCTTGTCCGGCAACTTGAGCTTTCAGATCGAACATCACCTGTTTCCGGACATTCCGGCGTTCCGGCACGCCGAGATCGCGCCGAAGGTGCGGGAGATCTGTGAGCGCTACGGCGTGCCCTACAACACCGGGCCATTGCCGCGGCAGTTCGCGACGGTGGTGCGCAAGATCGTGAAGTTCGCCCTGCCGTTCTGACCCCCCTGAGACCGTATTCCACGCGGCCCCACGCGAGGGGCCGCGTGGATACGCGCGTTTCGGCGCCGGGGACGTAGGTCTTGTGGCCTGAGTTGGGTCACTTTGGTCAGTTTTGTAGGGTGGCGGTGTCTTGAGCTGGGGTGATGTCTCCGCTTAGTGCCCCTGCTAGGCACTAATTTGGGTCAGTAGGCTGCCTGGATGGTGTGGATTCGGCGGGTGCGCACGGCCTCGGGCGCGACCGCGGTCCAGATCGCCGAATCCGTCGATGGCCGCCGCCGGATCGTGCGCCATGTGGGCTCTGCGCGTGATGACGCCGAGCTGGGTCTGCTGCTCGAGGAGGCCCGCCGGCTGTTGGCCGATGACACCCAAGGCGAGTTGGATCTGGGGATCACGCTGAAAGCCGTTCGGGCCCATATGGTTCCACCGCCAGCTGGCATGCTGTTCACCGAGGATGCTGGAGAATCCGCAGTACGGGAGTTGGTGGTGCGGCCGCGGGTGCTCAAGAGCTGCAGCGGGCTGCTGTATGACGCCCTGGCGCAGGTGTATGCCAGCCTGGGGTTCGACGACGCGGTCGGCGATGAGGTCTTCCGTGACCTGGTCATCGCCCGGGTGGTCGAGCCGACCAGCCTGCTCGACGCCGATCGGGTCCTCGCCGAGCTGGGACGTACCTCAGCGTCACTGTCGACCCGCAAGCGCACCCTGCGCCGTGCCCGCGGTGGTGGTTACCGCGACCAGATCGCCGCAGCGTGTTTCGCCCACGCCCGCACCGCCGGTGATGTCAGCCTGGTGCTTTACGACGTCACGACCCTGTATTTCGAGGCCGACAAGGAAGACGACCTACGCCGCGTGGGGTACTCCAAGGAACGCCGAGTGGACCCGCAGATCGTGGTCGGGCTGCTGGTCGATCGGTGCGGATTCCCCTTGGAAATCGGCTGTTTCGAAGGAAACAAGGCCGAAACTCTGACGATCGTGCCGATCGTGAAGGCATTCCAAGCCCGCCACGAGATCACCGACATTGTCGTCGTCGCTGATGCGGGCATGCTGGCCAGCGGCAATCTGCGCGAACTTGATGAGGCAGGGTTGCGGTTCATCGTCGGATCGAGGGTTACCAAAGCGCCCAACGATCTGGCCTCGCACTTCCATTGGCACGGCGACTTCTTCACCGATGGCCAGATCATCGACACCATCACCCCACGCGATCGACGCGGCACCGCGACCAAGACCAGCGACCCCAAGCGCAAAGCCGAGCCCGTCTGGGATCCGGCGACCCACACCAAGTCCTGGCGGGCGGTGTGGGCGTACTCGACCAAACGCGCGGTGCGCGACACCAAGACGCTCAACCTGCAGGAGAACAAGGCCCGCGCGGTCGTCGCCGGCGAGAAAGCCGCGCGGGTACCGCGGTTCATCAAGAACTGCAACGGTTCCCAAGAATTTGACGAGGCGTCGTTGCAGCGCGCCCGCCGCTTGGTCGGGCTCAAGGGCTACGTCACCAACATCGACACCGCACTGATGCCCGCGACCGAAGTGGTCGCCAGCTACCACGACCTCTGGCACGTCGAGGCGTCCTTCCGGATGTCCAAATCCGACCTCGCTGCCCGGCCCATGTTCGCCCGCACCCGCGACGCCATCGAAGCCCACCTGACCATCGTGTTCACCGCCCTGGCCGTCAGCCGCGAAGTCCAGACCCGCACCGGCCTGTCACTGCGCCGATTCCTACGCACCCTCAAACCCCTGCGATCAGCCACCATCGACCTCAACGGCGTCATCGCCACCTACCCGCCAGCCCTAAACACCGAGGTCAACGCAATCCTCAACGCACTGAACGCCGAGAATTCAAGGCACTAAGCCTGGATACACCGATTAGGTAGCGGCGCGGAGTGGGTTGTAACGCCGAAATGCCCTGTCGTGGTGAAAGAATGAGATTTCTCTAAGATCACATTCGGCCACAACGAAGGGCATCTCGTAGATGCAACTATCTCACACCCGGCCCGTAGCCTCAGCAGTCTTCGATGACCCGAATCTGGTGTCGTGCGCCGGGCTGGTCCCGATGGCCGCCTTGGCCGGCCAGTGCGGCCTGGCCGCACTGGCGGATGAGCATCTCAGCGTCCCGACCGACAAGGGCTCCAACAGTGGCGCGAAAGTCGCCTGCCTGGTCGCAGGCATGGTGGCCGGAGCCGACAGCATCGATGACATGGCCTTATTGCGGCACGGGGCGATGGGCACCGTGTTCGACCGCCCGTATGCACCCTCGACCTTGGGGTCGTTCCTGCGCGCATTCACCTTCGGGCATGTCCGCCAACTCGACGCGGTGGCCTCCCGGTTCCTGGCGGGCCTGCATGCCCGCACCCCGCTGCTGGCCGGGATCGACGGCCCGATCCTGGTCGATCTGGACGACACCATCATCGAAGTCCACGGCTATGCCAAACAAGGATCCGGATACGGCTACACCCGGGTCCGCGGGCTCAACGCGTTGATCGCCACGCTCACCACTACCGCCGGTGCGCCGGTGATCACCGGTGCCCGTCTGCGCAAAGGATCGTGCGGCTCACCACGGGGAGCCAAGCGGATCATCGCCGACACCCTGGCCACCGTGAACCGTCTGCGCAGCCCCGAAGCCACCGGCAAGCCGCTGCTGCGAGCCGATTCAGCCTTCTACGGCCATCCCACCGTCGCTGCAGCACTGCGCGGCGGCGCTGAGGTATCGATCACGGTGCGGATGGACACCAAAGTCAAAACCGCGATCGCCCAGATCCCCGACGACGCGTGGACACCGATCGAGTACACCGACGCCATATACGACGAACCCACCAAGCGATGGATCTCCCGCGCCGAGGTCGCCGAGATCGGATTCACCGCGTTCAGTTCCAAGAAAGCCAGCCAGCAGGTGCCCGGCCGGTTGGTGGTGCGCCGCATCCCCGACCTCAACACCACCGGCAGTGACGGGCAGCAGACCTTGTTCGACACCTGGCGCTTCCACGCGTTCTTCACCACCACTGATCTGGACACCGTCACCGCCGACAAGACCCACCGCGGCCACGCCATCATCGAACAGGTTCATGCCGACCTGAAGAACTCCGCCCTGGCTCACCTGCCCTCAGGGAAATTCACCGCCAACGCCGCCTGGCTGGTCATGGCCACCATGGCGTTCAACCTCACCCGCGCCGCCGCGACCCTTACCAGGGGACCGTTGGCCAAAGCCCGCACCGCTACCATCCGCCGAACGCTGATCAGCGTCCCAGCCCGTATCGCGTCCTCAGCCCGCCGGCTGACCCTGCACCTACCACGAGACTGGCCCTGGGAACATGCCTGGAACACCCTGTTCGGCAGCCTGTCTCACCAAAATCGGCCCATCATCGCCTAACCAGGTCCTCTCAACCCATCCCGCGACGCGAAAGACCAACAGGAACAACCCGACAGCGAGGCCGGGCGATCCCTGGTACGCACACCACTGCACACACCAGAATCAAGCCGCACAATCGAACTCATCACCACGCAAACAGCTGATCGGTGGATCGAGGCTAAGCCAAATGACCCAACTCGGGGGGACGTAGGTCTTGTGGCGTGGAGGGTTGCATGGTGGGGTGTGGGCTGGGTCGGACCCTCTGTGCGGAAGGAAGCAATTCATGCGTGCTGCGTTGGCGGCGATGTCGGTGGTGGCTGCGGGTGCGTTGGGCGGTGTCGGGGTAGCGTCGGCCGAGCCGTCGGTGCCCGATGCCGGCCAGCTCACCGCCGAGCTGCGGCAGGTGCTCAACACCGGAGCGCCGGCGAGCGAACGGGCCGCCAAGCTGGCCGGCGGACAGTCGGCCGTGCCGACCGCCGACAACATCGCCAATCGCCTGAACACCTACGGCGGCATGGTCAACTGGCAGGTGCAGAACCCCGTGCTCAACGGTGACCAGCTCGACGCGCAGCTCGCGGTGACCATCCCCATCTTCGGCACCAAGACCCACAACATCTACTGGGTGAATCAGGACGGCGCGTGGAAGCTGTCCAACCCGTCGGCGTGCGTGATCGCCACCGATGTCGCGGGAGTCGACTGCACGGTCTAGCACCGCACGCCGAACTCGCATTCCGCGCGGCCGCTACGCCGAAGCGGGCACGCTGTGCGCAATCTCGGTGAGACGGCGTGCGTAGGCGTACGCGTACGACGGGATCTGCACCGCGCCTCGCCAGCCGCGCGAGCGCATGGCTGCGTTCAGCCGGTTGATCACCAGGACGGGATCGTCTTCTTTGACGACTGAGGTGACATGCCAGTTGAGGCGGCGAAGCTCAGGCAGGACGCGCCGATCCTTGAGGTACTGCAGGCGGTCGGACTGATGTTGGTCGCCGTCGTATTCAAGCCCGACCTTGAAACCCTCCCAACCCAGGTCGAGGGTGCGGACGTGTACGCCGTCTTCGTCGACGACCGGGATTTGGGTGGCGGGCGTGGGGAAGCCGGCGTCGATGAGCAGCTTTCGCCACCACGATTCTCGCGGTGACTCGGCGCCACCGTCGACGTAGGGGAGCAGCGCCTTGAGCCGGGCAACTCCGCGTGCGCCCTTGTATCGATCTGCGAGCACCATGATGTCGTCAATCTCGAAGGGGCGGACACGCATGAGCGCGTCCAACCGTGCCAGAGCTTCGTAGTCGGGTCGGAATCGCCCCAGGTCGAACGCGGTGCGCTCAGGCGTTGCCACCGGCAGACCGTCGAGGTCCCGGTACTCGTCCGGTGCGATGCGTTCGTTGCGGGCGACCAGCCCCGCTGGGGAACGTGAACACTTGAAAATCAATTCGATGTCGACGGCGTCATCGACCCACAGTGAACCGTGTAACGCGGCCGCGGCCAGCCCGGTGACGATGCCCTCGCGCCTGCAATATAGCCACGCGCCGATGGTCCGGTCCCGCAGTGTGAGTTCGCGGTCCACAGGTGCGTGCACGTTGGGGAAGATCGGGCGGTACCAGCGTCTGAGTTCGTGACTGGTGACGGTGCCGGTCGCGACGGCCTCGGTTCCGATGATGACATGTCTCATGGCCGAATGATTGACCCGGCCCCCGACACGGTTCGCCGAGATTGCACGCAGCGCTGAAGTTATGCACAGGTGGGCGCGTGGAATGCGATTTCGTCGCGGACTGATTCGCCGAGATTGCGTGTGGCGCTGGAATTATGCACAGGTGGGCGCGTGGAATGCGATTTCGGCGGATATGGGCGGGCGGTCAGCGCTGGCAGGTGGCGCACCAATAGGTGACCCGGTCGCCGCCCTTGTCCGTCTCGATGAGCGTGCCGCAGCGACGGCAGGGCAGACCAGCCCGGCCGTACACCCACACATCCTGACCCGGCCTGGTATTACCCGTTGTGGTGCGGTTGAGGCGGATTCTGTTGAGCCACAACATCTGTTGAGCCCGGTTGACGACGCGCAGCGGGTCGGTCAGTTCGCCGACCGCGGTGCTCGGACGCAACCCGAACACGAAAGAGATCTCGTTGGCGTACACATTGCCGACGCCGGCCAGCACCCGCTGATCGAGCAGCGCCTCGGCCAACGGACGGTCCGGGTGGGCCATCAGGTTGGCTGCCGCCACCGGCGCCGACCAGTCAGGGCCGAGCAGATCCGGGCCGAGGTGGGCGACGGCGTCCATGTCGGTGGCGCGATCCAGCACTTCCAGGACACCCAGATCAACACCCGACGCCCGAGACTGCGCGGTCTCCAGCACGATCCGAATCTTGTACTCCGGCACCCGGACCCGGCCGATCACCCACGCCCCTTCCATCTTCAGATGCGAATGGATGCTGGCCTGCCCGACCCGGATGAACAGGTGCTTGCCGCGGCTGAGCACTTCATCGACCACCTGACCGCTGAGATCCACCGCCGCGTAGCGGGGCACGCGGACATCGCAGCGGGTCAGCTCACGTCCCTCCAGCGCCTCGCGGAGCTTCCATGCGGCCCGATAGACGGTGTCTCCCTCGGGCATCAGCGCAACCGCAGCCCGCGGGGGGTGCGCGAGAACCCGGCCGTCGTCAGCGCCTCGGCCACCACCGAATCTCGCGACTCCAGCACCGGCACACCGTCGATGCGCTCCACCAGCAGCCCCGGAACCCGTTGCCGCGTCACCAGTTCCGCCAGCGCCGCACCGGCGGCGTTGTTGATCCCGGCATCGGCGGTGAAGCTCAGCAGCGACCGGCCGCCCCGCTCGACGAACCAGGCCAACTCTCCGTCGACCAGCACCACCAACGCGCCGGCCTTGCGGCCGGGACGGTGCGCCTTGTCGCCGTCGGTGTCGCGTAACGGCCACGGCAGCGCGGCGCCGTACGGGTTGGCCGGATCGGTCGCCGCGATCGCGATCGCGCGCAGGTTCTGCTGCTGGTCGTCGATGCTGTCGGCGTGGCTGCGCAACCGGTCGACGGTGCTGGCCGTCGCGAACTGCGCGCCGCCGAGGGACTCCACGAAATAGCCGCGCTGACACCGGCCGGCCTCTTCCATCGTGGTCAGCACCTTGTACATCGACGCGAACCCGCCGGGCACGTTCCCCCGGAAGTTCTCACCGGCCACGGCGCCCCTGGTCAGCACGCCGTGCCGCGCCAGCAGTTGTTCGGCCTGGTAGTGCGCGCGCATGGTGGTGTCGACCTCGGCGACCGGTAGCGCCGACCAGCGACCCGCCACCGTCGGGTCGGTGTCGCGGTGCGCGCTGAGGTTCGACGTGCTCAAGCTGTAGCGGTTCAGCCGGGGAGCCCGGCGATGCCGGTGCGACGGCGTCGCCGCCCGGCGCTGACCGGTGCCCCGAGTGCCCGCCAGCAGCGCCCGCACCGGAGCGAACGTGTCACCGCCGACATATCCCGCCCAGATCAATTGCCACAACGCCTCTTTCAACGAGGCCGCGGTGACGCCGTCGACCGATAGCTGCCGGAAGAAGTACGCCCCGCCGCCGGCCAGTGCGCCCAGCACCGCATGGTGCACGTCGGTGAGGTCGAGTTCCCCGGGCGGCGCCAGCGACAACGGAGCGGTCTCGGCCAGATGGAACGCGACCCAGCCGTCGGCCGTGGACAGCGAACCGGCACCCGACCACAGCACCTCCCCGGAGGCCAGCAGTTCGTCGAGCATGCCGGGCTGGTAGTCGCGCACCCGCTGCCCGAAGATCAGCGGCTCGACCGCCGACGCCGGCATCGGCACTCCCGCCAGCTGGTCGATCACCGCGGCCAGGCCGTCGACACCGGTGACCGTATCGCCGCCGAGCATCTGCCACGAGGGCAGGAAGCGCCCGAACGCCGCGGTGCTGACCGGCTCGATTTGGGCCCGCAGCGCTGCCAGCGACCGCCGGCGCAGGATGCGCAGCACCTCCGTGTCGCACCACTGCTCCCCGGAATCGGCGGCCACGTCGGTGAATTCGCCGCGCACCAGCTTGCCGTCGACGGCCAGCCGGCCCAACACGTCGGCGGCCACGCGCAGCCCCAACCCGAAACGGGCGGCCGCCTCGGCGGTGGTGAACGGGCCCCGTGTGCGCGCATACCGCGACAGCAACTCGCCCAGCGGATCGACCACCTGCTCCAGGAACGCCATCGGCACACCCACCGGCACCGCCACACCGACACCGTCGCGCAGCCGGCCGATGTCCTCGATGGCGGCCCACCAGGACTGCCCGGCGAAGGACACCTGCAGCACCCGTTTGGCGCTCAGCAGACCTTCCAGCCAGCCGCCGATCTCGGAATGCTCACAGCGCGCGGCGATCTCGTCGGTGGTCAGCGGTCCGAGTAGCCGCAGCAGGTCGGCGACCCCCTCGGCGTCGCGGGCCAGCCGTTCCGGTGTCAGGTGCTGCAGCTGCCGCGCCGTGGTGGCGACCACGTCGGCGTCGAGCAGCTCGCGCAGCTCGACGCGGCCGAGCAGTTCGGCCAGCAGCGTCGGATCCAGAGACAGTGCGGCGGCGCGGCGTTCGGCCAGCGGGCTGTCACCTTCGTACATGAACGCGCCGACATAGCCGAACAGCAGCGACGCCGCGAACGGTGACGGGGTCGCAGTCTCGACCTCGAGTAGCCGCACCCGCCGCTGCGCGATGCGCGACATCAGGTCGACCAGCATCGGGACGTCGTAGACGTCCTGCAGGCATTCCCGGACCGCTTCGAGCACGATCGGGAAATCCGGATAACCGCGCGCGACGTCGAGCAGCTGGGCGGCCCGCTGACGTTGGTGCCACAGCGGCGAGCGCTTGCCCGGGTGCCGGCGCGGCAGCAGCAGAGCGCGGGCGGCGCACTCCCGGAACCGGGACGCGAACAGCGCCGACGAGCTGACCTCGGCGGTCACCAGGGGCTCGATCTCGTCGGGCTCGAACACGAAGATGTCTGCGCCGGGGGCGGTGTCGTCGGTGTCGGGCAGCCGCACGATGATGCCGTCGTCGGACGCGGTCGGCTTCTCATCGATGCCGTACCGCTCGTAGAGCCGTTTGCCGACCGCCAACGCCAGCGGCCCGTGCACCCGCAGCCCGTACGGGGAATGCAGGATGATGCGCCAGTCGCCGAGCTCGTCGCGGAACCGTTCCACCACCAGCGTGGTGTCCGACGGCACAGCCGAGGTGGCCTCCCGCTGTTCGGAGATCAGCTGCCACAGGTTGTCGGTGGCGAATGCGTCGAAACCCACTTCCTGGCAGCGGGATTCGAATGCCGCCCGGTCCAGCCGGGCCAGCTCTCCGTTGAACGCGCCGATGGCCGCCCCGAGCTCCGCGGGCCGGCCCACACCGTCGCCTCGCCAGAACGGCAGCCGGGCGGGCTCGCCGGGGGCGGGGATGACGAGCACCCGGTCATGGGTGATCTCGGTGATCCGCCAGCTGGTCGCACCCAAGGAGATGACGTCGCCGGGCCGGGACTCGTAGACCATCTCCTCGTCGAGTTCGCCAACGCGCGAAGGCTTTTCGGAGTCCGCATTGGTGGCCAGGTACACGGTGAACATGCCGCGGTCCGGGATGGCCCCGCCGGAGGTGACGGCCAGCCGCTGGGCGCCGGGCCGGGACGTCAGGGTGCCGCTGTCGCGGTCGTAGACGATGCGCGGCCGCAGTTCGGCGAACTCCGTCGACGGGTACTTGCCCGACAGCAGATCCAGCGTCGCCTCGTACGCGCTGCGGGGCAGTGTCGCGAAGGGGGCGCTACGGCGCACGGTGTCGAACCAGGCCTCGGCGTTGACCGGCTCCAGCGCGCACGCCGCCACGGTGTGCTGGGCGAGCACGTCCAGCGGGTTGGCGGGCACCCGCATCGTCTCGATCTGGCCTGCCAGCATCCGCTGCACACTGACCGCGCAGCCGATCAGGTCGGTGCGGTGCTTGGGGAACAGCACGCCCTGGCTGATCTCGCCGACCTGGTGGCCGGCGCGGCCGATGCGTTGCAGCCCGCTGGCCACCGACGGCGGCGTCTCCACCTGGATCACCAGGTCGACCGAGCCCATGTCGATGCCGAGCTCCAGGCTGGACGTGGCCACGACCGCCTTGAGCCGGCCGCTCTTGAGTGCCTCCTCGACGTCCGCGCGGGCCTCCTTGCTGACCGAACCGTGATGCGCGCGGGCCAGCACCGGCTCCGCGCCGTAGGTCTGCCCGCTGCCCATCAGGTGGGCTGGGGAGCCGCCGGCCACCCCGGGGTTGTGTGCGCCGAGCTCGATACCCGCCCGCTCGGCGTGGATCTCATTGAGCCGGGCGGTCAACCGCTCGGCCAGCCGCCGCGAGTTGGCGAACACGATCGAGGAATTGTGAGCCTCGATCAGGTCGACGATGCGCTGCTCCACTTCGGGCCAGATCGAGTTGCCCTCAAGGTTGGCCATGTCGGGCACCGGAACCTGCACGGTCAGATCGAATGTCTTGGCCGCGGGCGGTGCGACGATGGTGGTCGGGGCCGCACCGGACAGGAATCGGGCCACCTCCTCGGGTGGACGCACGGTGGCCGACAGCCCGATCCGCTGGGCCGGCCGGGGCAGCATCGCGTCGAGGCGCTCCAGGGACAACGCCAGGTGGGCGCCCCGCTTGGTGCCCGCCACCGCGTGCACCTCGTCGACGATGACCGTTTGAACGTCGGCCAATGTCTCGCGGGCCGCCGAGGTCAGCATCAGGAACAACGATTCCGGCGTGGTGATCAGGATGTCGGGCGGCTTGCTGATCAGCTCGCGGCGCTTACTGGGCGTGGTGTCGCCGGAACGGACCCCCACGCTGATGGCCGGTGGTTGCTCACCGGTACGTTCGGCGATCCGCGAGATACCGGTCAGCGGAGTGCGTAGGTTGCGTTCGACGTCCACGGCCAGCGCCTTCAGCGGAGAGACGTACAACACCCGGGTGCCGCGGGTGGCCTCGGGATCACGGGCCAGCCCGTCGATCGCCCACAAGAACGCCGCGAGCGTCTTGCCCGATCCGGTCGGCGCGATGACCAGTGTGTTGTCGCCGTCGGCGATCGCATTCCAGGCCTGCGCCTGCGCCGGTGTGGGCTCGACGAAGGTGCCCGCGAACCATTCGCGCGTCAACGCGGAGAAGCGTGACAGCGCATCGGTGGTGACAGACATGGCTTCCATGGTGCCCTCGGGCACCGACATCCGATCTGTGCACCAGTCCATAAAGCGAAAACGAGCACGTCACCGTGGGTCGGGTTTAGGATTTTGACGTGCTGGCGGGGGACTGGCGGCCCCGGATTCCGGCCGCGACGATCGGCCGGCCGAGGATCGCTGACCGCGTCATCCGACGCCCGGGGGTGCTCCGGCGGCTGACGGCGGCGGACGGCGGTGACGTCGTCGTCGTGTCCGCCCCCGCCGGCTACGGCAAGACCACCGCGGCCGCGCTGTGGGACGCCGCGGACGCGCGGCCGTTCGCCTGGGTCCGCATCGATCATCTCGACGACGACCCGGTGCACCTGCTGCTGCACATCGCGACGGCTGTCGTGCAGCTCACCGGCGGAGACAGCGATCTGCTGCGCTATCTGCGGGGTCCCGGGCGCAGCCCGCAGGCTCAGCTGGTGCCCGCGGTGGTCGAGCTGCTGGACGGCTGCGGCGCGCTGGTGGTGCTGCTCGACGACGTGCACAAGCTCTCCGACCCCGCAGCGGTGACCGCACTGCAGATGCTGCTCGACCAGGCGCCGCCGACGACCACCGCCGTGCTGGTCGGTCGGTATGTGTTGCCGCTGGGCCTGGCGCGGCGCGGGCTGCAGCGCGCCGTCGTGCGGATCGACCAAGAGGTGCTGCGGTTCTCCCCCCAGGAGTCGGTCGACGTGCTCACCTCCGTCAGCGGTGCATGTGACGATGCGACGATCTCAGCCGTCGTCGACCTCTGCGAGGGGTGGCCGGCGGGCGTGGTGCTGACCGCGATGGCGTTGCGGGACGGCACCACGCTTGAGACGCTGGCCGGACGCGACAACTTGGTGGTCGACTATGTGGTCGAAGAGGTCATCGACCGGCTCGACGCGAACACCGCGACGTTTCTGGTCGAGTCGGCGGTGCTCGGACGCTTCACCGCCGAGCAGCTCGACACCGTGCTGGGCCGCGACGACTCCGCGCGCATGCTGGCGACGCTGACGGGATCGGGCAATCCCTTCCTGATGGCGACTGACCACCAACGGATTTGGTATCGCTACCACCACCTGTTCGGCGATGTGCTCCGCGTCCGGCTGCGTCTCAACGCGCCGGCCCGTTTCCGTGAATTGGCCACGCGCGCAGCAGATCTGCTGGAACGGGACGGTGACATCGACGGTGCGCTGGTGCACGCCGTCGACGCAGGGAACCGTGAGCGGGCCGCTGCCCTGGTGAACTGCGAGGCGGTCCGACTGGGCTTCGACGGGCGGGCCGGGGTGCTGGCGCGCCGGTTGACGATGCTGGATGCGCGCACGTTCGCCGAGCACCCCGACGCCGCGGTCGCGCGCGCCTGGCTGGGGGTGACGACGGCCGACGCCGAGTTGATCCAGCGGTCACTGATGCTGGCGGTGCGCGCCGACCGTGGGCACCCGCTGTCCGACGGCACACCCTCGGTGAAAGTGGCGGTGGCGCTGATCAGTTCGCTTCTGGGCGCGAACGGGGTCAACGAAGTGGTGCGGCAGGCCGACGTCGTCCGCGCGGCCGGGGACAATCTGGTGAACCCGTGGTGGGGCGCGGCCACCGTCATGAAGGGCGCCGCGGAGGCCATGCGCGGCAACGCCACCCGCGCTCGCGGTCTGCTGGAGGCCGCACTGCCGGTGATCGACGAACTGCCGGGATTCCATGCCGCGGCGCTGGCGCACCTGGCGCTGCTCGACCTCGCTGCCGGCGATGACGAAGCCGCGGTGCAGCGCAGCGAGGCGGCCCGGACGCTGGCCGACAAGTACGACCTGTGCGACGTTGTGCCGATGATCGTCGTGTACGCCACCAGCGCGGTGATGGCCGCACGAGTCGGTGAGGACGTCGGACAGGCGGTGACCGTGACCGAGACCCTGCTGGCCCGGCTGGGCAGTCTGTCCGCGCGCACAGCACTTCTCGGCCACGGACTGCTGGCGTGGACGGCGGCGGTCATCCAGGATCCGGATCTGCTCGCCCGGCATCTGGCCGCCGCTGAGCGCACCTGTCACCGTGAGCCCGACGCGACCGCGCTGATCCAGCGCATCGACCGCGTCAAGGCGATGGCGGCCGGCGGTGCCCGCCCGTTGACCGCTGCCGAACTGCGGTTGCTGCCGCATCTGGCCAGCCACCTGTCGCTGCAGCGGATCGCCGAGGAGTTGGTGATCGGCCGTGAGACGGCCAAGAGTCAGGCGACATCCATTTACCGCAAGCTGGGGGTGTCGTCACGTGCCGACGCGGTGAGCGAGGCGAAAAGGGTTGGCCTGATCACGGATTGATCACCCCTCGGTCATCGTCGCCAGGTTCCGCCACAGGTTCTGCAGACTCTGTGTCCCGCCGAACAGCGTGGTGAAGTGCGTCGAGTCGATCAGCACGATGTCACCGGCGCGGTCCCCGTCCGGGGGCATCCAGACCACGGCGTTGAACGCGGAATTGCCGGCGTCGGTGAACGGATGGGGACGGTTCAGGTCGATAGGCTGGCGGGCCAGGACGCGCAGAGTCGCGCCTTCCGGTGCGGTCAGTTCGTAGTGCGGCAGGTGCTGATGAAAGCTCAGCGTCGGCACATCGGTCAGCAGTCCACGCTCGTCGAACTCGTGATAGGCGTTGAGCGGTACCGGGTCTCGCGTTCCGCTCAGCACGGCAGGGCGCAGTCCCCAGATGTTGTGCACCGGCACCCCCAGCGCGCGCATCAATGAGCGGGTGTACCTGCTGAACCGCTGCTGGCGCGGGACTAGGCGGTCCCCGTGGTGAAGGTACTCGACCTGCCGCTGGCCGAGATCGTCGGTGAAGCCGACATCGTGATGCGGGGCGAGTAGCAGGCAGGTGTCCTCACGGTGCAGCCACTCGCGCAGCGCTTCCACTTCGTCGCGTTCCGCTTCGAGTTCGGAGTCCAGGTGGTCGAGGCCGAACACCATCAGCGTGTCGGCGTCGGCCAGGATCCGCTCGTCGAGGGGTTGGTAGTAGCCGGCCTGGTCGACGCGCTGGAAGACGGCGACCGGGTGTCCGGTCACCTCGCCTACCAGATCCTGGAATGTGAGCGTGGACCGGTGGAAGAGCTCGAGTGTTCCGGCGATGCCCTGCAGGAAGTGGGCCGCGTCGAACTCCGGGGTCTCGTAGGCGGGGTAGGCGACGTTGCGAACCTCGGTCATGGTCGAGAAGCGGTTGCTCATTGCCGCCGGATCACGTTGCGATTCCCAGGGATAACTCCACGTCCAGTAGATGCTCACCCGCCGCCGGCCGTCGCGGGGCCGTGGCAGGTGGTCCTGGTTGTAGGTTCGGGCTGGTCGTGTGGCCATCGACACTCCTAACCGCCGAGCGTGGCGAGGTATCGCAGGGCGTTGAGCCCGGGCAGGAAGAAGTAGGCGCCGCCCCGAAGCGTGGTGAACGCCGGAATACCCTTGTGGACCTTGCGGATCGGACGTCTGGGGACGGTGAAGTCGAGCGTGCCGTCCTGGGCGCCGCAGATAGGGTCGTGCTCATTGCCGAGTTCGTGGAACGTCTTGTCGTTGATCCACACGTTCTGGGCGAACTCGAACTGTCGCACCAGGCTGGCGCAGATGATGAATGCGGCGATCCCGCGATCGACGCCGTCCTCGGGCGCCCCGTCGGGCAGTGCGGGCCCGTACGTCGCCCCTCGGCGGATCATCCTGCGGCGGTTCATGTAGTGCGCGGTGTCTCGCGGGTTCAGTCGCCGGGCGTGCGAACCGAGCGGACACGCATAGCCGAACGGATCCATCTCCTTATAGTTGAAGTCGTTGTTGCGCATCGGGTCTGCACCCAGCTCGGGATCGTCGGCGTCGGGCGCGAGCACCAGGGGAGCCCCGCTGCGCCAGCGTCCCATGAACTTCGCGGCCAGCAACTCTTGCTCCTCCGAAGTCGCGGCGTTGTCGGCGAGGTACGCGCGAAACGCCCCGACGTGCTCCTGCAGTCGGCGGTAGGCCAGGTAGCTCCCGTTGCGGGACAGAACATCCGGTTGCGGTAGATCGGCGACGGGGCCGTCCTCGTCGGGATAGCCGAGGATGAACTCGCCTGGCTCGAGCGCCGCACCCGAACCCGGGGTCGGTTCCTCGCCCGAGCCCTTGATGACGGGCTGGGACAGCCGGTCGCGGAATCCGAAATGGTCGTGGGCGTAGTTGAACGGCGGGTGGGCGTTCAGGTCCAGATAGGACAGGGTCCGCACACCGTCGCAGCGGGCCACCAGCGCATCGTGTTCGCCGACACAGCGGGCGTGTTCCTCGTCGTCGCGGGCGAACAGGATCGCGATAGCGTGGAGGGCGTCTCCGGCCAGTCCACCCACCCAGTGCTCCGGGGCGTTCGCGCCGGTATCGCCGAGGATGTCGGCCCGCGCCGCCATACCCTCACGGAACTCGTCGGGAAATGTGGCCAGGCTCGAATCGGAGACTCCCAGTGCGCGCAGCCCGGCCCAGGTGAAGGCGACCGTGACCCAGCGTCGCGAAGCGTCCATGGTGGCGGTGACGTCCGCGGCCGACTGAACGACGTCGAGAAGCTCGGTGAGCCAGGCTCTTCCACCGGCCGGATGGTCGAACGTCAGGAACTCGTAGCGCCCGGTCATGGCGGGTGTGCGGGTCAGCAGGATGTGCTGGATGTCGTCGAGCTGAAGGGTCACTGCGATCGGATCTTCGCGCGAGCTCTCATCACTGCATCTGGTCGAGCATGTCGGAGAAGGCCGCCTTCAGCCGCAACGCCTTCTTGATCTCGTCCGCGGTCACATACGGGTACTCCCCATATTCGAGGAAACTGGGGTACTGATGCTCGCGGACGAACGTGATGAAGGCTTCGGGGTTGCTCTGCCAATCCTCGGGAAAACCTTCGAGATTGGTGAACACCGTGGTGATCCCGGTGGCGCTGAACAGGCGGACGGCGTCCTCGGTGTACTTGTCGAAGTCGGTGTCGAAGATGCCCTGGTACTGGAAGTGCAGGCCGGATCCGACGTCGAACAGCACCCAGCGTAGGTAGTGCAGCCGTAACGGTGCCAGGACGTCGGGACTACCGGCGATCGCGTCCTCGATCTGTTTGCCGTAGGCACGCACGGCTTCTTCGCGGCCCTCCTTGACCTTCGCGATGATCGAGAACCCGTAGCAGGCGGGGGTGCGCGGATATACCGGACCGTAGCGGCCGCGCTCCAGCTCGTGGTAGCCCTCCGGTGGGATCGCCATGGCCGCCGGTCGTGTCCAGCTTTGTTCGTCCACCATCGCGGTCAGCCTCCGATCGCCTCTGTGGCGCAGCGTAGGGCGCTGTCTGCGGTGCTGTCGTCCCCCGATCCGGGGGAAGCGCCGACCCGGCTGTGAGGAACTTGGATACTTGCCTACGGTAATTCCTCAGAGCGGCAAACTCTTTCACCCGTTGTGGGGGATGCCGTGGGCGGGGGCCGCTGCCTACGCTGACGCAGCGATCCGTGAGCCAATGAGGCTGTGCGCGAACCAACGCAGGGAGTGTGCAAGATGCGGTTGGTTTACCTGCTCGTCGCACCGGTGGTGTGTTGCACCGGCATCGCCATCGCGCCGCCCGCCGTTGCCGATTGCACCAGTGCCGGCGGCACGACGATCTGTTCGCAGGGCACCGTACGCGGCTCCGACACCGGGGCCGGCCCGGGCGAAGGCCCGTACGTGCCCTACCCGTGCGATCTGGACTACTACGACTGCACCGAGTGGTGGAACGTCGATTTCGATGCCGATATCGATGTCAATCCTCGTCCGCCCGATATCGGACGACCCGGTCGTCCGGATATCGGCAACCCGGGACGGCCGGGCGGCGGCGGGGGCCGCCCCGGCGGCGGCGGCGGACGCGGCGGACGATGAGAACCGAGGAGAAGCGCATGGCATCTCATTTCCTGGCACCCGTGCTGGCCGCGATCGGCTGCGCCGCCGTGCTCGGTACCGCCGCGTCCGCCGCCGCACAGCCGCCGCCACCGGCTCCGCCGACCTGCTCTTCGGCAGACCTGGCGGGGACGATGACCGGGGTGATGGCGGCGACGTCGGCGTACCTGTACACCCATCCGCCCGTCAACGACTTCTTCACCAGCCTCAAGGGGCAGCCGCCGGAAGCGCGTCGCGCGGCGCTGCAGACCTACATGGACGCCAACCCGCAGGTACGGGCGGAGCTGCAGGCAATCCGGCAGCCCATGGTGGACTTTCGCAAACGCTGCGGCGGCTGAGCAGCCTACGATCGCTGGGTGCGAAAGATCTCTGTGCGGCGGATGACCGCCGCGGCGCTCGGCGCGGCCGGCGTCGTCCTGTCGTCGGCCACCGCTCACGCCCAGCCGGCGGCGCCCAACTGCACGGCGGCCGACCTCGCCGGTGTCATGACCGGCGTCAGCGCCGCCACGTCGGCCTACCTGTTCACCCACCCGCCGGTCAACGACTTCTTCACCACGCTCAAGGACAAGCCGCGCGAGGAGAAGAAGGCCGCGGTGACCGCGTACATGGATGCCAATCCGCAGGTGGCCGCCGACCTGCGGAACATCCGGCAGCCGCTGGTGGATTTCCGCAACCGCTGTCAGGGCTGACCTCAGCGCTGGTGCGGCGCGACGGACTCGACGAGCACGGCCGGGATGCCCGGCACCCGGCCCACCGCGTCCATCAGGCCGTGGGCACAGAGATCGGCGATCAGGTCTGCATCCAGTGAGGCGTCCAGCAGGCGCTGCCGGCACATCTCGAACGTGAACGCCAGCCAGCCGTAGACGGTCGCGCGCAGATCGCGCTCCACCTTCGCGTCGACCGGGCCGGCGGCTTCGGTGACGCGGTCCATGATCCGGTCGGCCTGCCGATCGTTGTCGACGTTTTCGATGCCGCGCAGCACCGGATCGGACCGCCCTGTTCCCGTGTATGCCGCCCAGGCCCGGTGCGGGTGCTCCTCGTCGTAGCGCAGATAGGCGAGCACGCCGGTGCGGACCTGAGCGAACAGCGACTGACCGGGCAGGGGAGGGGTGTTGGTGGCCTGGAACATCCGTTCGCCCTCCGCGCGGACGACGGCTGTTGCCCGTCGCTGTGGATGAGGATATGGGCATCATCGAGTTTGGTGACGAGTGGCCGATGGGAACGGCCCCGCTCGGTGTGGTGAGCGGGGCCGTGGTCGTCGTCGTGACGGGGTCGTCGTCGTGGTGACGTGGTGTTCGTCGCGGTGAAGCGACTTGGGTTCAGTCGGTTGCTGTTTCGCTGATGGCGATGCGTGCGGCTTTCTCTCCGACGATGGAGTGACCGGCGGCGAACGCGGCGGTCAGGGCGTGCAGGGCGAGGTTGTTGACCGCGCGGGGGTGCCCGCGCGAGGCATTGTGGATCAAGGTGATCGCGTCGTCGGCGAATAGGACGTCGGAGCGGCCGGCGATTTTGGTGTGGTGGTTGATGTAGTCGGCGGTGTCGTCTGGTGTCATGCCGGGCAGGGTGTAGCGCACTGCGATGCGCTGGTCCAGGGCGGCCAGGACTCCGAGACGTAGCCGGTGGCGCAGGGTGGGTTGGCCGACGAGTACGACGGCGAATGGGGATCCGGAGTCCATGTCGTGGTTGGTCAGCAGCCGGATCGCTTCTAGTTGATGGTTGTCGAGCAGGTGGGCTTCATCGACGACCAGCACGGGGCTGCGGCCGCGTTCGGCGTGTTCGGCGGCCAGAGCGTCGGCGGCCTGGGGTGCCAGTCGGGCGGTGTGAAAGACCGGGGTGTGTCCGAGGGCAGCCACGATGTGGGTGAGCATGCCGCGCACGCCGATGGTGGGGTTGGCCAGGTAGATGATGACGTGTCGCGCCGGATCCAAGGAGGTGGCTGCGGCGCGGATGGCCACGGTTTTGCCGGCACCGACTTCGCCGGTGATGACTCCGATGGCGCATTGGTCCACACACCAGGAGATCCGGGCGATCGCTTCGCTGTGTCCGGGATAGCGGTGCAGCATCGAGGGGGCGAGGTCGCGTCCGAACGGCATCCGGGAGAATCCCCAGTGTGATTGCAGTCGTTGAATACTCACGCCGAGGCCTCACCTTCATGGTCAGAGTTCTCGGCACCGAGGTCGGTCAACGCGAGCTGTCCGAGGACCTGGTCGTTGACCACAATGTCGTCGGTGGCTGTGACCTCGGTGCCGTAGAGGGCGTGGTAGCCGATGCGTTCATCGTCACGCAGTTGGGCGTGGTGGGCGGCGGCGGTCAATGCCAGGTAGTCGATCCCGGTCGCCGCCGGCGCAGGCGCTGGGCCAGCGGCCTCGGGTCGGGCTTTCGGGTGAGCGTGGCGGGTGATGGTGTGCGGCGCCGCGGCGCCGAAGCTTTGATCGCGGTAGCGGACCTCGATGGTGTGCAGGTCGAACGGGGAGAACACCAGCTCCACGCGGCGCCCGGCCAGGGCGGGGTCGACTCGGTAGGTGTTGGAGTGCAGCGACACGGTGGCGGTCTTGGTCACCACGCGAAACTCCGACCACAAGAACGCTTCGGTCAGATCCGCGGCGGTCGGCAATGCCGGTGACCCGCCGAGCCGGTCGAAGCCGGCTTCCCACCGTGCCAGTGGTGCCTGTTCGGTCTCGGAATGAGTCCGTCGGTGGTATTCGGTTTCGACCCAGGCCATGAACAGCCGGTTGAGTTCCAACAACGCCGCGGTGTGGGCGACCCCGGCCGCTGTGAGGTCCTCGCTGCTGGTGTCGGTGACCTCGACGAGGAACTGTTCGCGCACGGTGCGGAAGAACCGTTCGATCTTGCCTCGGCCTTGCGGGCGCCCGGGCGCGGAGTGCACCAGCCGGATCCCGAGTTTCGCGCACGCCCGCAGCAGCCAGGCATCGACGAACGCCGAGCCGTTGTCGACATAGATTCCGGCGGGCACTGCGCGGGCGGCCAGCGCGGGTTTGAGCGCGGCGGCCAGGCGCACGGTGTCTTCGGCGAATCCGAACCGGTGCCCGACGACCAGCCGGGAATGGTCGTCGAGGAAGGCGAACAGGTAGGTTTTGCGGTCCCCGACCCGCGGGCCATGCAAAGCGTCGCCGACCCACAGTTCGTTGGGGTCAGCGGCTTCGAACCGGCCGAACACCTCCGTGCTCTGACCTGCGGCCGGGCCCATCAGCTCGCACCGATGGAAGTGGCGCAGCAGGGTCGATTCCGAGGGCGCCCACCCGGTCGCGGTGCGCAGGATGCGAGCCACCTGCGCGGCGGTGCGGGCCGGGTTCTCCCGCTTGAGCGAGGCGGCCAACTCCAGCACCCCGACATCGGTGCGGGTGGCTAGCCGGCGCGGCTCAGGCACCAGCGCTTCGAACCCGCCACCGCGGTAACGCCGGATCCAGCGATCCAGCGTCGCGCGGGCGATCTGGACCTGGGAACCGAACGGATCGATATGGCGGCGTTCGGCGATCTCACGGACCACCCGGCCGCGCTGGCGGGTGGAGAGCCCTCTTCCAGCGCGGGGCAGATCACCTGATAGCGGAACAACCCGATCGCATTGGCCCGTTCCCGACGCTTGTGGTCCTCCAACGACACCGCAGTGCCCTCCTCGCAGTCGATGGCCCCACCCGAAACCGGTGCCGGACAGGCGCCCTGGCGAGGATCACCGATCACCTGACAGCGCGTCAGGGGCAACTGGTGTTGTGTGGCACCGCCGATGACATCGGCGGCCACCCGGGCGCCAACAACCGGCCGCCGCTGACGGCCACCATCACCAGCGCCGGCGTCACCACGCCCAGCAACCCGGCCGACCCGAACCGCTGCCCGATCGCCGACGCGGCGACCAAGACCGCCGCCTCGACGTCACGCCAACCACAGCCGAGTCCGTCGGGGATCGTCACATCGATCCCCGTACGCACCGCCACCGTGACAAACCACGCCCGCATCGACTCCAGACGCTGCCCAGCCCGCCGCAGCCAGCCCCGCACCGTTGACGGCGGTACCTGCAACCGGGCAGCGATCCCGCGATGCCCTACCCCTTCAGCCCGCGCCGACAGCGCCATCCAAATCCGCTCGGCTGCATATGCTCTGCGCAACAGCATGGTGACCGGCAACAACACATGAGTGACCAGACAAGAGCGGCACCGGGCCCGGCGCGGCCGCACCGGATCATCGAGCCCCTCGACGTGGCGGGCGCGGGCATACCCCCAGCCGCCGAGCACACCGTCCAGGCAAGCCGGACAGGCGATCGCCCCACCAGCCAGCCGGGACTCGACGCGGACAGAATCGACCTCTACCGTCACCATCAGTGCCTCCGAGCACTACAGCGCGGCACCTCGCAAGCCCGCCAAGACTTCAGCGAGGTGCCGCGCACCCATCAGTTCCTCGTCACACTGACGGTGCACACGAACAAGATCAATTCGACAACGGCGGCACAGGCCACATCAGCACGCTCAATGACGTCCACATACCCCGTGATCGTCATCCCGAGAGACGGTCAACAGACGGCGGCGAAGAATGCGCGTTTGTCCGGGAAGTAGTGGTACATCAGCGCGCGGGAGACGCCGGCGCGTTCGGCGATCTCGTCGATGCGGACCTCGTCGTAGGGTCGCTGACCGAACACCTCGGCGCCGAGGGCCAGTAACTCGTTACGACGGTCCTCGGGGGAGAGCCTGCGGCGACCTTCAGCCATGGCCCGATACTACTTGACACATGTTCAATAGCGGCGGAGGCTGGGGCGCATGGCCCTCGTCGGTGACCGGGTGTCGTTTCCGAAGCTGCCACACCCGCCGCGGCGTGTCCCCATCCTCGGCGACGTGCTCGGCTTCAGCCCGGACATTCTGACCCAACCCTCGTTGGAGCTCGCCGGTCCGGTGTTCGAGTTCCGTTTCCTGGGAGCACGATACGTTGTGGCGGCGGGCGCGGAGGCGGTGGTCGAGCTCAGCGACGAGAGCCGGTTCTGCAAGCACGTCGGTCCTGACATCGAGGCGCTGCGGATCATGGGCGGCGACGGCCTGTTCACCGCCTACAACCACGAACCGAACTGGCAGACCGCGCACGACGTGCTGATGCCGGCGTTCAGCAAGCAGGCGATGCACCGCTATCACGCCGTGATGTTCGATGTGGCCGACGAACTGCTGGCTCGCTGGGACGCGCGGGCCGGAACCGGCGAGGCGATCGACGTCCCGGCCGACACCACGCGGGTGACGCTGGAGACGATCGGGCGCTGCGCGGCCGGTTATCCGTTCGGGTGCTTCGCCTCTGAGGACGCGCACCCGTTCGTCGAGCACATGGTGGCGGGGCTGCAGGGCTCAGACCGGCTCGGGGTTTTGCGGGCGACGTTCCTGCCGGAATTCTTCGCGCGCAGGGTCGAGCGTGTGGTACGCCATCATGCCGCGCAGATGCACGCGCTCGCCGACGAGATCATCGCCGAACGGGTGCGCAGCGGGCTCGGGCGTCACGACGACCTGCTCGAACTGATGCTGGTGTCGGATCTGGACGCGGCCAACATCCGGTACCAGTTGATCAACTTCCTGGTTGCCGGCCACGAAACCACCTCAGGAGCACTGTCTTTCGCGCTGTACTTCCTGTCGCGCCACCCCGAGGCCGCCGAACGGGCGCGCGCCGAGATCGCCGAGGTGTGGGGCGACGATGAACGCCCGGCTTTCGAGTTGATCGCCAAACTGCGCTACGTGAGGCGCATTTTCGATGAGGCGCTGCGGCTGCAGCCGACGGTACCGGGCTATTACCGGGCGGCCCGCGAGGACACCGTGCTGGCCGGGGTGCATCCGATGCGCAAGGGCGACTGGGTGCTTGCGCTGACCATGGGATTGCACCGGGATCCGCGGTGGGGCGACGACCCCGAAGCCTTCGATCCCGACCGCTTCGCGCCGGACAAGGTCAGGGCGCGGCCCGCGGGGTTGTACAAGCCGTTCGGCACCGGTCCACGGTCGTGCATCGGCCGGCAGTTCGCGCTGCACGAGGCGGTGCTGCTGCTGGCGGTGCTGTTGCGCCGCTACGAGCTGATCCCCGATCCGGGCTACCGGCTACAGGTCGCGCAGCGACTGACGTTGATGCCCAAGGATTTCCACCTCACGCTGCGGCGGCGCTGATCCGCCGGAGGCTCAGAGCGCGCGCAGGGTCCGCTGGTAGCGGCGCATCCCGCTGATCCAGCGGTCGTAGTCACCGCCCTTGTGTCGGTACATCTCCAGCAGCTCGGCGTGCGGCAGCACCAGGAACCGGCCGTCCCGGACGGCCTCGACCGTCACGGACGCGACATCGGCGGCGCTGATCACCCCGGCCGAGTGCTCGATCGACGACGCGCCCAGCCGCGCGTCCGGATCTTCGGTGCTGCGCACGGCTTGCAGCAGCGGCGTTTCCACACCGAGCGGGCACACGCAGCTGACCCCGATGCCGTCGTCGCCGTAGGTGATCGCGAGCCATTCGGCGAAGCCCACCGCGGCGTGCTTGCTGACCGCGTAACCCGCCGCACCCAGCTGGGTCAGTAGACCGGCGGCCGACGCCACCGACACGAAGTGCCCCGACCCGCGGGACTGCCAGTGCGGTACCACGAGGCGGGCCGCGCGGATGTGTGCGCGCAGATTGACGTCCAGGATCGCGTCCCAGTCGGATTCGGTTCCCAGACCGGTCTTTCCGATGATGCCGGCATTGGCGACGTAGATATCGACGGGCGTGAACTCGCGGGCGGCAAGCGTGATCAAGCCTTCGATGTCGACGGCGTCGGCCGCGTCGGCGCGCAGCGCGACGGCGGCACCGCCGGCATCCCGGATCGTCGACGCGGTCGCGTGCGCGCCCGCCTCGTCGAGGTCGCCGACGACGACGCTGACGCCGTTTCGGGCGAGTTCGCTCGCGATCGCCGCCCCGATACCCGAGGCGCCGCCGGTGACGATCGCTGTTCTGCCGTGGAGGTCCATGGCACGAGTCTGCCGCGAGCGTGCGTGAAGTCCGTCTCTGGGGCGGCGTGTCGGCCGCAGACACGCACGTTCGCGCGTATGTATGGGGGCTAGCCGAAGTGCACGCCTTGGGCCAATGGCAGCTCCGCCGAGTAGTTGACGGTGTTGGTGGCGCGCCGCATGTAGGCCTTCCACGCGTCCGAGCCGGACTCGCGGCCGCCGCCGGTCTCCTTCTCCCCACCGAACGCGCCGCCGATCTCCGCGCCCGACGTGCCGATGTTGACGTTGGCGATCCCGCAATCCGATCCGTCGGCGGCCAGGAAGCGTTCGGCCTCGCGCATGTCCAGCGTGAAGATCGACGACGAAAGACCCTGCGGCACAGCATTGTTCAGCGCGATGGCCTCGTCGAGGGCCTCGTAGGTCAGCACGTAGAGGATCGGCGCGAACGTCTCCTGGTGCACGACCGCCGTCTGCGCGGGCATCCGCACCACCGCCGGCGTCACATAGAACGCGCCCTCGTCACCGGCGTCGACGCGCTCGCCGCCGATCACCTCGCCGCCCTCGGCCTCGGCCTGCTGCAGCGCCAGGACCATGTCCCGGTAGGACGCCGAGTGGATCAGCGGACCCACCAGCGTGCCGTCGGCAAGCGGGTCACCGACCGGAAGCTGCCGGTAGGCCGCCACGATCCGCGACACCAACTCGTCGGCGATCGACGAGTGCACGATCAGCCGCCGCAGCGTGGTGCACCGCTGACCGGCGGTGCCCGCGGCCGAGAACACGATGCCGCGCACCGCCAGATTCAGATCGGCCGCCGGGGTCACGATCGCGGCGTTGTTGCCGCCCAGCTCGAGCAGCACGCGGCCGAACCGCTGCGCCACCCGCGGACCGACCTCGCGGCCCATCCGCACCGAGCCGGTCGCCGAGACCAGCGCCACCCGCGGGTCGTCGACCAATGTCTCGCCGATCTCACGCTCGCCCAGCACCAGACGTCCCACCGCGGCGGGCGCCCCGACGTCCGTGCAGGCCCTTTCCAGCAGCGCCTGGCACGCCACCGCGGTCAGCGGCGTGAGCTCGGACGGCTTCCACACCACGGTGTCGCCGCACACCAGGGCCACCGCGGTGTTCCACGCCCACACCGCGACGGGGAAGTTGAACGCGGTGATGACCCCGACCACGCCGAGCGGATGCCAGTTCTCCATCAGCCGGTGTCCCGGGCGCTCAGACGCGATGGTGCGGCCGTAGAGCTGTCGCGACAGTCCGACGGCGAACTCGCAGATGTCGATCATCTCCTGCACTTCGCCGAGCGCCTCGGAGGTGATCTTGCCGGCCTCGATGGTCACCAGCGTGGCCAGATCGGTCTTGTGCTCGACGAGCAGCTGACCGAGCCGGGCCACCAGCGCCCCGCGCACCGGCGCCGGAGTCACGAGCCACGTCGAAAACGCTTCAGCGGCAGCCGATATCGCGGCATCGGCATCGGAGGCCGTCGCGGCCGGCACCGTGAACAGCACGTCGCCGGAGATCGGCGTGCTGGCGGGCAGCCCCTCCGCGCCGGCCGCGCGCAGGTCGACGGTCGCGCCGACCGCCGTCAGTGCGTCTTGGACGCGGGCGCGCAGCGCGTCGGCGGTGGGCAGTGGTGAGGTCAGAACGGTGGTCATGAGGACGCGACTTTCTCGTAGAGGTCGTAAGGGTTGTGAATGTGGTGCCCGATCTGGCCGGCCATCCATTCGTGGCTGTAGTCGGCGGCGTCGCCCGATCCGACGACGGCCTCGCCGTCCAGATTGGCGAATTGCGCGCGCAACTGCCAGGTTTCGACGCTACTCATGGGCGCTCCGATACAGTGCGCCAATGACCGACCCCGTAGACGTGCAGCCGCTCGACGAGATCGATCGGGTGCTGGCCCGTGAGCTGGTCGCCGATGGCCGGGCGACGCTGGCGCATCTGGCGGCGACGGCGGGGCTGTCGGTGTCGGCGGTGCAGTCGAGGGTGCGGCGGCTCGAGTCGAGGGGGATCGTCACCGGATACACGGCGCGCATCGACCCGGAGGCCGTCGGCAGCAAGCTGTCGGCGTTCGTCGCCATCACCCCTCTCGATCCCTCTCAACCCGATGATGCACCCGCGCGGCTGGAGCACATCCCCGAAATCGAGGCGTGTTACTCGGTGGCCGGCGAGGACAACTACCTGCTGCTGGTCCACGTCGAGTCGGCACGGGCGCTGGAAGGCCTCCTGCAGAAGATCCGCACCGCAGCCGACGTGAAGACCCGCAGCACGGTCATCTTACAGAAATTTTACAGTGGTAGACGCTTCATACCGGACTAATTACTGCCAATAGTCCTGATGAGCGAAAATGCACGGTGTGCCGCCGTCACGACGCGGAACTGCCGCCCGCCTTCTTCGGGGCTGACTTCTTGGCAGGTGATTTCTTGGCTGGTGCCTTCTTCGCACTGGTCTTCTGCGCCGCGGCCTTGGTGGCGGTCGCTTTCTTGACTGCGGACCTTTTGGCCGCGGACTTCTTGGCGGGTGCCTGTGTGGCCGGGGCCGGCTCGGCGTCGGCCTTCGCCGGCGGGGGACCGGCAACGATGGCATTCGCCGCCGCGCCCGGACGCGGCGGTCCGGCCGGCTTCGTGTCGTGGAAGTGTCGCGCGACCACCACTTGCCCGACACCGATGGCCGCCGCCACCGGCCATTCGATCGCACCGATGGCCGCCAGTGCGCCCAGCACTCCGAAGAACGCGAGCTGATCGGGCGGCGGGACCGGGAGCCGACCGATCAGCGGGAGCCGGACCGCGAATTTCTCGGCGTCCTTGACGAGTTGGGAGGCGTCGCGGTGAGAAGCGACAAACGACCGCGCCTTATCGAACATTTCGCACCCCGTTCAACTGGATGTCCCCGGATTCACCCTCGGGTGGCGTTACGTTTCGGGGCGTGTCCGACTTTTCGCGCAGCGCCGGCCCTGACACGCTGATCGCCGCCGGAGTCCATCTGCTGACGCCGCCGATCCGCGCGGTCTACGCCCTCCTCGTCCAAGCCGGCATCGTCGTCGTGGACGACGCGGACTGACTCGTCCTCCACACCTTACTCGTCGTCCACCATGGCGGCGACGCGCTCCCGCACAGCGTCGGTGGCCCGGCTGAGCAGTCCCGGCGCCGCGACCGACAGCAGTGTCGCCACCGCCGTGGCCGAGAATGCCTGACCCCAGCCGAGCGGGCCCACCGGCGTGCAGCCGAAGACCTGGCTGACGACCGGCACGCTGATGATCCCCGCCAGCGTCGCGAACGAGCCCAGCGCGGTCACCACCACCAGCGGGCTGCGGGAGTCGACCAGAGTCTGGGCCAGCTGCGTCGACACCAGCCCGATCAGCGCGACGGTCGACGCGCGCTGCGGGGTGCCCGTCACGCTCGCCATCAGCCAGGCTGCGCTGGCGCCGACCGTGGTGGCAGCACCCCGCACGCCGATCACCCGCCACATCGCCGCCTCGTCCAGGTCGACCTGTCCCGTCGTGTCGGTCTGCCGGCTCACCGCCAGCGCCGCGGCCGGCAGTGCGTCGGTCAGCATGTTGACCAGCAGCATCTGTCGGGCGTTGAGCGCCGATCGCCCGGTCAGCAGGCTGGTCAGGAGCGCGAACGCGATCTCACCGGTGTTGCCACCCAGCAGCAGTGACACCGCCGACTGCACGCGGCGCCACAGCTGCTTACCTTCATCGAGGGCCGGCAGCAGGGCCTCGATCCGGCCGTCCAGCAGCACCACGTCCGCGGCGGTGCGCGCCGGATCGCTGCCGCGGGCGGCCACGCCGACCCCGACGCTGGCCGCCCGGATGGCTGCGGCGTCGTTGGCGCCGTCGCCGACCATGGCCGTCACCATGCCGATGCGCTCCAGCGTCTGCACCACGTCGATCTTGTGCTCGGGCGACATGCGGGCGTACACGAGTCGCGAGCAGACCGCGTCGGCGCGTTCGTCCGCGGACAGATGCTCCCATTCGGTGCCGGTCATCACCTGTTCGGCGGTGACGTCGAGGCCGAGCTCGCCGGCGATCACCATCGCGGTCACCGGATGGTCGCCGGTGATCAGACGGACCCCGATACCCCGGTCGGTGAGCCCCTCAAGGACCTGGCGGGCGCTGGCCCGGGGGGTGTCGGCCAGGCCGAGCAAGCCGATGGGCGTCAGCTCCGAACGGCACAACGCCTCGAACGCGGCGGCGTCGGCGGCCGCGGCGGCGGCCTGCTCCGGGGTGAGCTGACGCTCGGCCACAGCGATCACCCGCAGTCCCTTGGCGGCCATGTCGTCGATGGCGGCCACCACCGGACCGTTGGCCCGGGTCAGCGCCGACGCGAGTACCTCCGGTGCACCCTTGATGGTCAGGCGATGGCCGACGATCGCGGCCGCAAACGGCCGGCCGGCCTGGAACGGCAGGAACGCGTCGCGCTTGATCGCGGTGGTGTCCGCGGCGTTCTCCTCGCCGTGGACGGCGCGGCGGATCGCGTCGTCGGTGGCGTGGTGGGCACGGTGACCGGGCTGGACGAAGATCGTGCTCAGGGCCGAGTCGAGCACCTGGTCCTCGGTGAAGCCGTCGACCGGGGACACGGCCTTGACCCTCAGCCGGTTCTCGCTGAGCGTGCCGGTCTTGTCGAAGCACACCACCTGCAGGCGGGCCAGCGCCTCGATCGACTGCGCGTTGCGCACCAGCACCGACTCGCCGGTGAGCCGACGGGCCGAGGCCAGTTGCGCCAGCGTGGCCACCAGCGGAAGTCCTTCGGGGACGGCGGCCACCGCCAGCGCGACCGCACTGCTGACGGCCTCGCGCAGCGGGGTGCCGCGGGCCACGCTGAGCAACCCGACCAGAGTGCCGCCGCCCATGCTGAACGGCAAGGCGCGCTTGGTGACCCGGCTCAGTTGGCGCTGCAGGCCGATCTCCCGGGATTTCTCGGGAGCCATCGCCAGCGCGCGGCGCATCTCGGTGCGGGACCCCACCGCGGTAACGACCGCGACCGCGGTGCCGGCCACCAGCGTGCTGCCCGCGTAGAGCATGCAGGCCCGCTCGGCCAGTGCAGCTCCTGGCGTGGGATCGGTCTGTTTGGGCACCGGCAGCGACTCGCCGGTCAGCGTCGACTCGTCGACCTCGACGTTGGTGGCCTCGATCAGCCGCGCATCGGCGGGGACCACCTCGTCGGCGTGGACCTCGATGATGTCGCCGGGTCGCAGGCGGCGCGCCGACACCTTCTCGTGGCCGTGCTGATCGAGCGGACCGGTCCGCCGGCGGGCCAGCGGCTCCTCGACGGCCATGAGCCGCCGCAGGATCCGCTCGGCGTGCAGCTGCTGTTCGGCCGACAGCGCGGCGTTGGCCAGCAGCACGCCCCCGACCAGCGCGGCATCCAGCGGGGAGCCGAGCAGGGCGCTGGCCACCGCCCCGGTGGCCAGCAGCGGCGTGATGGGATCGGAGAGGTCCGTCCGCATCTCGCCGACGAAATCGCGGGTCAGGTGCCATGCCCAGGAGCCGGCACGCGCGAGCACGCGTAACGCGAGGAGGTCGGCCAAACCTGTTGTCTCATCGGGTATTTCGTCGGGTGGACGGGGCAACAGTCGCTGCACCTCGTCGGCCGGCATGGCGTGCCAGTCGTGCGCGACCTCCGGTTCGGGCGGCGGGTCGTTGAACACTTTGCTTCCCGCGGTGAACCCCGACCACAGCGCGCCCACCACGCCGACGTTCACCGATTCCGGACCGCTGCCCGGCACGCTCGGTATCAACATCAGCGCGCCGAGCGTGGTGGCCGATACCGATAACCGGATACCGCGGGCGGTGACGGCGCGCGCGGTCGGTAGCGAGTGCAGGATGCGCCAGACCGACAGCAGGTCCGGCACGAACACGTCGGCGCCCCACGGCGGCCGCCAGTCGGGACGTTCCAGCCCGATCGTCAGGTCGGCGTCCTGGTTCATCGCCATGTCCGGCGTGGTGATCAGCGCGACGGTGGCGCCGTCGGCTTTCAGTTCGGCGAGCGCCGAGGCCAGCGCCTCGTCGATCGAACCGTCGACGGGATAGAGCCGATCGAAACCTTGGGCCAGCGAGCGCAGCCCGTCGTCGGCGACCGACACCACCCGCGGTTTGGTGCGCCGCGCCTCGGTGACCACGGCGCTGGCGAGGGGGTCGCGCACCGGGCTCACCAGCGCCTTGCCCGCCCGCCCCGCTCCCGGGATGGTGGACAGCTTGTGCCAGCCGGCCGCCAGGCCGTCGGTGTCCAGTGCCGTCCGGACCGCCTCCCAGGCCGGGGCTCGCCCCGAATTCGCCACTCCGACAACGCGAGTCACGGTGAGCTTGTCGGTATAGAGCACGCGGGGGTCGATGACGATCGCGTTGAGCCGGTCCAGGTGCCTCAGCGCTCGCGGGCGGACGACGACGACGTCGTGCCGGCCGGTCAGTCCGCGGGTCATCGCGCAGCCGAACGCTTCACGCGCCGCTCGCGACGGCTTGGCGGCGGTCACCAACGCGGCAGTGCCTGCGATCGTGGGGTTTCCGGTGACCGCCCCGATGAGCGTCGCGGCGGCCATGCCGGCCTCGCCGATCCGCTCGGAGTAGCGCTCGCCGGGGCCGTAGTTCCACTCCAGGGTGCCGCGATCGGGGAAGCCGCCGTCGGGGGGATAAGCAGCCAGTCGGGGCTCGTGGCGGCGCCACGCGAGGCGGGCATCCCACGCCTCGGCGGCAAGCAAGGCGCGCGTCGCGGCGTCGGCGGCCGCGGACGCCGGTGAGGCGGTCAGTGCGGACGTCGCGGCTTCCATCAGGCTCAACAGCAGGTCGGTGCTGTCGCGCCCGAGCCGGTGTTCGAGCTGGCGGCGCAGCTGAGGAACGTTGGCGGCCATGGTCGGAACCACCGACAGCAGCTCCGACACTTTCGGCCCGTGCAGCGCCCTGCCGGTCACGGACAGGCCGAAGCCGACGGCGGCGGCCACCGCGCCGATGGTCCGTGCCGCCAGCAGCGCGTCGTCGCCGGGCAGGGTGAGGGGTCGGTGCCGCTCACCGCAGGGTGCGGTGCGGACGCGACGTTCGGCGGCGAGCACCACCTCGGCCAGGTCTTCGGCGGGTCCTTCCGGCTCGGTGGTGACGATGACGCGCGCCACCGACCGGTTGATTTCGGCGTGCTTGACCCCGTCGACGGCGGTCACGGCGGCGAGCACCTCGGCGGCGATCGCGTCGGCGTCGGGACCGCTCAGACCGCAGACCTCGATCCAGTGGTGCGAGTTCAGCCGGCTGGTGCGTTTGACGGGGTGGCCGCCCAGCGCCTCGGTCGTGATCGCGACGGCGGTCTGCAGCGCCGCCGGCGCGCCGGCCGCCGCGTCCTGGACCGCCTCGGCTGCGGCGTGGGCGGTCGATGCTGCGCCTGTCGCGGCATCGGTGACCACGCCGGCGATGGCGCGTCCGGCGCCGAGAGCGGCATCGCCGGCCAAAAGTGCTGTCCCGGCGGCGATTTGGGCCAGCTTGAGTGAAGATCCGAGCAGATTCATGACGGTCGGCCTGTCGTCTCGCGCGGCATCGATGCGCTTCGTGCCTGCGCGGACTGAGCCACCTCGACCACCACCGTAAGACCAGTTTCGCTCGCGACCATCGGCCGATCCGGGCCGCGCTTCGAGTCGCCGCACGCATCGTCGCGCCGGATGCCCGATTTTAGGCCCGGAAAACACGCAGCGCCTGCCGACACGAGCGGACTGGCCGCTGCAACTTCGATGAAATTCGCCCTAGAAGGCATCAGTGCCGTAAAAAATGCGTTAAAGTGGATCCATGACCGCTACTTTTCCGTCGATCAGCGCTGCAGTCCGGTCAGGGGCCGCCGCCATCGCACCTGCCGACGTGCACGCGGTGCTGGCGCGCAGCATTCTGGCCGACGGACTGGACCTGGTCCTCGATCTCGACGGTTCGAACGGTTCTCACCTGGTCGACGCCCGCACCGGCCGCGGCTATCTCGACATGTTCACGTTCTTCGCGTCCTCGGCGCTGGGCATGAACCATCCGGGGCTCGCCGGCGACGACGATTTCCGCGACGAACTCGCCGCCGCCGCACTGAACAAGCCCAGCAACTCCGATGTCTACAGCGTGCCGATGGCGCGTTTCGTCGACACGTTCGCCCGTGTGCTGGGTGACCCGCAGCTGCCGCATCTGTTCTTCGTCGACGGCGGCGCGCTCGCCGTCGAGAACGCGCTCAAGGTCGCGTTCGACTGGAAGAGCCGCCACAACGAGGCGCACGGCCGCAGCGCCGAACTCGGCACCAAGGTGCTGCATCTGACGGGCGCCTTCCACGGGCGCAGCGGTTACACGATGTCGCTGACCAACACCGACCCGAACAAGGTGGCGCGGTTCCCGAAGTTCGACTGGCCGCGCATCGAGGCCCCGTACCTGCGGCCAGGTGCCGACATGGACTCGGTGGAAGCCGAATCCCTGCGGCAGGCCCGCGCGGCCTTCGAGGCTCACCCGCACGACATCGCCTGTTTCATCGCCGAACCGATCCAGGGAGAGGGCGGCGACCGCCACTTCCGGCCGCAGTTTTTCGCCGCCATGCGGGAGCTGTGCGACGAGTTCGACGCGCTGCTGATTTTCGACGAGGTGCAGACCGGGTGCGGGATCACCGGAACCGCTTGGGCCTACCAGCAATTGGGTGTTCAACCCGATGTGGTCGCGTTCGGCAAGAAGACCCAGGTGTGCGGCATCATGGCGGGCGGCCGCGCACACGGGCAGCAGTTCAGGACCAGGGTGGACGAGGTACCCGCCAACGTCTTCCACACCAGCTCCCGGATCAATTCGACGTGGGGCGGCAACCTGGTCGACATGGTGCGCGCCCGCCGGATCCTGGAGGTCATCGAGGTCGACGGCTTGTTCGAGCGTGCCGCCGACAGCGGACGCCATCTACTCGGCCGGCTCGACGGGTTGGCACTCGAATTTCCCGGGCTGGTGCGCGACGTGCGTGGCCGCGGGTTGATGTGCGCGTTCAGCGTGCCGAGCCCGGCGCAGCGCGACGCGCTGATCGCCGGACTCTGGGAGTGCGGGGTGATCATGCTCGGCTCCGGCGCGGACAGCGTGCGGTTCCGGCCGGCGTTGACGGTGTCGACGGCCGAGCTCGACTCGGCGGTCGACGCGGTGCGCGCGGTGCTCAGGTCGATGTGAGCCGGCGGATCGTCGACCGCAGCCGCGGCAGGTCCGCCCCGCCCACCAGCTCGCAGCCGTGAAGTTCGGCGAGTTTGCGTGCCGCAGGCGTGAATTGGTGGTTCGTGACGACCATGGTCTGCGTGCAGTCCTGCATGGGCGCCCCGGCGACCACCTCCTGCACGGCTCCGGCGCCCACGGGTCGTGACTGGCGTTTGCACTGCACGGCCAGCCGGTTCGGCCGATGCCCGACGATGAGGTCGACGCCCCAGTCGCCGGTCAGCGGCGTCATGATCACGGGCACGCCGCAGCTGCGCGCGATCCGTGCGATGTAGTCCTCGAACTCGGTGCCCGACATGTCCGCGTCGACGGGATGTTCGCGCGCAGTGGGGGTGGCCGCCCCGACGATCACGGCGCGCAGGAAATGCGGTGCGGCGACGGCAACCCCCGGAGCCAGCAATGCCACCGCGGCGCTGAGGCCGAGGTCTGCGCCGGCCAGGTGGGCGGTGGCCCCGGCGGCGACACCGAGGGCCGCACAGAGCTTCCACCTGAGCCTCGTCACGGCCGAATCGTAGGCAGCAGCACCGACAGCTCGCGTTTATCCACGTCGACGCCCGGGAACTCCCCGCAAATCACCGACTGCGCGACCGGGAGAAGACACGATGACGGACCTGTCCCACCACACCCGGGAGTTGCGGCCTGGCGCGAGCTATGCCGAACCGGGTGTGCGCGACGCCGTCCGGGCCGGGTTCGGTTTCGCCGCCGCGGGCGCGACGTTCCTCTTCGTGGCGATGGTGTGGATCGGGACATGCACCGGGTCGCTCGCGGAGGCGGCCGGCTGCGGCGCCCCGCAGCGCACGATGCTCGCGCTGGGCGCGCCGGCCATCCTGCTCGTCGGCGGACTGTGGTCGCTGGTCCGCAGCTTCCGCGTCCGGCACGGGCATGCTCGGTGGGCGTGGCAGGGCGCCGGGTGGTCGCTGCTGGCTTTGATGGTGCTCAGTGCCGTCGTGAGTCTTCCTTCTCTGCCCGGTCGGTAGCACACTGAGGGGGCAGTTCTAAGGAGTCTCAGATGAAGGGTCCCAACGATCCAGTCGACCATGCACGCACCACGCGGACGCACGCGGGTGAGTCGATGAAGGACAACAAGATCATGCCGGGCCTTGTGGTGATCGGTCTCGCCCTCGTCAGTTTCGTCGCGTCGTTGGCGGCCTTCGCCACGTCGCATCACGATTCTGGTCTGGTGCTCGCCGGGATCGCCGGCACCGGCTTCCTGGTCGGAGCCGGCTGGCTGATGTTCGAACATCACCGCGTCCGCCGCCTCGAGGAGCTCTGGTACGCCGAGCATCCCGGCACCACGAGGCAGCGCCCCACCAGCTGAGCATCTGCCGCTATGCGTCGGGCAAGTCCCGCGCGGGTCGGACGGCTTTTGCACCAGCTGTCCGAGGCGCCGTCTTCTGACCAGACAGCACCGCCGAGGTGCCGTGGCGGACGGGGACTGTCGGGGCCCGTGCCGGTCGGCCGGGCCGCAGTCAGGGCGCCTGCGGCAGTATTCGTTCCACCACATCCCGGGGGAGCAGCCCCGCGGGTGCGAAGCGACGGGCCGCCTCCACGAACTGCGGTGCGGTGGCACCGAGGTGCTCGACTATCTCCCGCGCGGCATCCTCCCGTCCGGCTAGGGCCGCGACGACCGCCCGCCAAAGCGCCTGGTCGGGCTCGAGTTCGGGGTCCTGTGGGCGCAGTTCCTCCAGTTGTCGGTCGGCCGTGTCCGGATCCCCGTTCAGCGCTAGCTGGAAGGCGGCGACTACCCGCTGATAGCGCTCCCACTTGGTGGTCAGGCGGTCGAGCTCGGTGACCGGGTCGGTGGAGTCGTCGACGCGCAGGTCCACCACCCGGTCGTGCCAGGGTCGCCCCGTGGTGTGGGCGCGAACCACCATGACCGCGGCCGACCGACGCCCCCGGAAGTCGCCCCCGGCGTCCTCCGCGGCGTGCAAGGCGCGCAGCAGCCGCTGGGTGAGTGGTTCCGGGTGCGACTCGAAAGACTTCCGCATGGCCTCCCACACGTCGGGCGAGACGACCATGTTCGCCAGAGCGGCGCATTCCTCGCCCACAAGGTGGCCAGCCTCAGCGACGCAGCCATCGCCGGTGTAGACGGCCATTTCTCCTGTCACCGCCAGGATGGCGACCTGCCGCCGCTCCGGATGCGGATCGACGCTGCGCAGGGCGGTCAACGACTCCTCGGCGGTGAACCCACTGCGCAGCAGGTCGAGGCCGACGTCGCCGTACATGGGCTCGGCCATCGACTGGGTGGCGATCACACCGTGACCGGGCATGGCGAACGGCACGCTGTTGCCGACGGCGAACGCCTGTGATTGGGTGGCGACGCCCATTTCGCCGGTGTCGGCGTCGCGGCCGATGATTGAGTACGTCACCCGTGTGCACTACCCGGTCCAAGGTGGATTAAACCGCTCCCGGGCCGGCGGTGCTCAAGCCCGCCGGCGTGCGCCTAGGGGGCGCGATCTTCGGCCTTCCTCTTGGTGCTCAACCTGAGGGCGGATGGCGGTTCTCCAGCTCGGCAAGAGCGCGGAATGTCGTTGCGCGGGAACGCAACTGCACGATTTCCTAACCCGAACGGGCTATGATCTGGCGTGGGTCCGCGTGATCGAAGCGCCCGCCAGAGGGGCAAGAGGGGTGCGGCGTGCCACTCCCCGGGCCGACGATTGGCCACCACAGGACCGGACGGACAGCATCACGAAAAAGGGCCGAACGACGCAACGGGCCCAACCGGTCTCCCGGTCGGGCCCGTCGGGGCAACGTCTGGACGTCTACTGGTTGGCTTCCTGGCGCTTCTCGGCGGCTTTGGCGCCGGCGCGGGCCGACTCGGCCTCGGCCTCCTTCTTGGCGACTTCCTGCTGCGCGTCTGCCTTGTCCTGCTGGGCCTTGCCTTCGCGAACCATGTCGTCGCGGCCGGTGACGGTGCCGATGGTTTCCTTGGCCTTGCCCTTCACGTCCTCGACGACGCCCTTGATGCCTTCTTCGGGACCACTGTTCTTCTCAGTCATGGCTGCCTTCCGCTGGATGGATGAGTTGGGGCGGGAGCGCCCCGTCATTGAGCCACCCCCTGGCTTCCCGAAGCCCTCTGGCGCTAAACGAGTGACCGGCGTCTCACGGGACCCTCTCAGCGGCATCTCAGCAACCGCTCTCGCCGGCATGTCAGCAGAGCGTTCTCAGCGCATTCCAGCGAACCGCTCTCAGCGGCAACGGGTTTGCCGGTGACGGCGTCGCGCCACAACCGTAAAAACCCCGCACGACAAAGGGGTTTGGCCTGCACGGACCGCGGGGTATGGAAGCGGCACCATGAGAAGCTCCCCACCGCAGGCCTTACTGCATCATCGGCGCCAGTATCAGGAAGGCGCCGACATAGATCGCCACGCACGTCAGGATCAGAACCGCCAGGGCGATGCCGGCTGCCACCAGGATCCGGCGCAGCGGGTTGGTGTGCTGATTCATGTTTTCGGGCTACCCGGGACGGGGAGGCTGGTAACGGCCCCGCGGTGCGCCCATGAATAACGGCGACGCAGCCTGGGGTAATCTCGCTGGCAAGTTTCTGGGAGGTCAGATGGCCGATGTTGCGAGCCACATCAATGGACAGGGTCGCGGCGCGCAGTCGGTAGAGCTGCGTGTGAACGCCACCCTGGAAAACCTGGCGGTGCTGCGCACGTTGGTGGCCGCCATCGGCACCTTCGAGGACCTCGATTTCGACGCCGTCGCCGACCTTCGGCTCGCTGTCGACGAGGCCTGTACCCGGCTGATCCGGTCGGCCCTGCCCAACTCGACGTTGTTGGTCGTGGTCGATCCTCAGCCCGATGCACTGGTCGTGCACGCATCGACGACCTGCGACAACACGGACATCCTCGCGCCGGGCAGCTTCAGCTGGCATGTGCTGAGCTCGCTGACCGACGAGGTCACGACGTTCTCCGACGGCCAGCCCTCCGGTGACAGCGAGGTATTCGGCATCTCCATGACGACGAGGCGAGCGAGTTCGTTGCAGTGACCCGGTCGTCGTCCCAGGGTTCGTCGTCACGGTCGAGCTCTGAATACGCGGACGTTGCCGAGATGTTCCGCGCGCTCGCCGAGCTCGAAGAGGGCTCGAAAACGTTCCAACGGCAGCGTGACCGCATCGTCGAGCGCTGCCTTCCGCTGGCCGACCACATCGCGCGCCGGTTCGACGGCCGCGGCGAGCCGCGTGACGATCTCGTCCAGGTGGCCCGTGTCGGGCTGGTCAACGCCGTGATCCGGTTCGACGTCAATGCCGGCTCCGATTTCGTGTCGTTCGCGGTGCCGACCATCATGGGCGAGGTCCGCCGCCATTTCCGTGACAACAGCTGGTCGGTGAAGGTGCCGCGGCGGCTCAAGGAGCTGCATCTGCGGCTGGGCGCCGCGACGGCTGAGCTGTCGCAGCGGCTGGGCCGCGCCCCGACGGCCACCGAACTGGCCGCCGAGCTGGAGATGGACCGCGACGAGGTCATCGAGGGTCTGGTCGCGGGCAGCTCCTACAACACGCTGTCGATCGACAGCGGCGGCAGCGGCAACGAGGACGCCCCTGCGATCGCCGACACGCTCGGCGATGTGGACCTGACGCTGGACCAGATCGAGAACCGCTTGGCGCTGCGACCACTGCTGGCACAGCTGCCGGAGCGCGAGCGCACGGTGCTGGTGCTGCGGTTCTTCGAGTCGATGACGCAGACGCAGATCGCCGAGCGGGTCGGCATCTCACAGATGCACGTTTCGCGGCTGCTCGCGAAGTCGCTAGCGCGGCTCCGCGACCAGCTTGAGTGACTGTGGTGGGTCTTTTCGCACCTCAGTAAGCGCGGCGGGAACGTCCTCGCAGATCGGCAGCGCGGAATCCGGGTCGCAGATGCGCAGTACCCGGTTGACCGCGTTACCGGGCACCAGCGCCCACCGGATGTCGCCGCTGACGCACTGCACGTTGAGGGTGTGCAGCGCCGAGAATCCGGCGGTGGAGAAGAACGTCAGTTCGGACAGGTCGACGACCAGCCAGTGTGTCTTGTCGGGGTGACGCAGCGCGTAGTTGACGAATTCGTTGCCGTTGGCGGCGTCGAGTTCACCGTGTCCCGCGACGACGACGGTGGACGGTTCGGGCCAACTGATTTCGAAGAGCGCCGTATGGCAGACGAAGCTATCGCGGCCCTCATTAGGGGAGTGTTCTGGGACGTGATGCACGATGGCCTCCGATCAGGAGCACGGGTGCGGTGGTTCACGCCAAGGTGGGGCCCTAGTTCTCAAAGCCTCCACGGAGCCTGGGAGCCCCGTGTGGTGACGATGACCTTTTCAAAGGCTGGGAAATCAACCTGCTTTGAACCATACGCTCATCCGGTGATCTTGGACCCCGAATATGCCAGCTTTAAGCAAATCCTCAGCAGAACGTCGTCACTGCGTACAGACGATCACGGGCAGGGCATGAACAGTCGATGACGATCACGGGTAGGTCGTAAATAGCTGTGGCACAGAATATTTCGGTTACCGGTGTGGTGCTCGCCGCGGGCGCGGGCACACGCTTCGGGATGCCGAAGGTATTGGCCGACGGTGGCGCCTGGCTGCGGGCGAGCGTCGCCGCGCTGGCCGGCGGCGGCTGCGACGACGTGGTGGTGGTGCTGGGCGCCGCGGTCGTCGAGGTCCCCGCGCCCGCGCGCGCGGTCGTCGCCGAGGATTGGGCCGACGGATTGAGTGCCTCGGTGCGGGCCGGAGTGCGGGCCGCGGGCACGACGGATTTCGTTGTGCTGACCACCGTTGACACCCCGGATGTCGGCGCGGAGGCGGTGCGAAGGGTGCTGGTGGCGGCGCAGGAGTCGGGGTTGGCGCGGGCGCGGTACGGCGGCCGACCGGGTCATCCGGTGGCGATCGCGCGCCGGCACTGGGCCGCCCTGCTGGACACGCTGTCCGGTGACGTCGGCGCCGGACCGTTCCTGAACGGCCGCAACGACGCCGTCGCCGTCGACTGCGCCCATCTGGGCAGCGGGCGCGACATCGACACGCGCTGACACACGGTTGGGCTCAGCGTTGACCAGCGCCGGCGGCGGCGGATGTCTCAGCCCAGCATCGCCGCGGCGAACCGCGCCACGGCCTCCGCGCCGGTGCGGGCGGCGTCGTCCTGGCCGGGCCGGGCCCGCGTCGAGATCTCGCGCGTGGACGGGTCCAGGGTCACCTCGGCCAGCAGTTCGCCGGTCGTCGGCTCACACACCGCCCAGGAGTAGAGGGTCTCCGAAGACCATTGTGAAGCAAGGGTTTCCACGTAGTCAGCGCGGCGCTCGCCGAGCTCGGCGAGGGCGGGACGGTCGTCGACGCGGTCATCGGCGCGTAGCGCCCGCAGGTACCAGGCGCCGGCATTGATCTCGACGGGCTCCACCCCGACAGCTTGCCATGGGCCCGAAACGAGGCTCGGCCCCGCTGCCGTGGCAGCGGGGCCGTTCCCACCCCTCGGCTCTTCTGACTGCCTGTGTGCAGCAACCCGACGAACCCACTCTGGGGCAAACCATAACGCCACCGGGGTCACCGCAGCGTTTCTTTGGTGAAAACAAGCAAATTTCGGTGAAGACAAAAAAACCTGAAAACGGGGCGCCATCAGACGATGGCGCCCCGTTCTTCGAGTAAGTGAGACTTATTCGGCGCTCTTGAGCTCCGCGATCACGGTGCCCTGGGTGATGGCCGCGCCGGGCTCGACGGACAGCCCGGTGACCACGCCGTCCTTGTGGGCGGTGACGGGGTTCTCCATCTTCATGGCCTCCAGCACCACCACCAGGTCACCGGCCGCCACGGTCTGACCTTCCTCGACGGCGACCTTGACCACGGTGCCCTGCATCGGGGCGGTCACGGCGTCACCCGAGGCCGCGGCGCCGCCGCCACCGCCACGCTTGCGCGGCTTGGGTTTCTTACGGATCGCGCCGTGCGCCGGGGCGCCGCCGTTGCCGATCGCGAGATCGCCGGGCAGCGACACCTCGAGGCGGCGGCCACCGACCTCGACGACGACGGTCTGCCGCGGGATGGTGTCCTCTTCATCGATGGGGTCGCCGCCGGTGAAGGGTTCGACGGTGTTGTTCCACTCGGTTTCGATCCAGCGGGTGTGGACGTCGAACTTGGTGCCGTCGCCGATGAACGCGGGGTCGGACACCACGGCGCGGTGGAACGGGATGACCGTCGCCAGGCCTTCGACGGTGAACTCGTCAAGGGCGCGCCGCGAGCGGGCCAGCGCCTCCTCGCGGGTGGCGCCGCTGACGATCAGCTTGGCCAGCATCGAGTCGAACTGGCCGCCGATGACCGAGCCGCTCTCCACGCCGGAGTCCATGCGCACACCGGGGCCGGTGGGGGCGACGAACTTGGTGACCGGGCCGGGGGCGGGCAGGAAACCGCGGCCGGCGTCCTCGCCGTTGATGCGGAACTCGATGGAGTGCCCACGCGGGGTGGGGTCCTCGGTGATGTCGAGGGCCTCGCCGTTGGCGATCTTGAACTGCTGCAGCACCAGGTCGATGCCGGAGGTCTCCTCGGTGACCGGGTGCTCGACCTGCAGGCGGGTGTTGACCTCGAGGAAGGAGATCAGCCCGTCCTGGCCGACCAGGTACTCGACGGTGCCCGCGCCGTAGTAGCCGGCCTCTTTGCAGATCCGCTTGGCCGACTCGTGGATCTCTTTGCGCTGGGCGTCGGTCAGGAACGGCGCGGGGGCTTCTTCGACGAGCTTCTGGAAGCGGCGCTGCAGCGAGCAGTCGCGGGTGCCGGCGACCACGACGTTGCCGTGGGTGTCGGCGATGACCTGGGCCTCGACGTGGCGGGGCTTGTCCAGGTAGCGCTCGACGAAGCACTCGCCGCGGCCGAACGCCGCGACGGCCTCACGGACGGCCGAGTCGTAGAGCTCGGGGATCTCTTCGATGGTGCGGGCGACCTTCATGCCGCGTCCGCCGCCGCCGAAGGCGGCCTTGATGGCCACCGGCACGCCGTACTCCTTGGCGAAGGCGACGACCTCGTCGGCGTCCTTGACCGGTTCGGAGGTGCCGGGCACCAGCGGGGCGTTGGCGCGGGCGGCGATGTGGCGGGCGGTGACCTTGTCGCCGAGGTCGCGGATCGACTGCGGGCTGGGCCCGATCCAGATCAGCCCGGCATCGAGCACGGCCTGGGCGAAATCGGCGTTCTCGGACAGGAATCCGTAGCCGGGGTGGATGGCGTTGGCGCCGGACTTGGCGGCGGCGTCGAGCAGCTTCTCGAACACCAGGTAGGACTCGGCCGAGGTCTGCCCGCCCAGAGCGAACGCCTCGTCGGCCAGCCGCACGTGCGGGGCGTCGGCGTCGGGCTCGGCGTACACGGCCACGCTGGCCAGTCCGGCGTCTCTTGCTGCACGGATGACTCGGACGGCAATCTCTCCGCGGTTGGCGACAAGCACCTTGGAGATCTTCGAGCTGGCGTGACTGGCCACTGGCGCCTCCTGATGGCGTGGTTCTGTTGGCCGAAAACGGCCATCTCTAAGAAACGTCTTTAAGAATCTATCGGGCAGTTTAAGCGCCGTCGCCGTGCCCCCGCCAAGCGGTGTCGGTTACCGCCGAGTAAGGACGGCCGACCGGTGGGCGCATCGGGTCAGGGCCCTCGCTGCGCCCCTTCCCTAGGGCTGTCCTGATCGCACCGGAGGGACACACCGTGGTGGCGGACGCGGTTTCCGCCGGCGCGCTTGGCGCTGTACATCGCCACGTCGGCCTGGACGGTGAGCCAGTGCAGCGAGTCGACGATGGTGCCGGTGTCGAGGGTGCCGACCGCGACGGTGGCGGTGCCGACGCTGCCGGTCAGCTCGTAGGGCGTGGCGGCGACGGCTTCGCGGGCCTGCTCGCCGAGGGCCTCGGCCACGGGGCTGGAGATGATGTCGGCGACCAGGAACTCCTCGCCGCCGACGCGGCCGACGATCGCCGTATCCGGCAGGTGCGCACACAGTTCCCGGCCGACCGCGACGAGCGCGTCGTCGCCGGCGCTGTGCCCGAGGGTGTCGTTGAGCACTTTGAACCGGTCGAGGTCGATCATCGCGAAGGCCAGGTGGCTGCCGATGCGTTTGCCGTCGAGGACGGCCGCGACGACGGTGCGTTCGAACGAGCGACGGTTGAGCAGCCCGGTCAGCGGATCACGGTCGGACTGGATCAGGTCGAGGCCCAGCGCGTGCACCATGATCTGGATCGCCAGCGGGACACCGGCGTTGAGTTCGAGGACGAGGAAAAACATCGTCAGCGCCAGCACCGCTTCGCCGTCGGCGACCAGATGCATCACGTGCATCGACGCCACGCTGAGCGCGACGAACAGATTGACGGCCACCAGCTGGGCCGAGTGGAAGAAGGCCAGATAGCCGCCGGACACCGCGAGCGCCGCACACGCCATCAAGCCGATCTCAGGCTGGGCGGCGGTCCAGCTGCCGAGCCCGACGCACGCACAGAGGAACAGCGCGAAACCGATGGACTGGCCGCGGGTGGGCCAGCGGGTGAGCCAGAGCGCCGCGTAGCCGAGTCCGACCACGCCCGCGACCGCGCCGAGGGTGATCAGGAAGGCGCGGTTGGTTGGCGGCGGACCCCAGATCGCGTTGAGCGGAACGAGCGCGCCGGAGCCGGCGACGATCGCCATCAGGGTCTGGGCCGGGCGGGTGAAGCCGCGGGCATGCATGTAGCTCGACAGCCAGTCGTATTGATCCGGCTGCTGCCACCAGCGTCTGATCGCCCCCACGAAACCCCCCGCTCGGATCCCACAACCGCTCACCCCGGTCCGTGGTCCAGACGGTGTGAGCGGTTTGCTAGAGCCTAGCGGGCGCCAAAACGGATAGTGAACAGAAGATCAAATCTGCTTGCGTGTCGAACGACTGGCGGGTCAGTTCACCAGTTGCCCATGCCGGGGCCCGGCTTCCAGTTCGGGTTGAACGGCCGGGCGCGGGTGCCGCCCATCCGGTCGGGGACGGCCTTCATGGACTCTTTGATCTCACCCTGGGCCAGCATGCCGCCGTCGGGGCCGCGGACTTCACCGAAAGTGGCGTCGCCGGAGACGGATCCGGCTTGACGGCTGGTGACGGTGCGGTCGACGCCGATCTCCTTGGCCGACGCGGTGGCGTTGGAGAGCGCGACAAGCGCGGCCGGTGCGGCGAACACCGCCGTCCACGCCGCAATCTTGCGCGCGCGGTCGCGCCCCCTGGTGGTCTTCGCCATTCCTTGAACCCTCCCTGCGCATTCCCGGGGGGAATGCTGTTGTCGCGCCCGGTCACTGAGCTATCGCGCGGGCGGGAGGGGAGTGTTACTTCAAGCGATTCTTGATGCGGGCCAGCATCGCCGACATGCCGCGCAGCCGCAGCGGGCTGATCAGCTTGGCCAGGCCGAGGTCGCTGTAGAAGTCGTCGGGCACGGCCAGGATGTCGTCGGCGGACTGCCCGTCCAGGCCGGCGGCCAGGATCGCGGCGAACCCGCGGGTGGTGGGGGCCTCGGCGGGCGCGCTAAAGAACAGTCGCACGTTGTCGCGGTCGGCGGCGTCGACGTGCAGGAACAGCGGTGACTGGCATTCGGGCACCGGTTCCATCGCGGCCTCTTCGAGTTCGTCGGGAAGCGGCGGCAATTCACCGGCGAACTCCAGCAGCAGGGCCAACTTGTCTTGTCCCTCAACCTCTTTGAAGTCGGAGACCACCTCGGCCAGTGCGGGGGGCATACTCATCGGTTCATCGTTTCTCGCTAGGTCGCTTACGGCGCCTGGCCGGGCTCGTCACCCACGGCCACAGGCACCCGCACCGCGTTGCCCCACTCGGTCCAGGAGCCGTCGTAGTTGCGCACGCCGGGCAGCCCGAGCAGATGGGTCAGCACGAACCAGGTGTGGCTGGAGCGTTCGCCGATGCGGCAGTACACCACCGTCTTGTTCTCGGGATCGAGGAAGTCGGCGTAGAGCTCTTCGAGTTCGGCACGGCTGCGGAACTTGCCGTTGTCGAGTGCGGCCTTGGCCCACGGGATCGACACCGCGGTCGGGATGTGGCCGCCGCGCAGCGCGCCCTCTTCGGGGTAGTCGGGCATGTGGGTGCGTTCGCCGGTGTACTCCTGCGGGGAGCGCACGTCGATCAGCGGCTGCTCGCCCAGGACGGTCAGCACGTCCTCCTTGAAGGCGCGGATCGGGGCGTCATTGCGCTCGACGACGGGGTAGCCGGTGGTCTGTTTGGTCGGCACGTCGAGGGTGGTGTCGCGGCCGTCGGAGATCCACAGGTTGCGGCCGCCGTCGAGCAGGCGGACGTCGGGGTGGCCGAACAGCGTGAACACCCACAGCGCGTAGGCGGCCCACCAGTTGCTCTTGTCGCCGTAGATGACGACGGTGTCGTCGCGGGAGATGCCTTTGCGGTCCATCAGCTCGGCGAACTGCTCGCCGGTGATGTAGTCGCGCACGTGCGGGTCGTTGAGGTCGGTGTGCCAGTCGATCTTCACCGCACCGGGGATGTGGCCGGTGTCGTAGAGCAGCACGTCCTCGTCGGACTCGACGATGGCCAACCCGGGCCGGCCGAGGTTGCCCGACAGCCAGTCGGCGGTGACGAGCCGTTCCGGGTGGGCGTAGGACTGCAGAGCAGGACTGGGATCAGCGGGTAGCGGCACGTCTTCGAGCCTACCGGGGAGGTGGGGCGTGGTTTTGGGCGACGGCGTGTCCAGTTTTCGAAGCTGAGGACGAGATTGCAGCCATGGTCGCTGGGGATCGGGAGCCGCAGCGAAGTTCACGCGTCCTTCAGTCGGGCCAGAAGCCTGGACTCCGAGCGCAGCACTTGGTGAAGTGCCCTCGCGACCCGGGCTTTATGCGCCTGCCGGTTCGCGGAGTCATCAGGATGTTGAGCGGGGCGCTGATCCATGCCCATGGCCACAAGGGTATGGGCTCACGGGCCGATGCTGCTCGTCTCGGTCAGTGCCGGCGCGTCCTGCAGCGCGTCGGGGCGCATGGCGTAGCTGATGACGCTGAGCGTGCACAGGATCAGCGCGGCGACGACGGCGATCTTGGTGCGCAGTTCGGCGTGGTAGAGGCCGTGCCGCATGTCCTCGCGGGCCTGCCGCCACGCGGCGACACCGGCGTGGCGAAGCGGGTTCTCGACCAGGTGATGCAGCGCCAGCGCCAAGCCGAACGCCAGCGTCAGCACGCTGACATAGAAGTACGCGTCGGGTTCCATCATCGCGGCCAGCAGCACGATCACCGGCCAGTGCGTCAGATACAGCGCATAGGACACGTCGCCGACGTAGGTGATGGCCCGGTTGCGCAGGAAACCCTGCAGCGCGGGCTCGTGCCCCACCCCGGCCGCGATCACCAGCGCGGTGCCGGCCACCGGCAGCAGCGCCCACGGCGCGGGGAACCCGGCCGACCCGTCGATGACGACCATGCTCGCGCCGACCAGCGCGACGCCGGTCCAGGACAGCAGCGGGCGGACCGGGTCGGGCAAGCGGGACAACGCACCGGCCGCGGTGGCCAGCAGCGCGCCGACGCCGAGCTCCCAGGCGCGGGCCGCGGTGTCGAGGTACGCCGCGGCCGGCGACGCCGAGGTGGCGTACACCGCCCAGACGAACGACGCGAGGACGAGCAGGCCGGTGGCCGCGGCGATCCGCGCCAGCCTGCGGTTGTGGCTCCAGGCGCCGCGCATGGCCACCACGGTGATCCCGACGATCACGAGCGGCCAGACCAGCAGGAACTGCTCCTCGATCGACAGCGGCCAGTAGTGCAACAGCGGTGATGCGGTGTCGGTCGCCGCCAGCACGTCGGTGCCGATGAAATGCCAGTTGGCGGCGAAGAAGAACGCGAACAGCGCGTCGATGCCGGTGGTGCGCAGCGCCGGCGGCGGCAGCACGTACACGACGGCGACGAGGGTCGCGACGAGCACGACGGTGGCGGCCGGGACGATGCGGCGCAGGCGGTCCCAGTAGTAGCTGCGCAGCGAGGGTGCGCCGCCGTCGGCGGCCATTCGCAGCAAACTCTCAGTGACGAAGAAGCCGGTGATGACGAAGAAGACGTCGATACCGACGAAGCCGCCGCTGGGCGCGCCCCACAGATGATGCGCGAACACGGCCAGGACCGCGACGGCGCGCAATCCTTGAACGTCCAGTCGATGGTTTGCTCGTTTCGCACGGCGGCGTCGCCGAATTTCCGATTGACGCCATTGATCGAGCCTTGTCACCATGTTCGCCCCCCGGCAAGCCATCGACAGTTCTTCGCCATCATTCCGGTTCCGGGAGTTTTGGCAACTCGAGGTGTTCCGCGTCACGGCCGGGAAATGCGCGCGCAACGCCTGAGAGACAACTGTCGGCGGCTGCGTGCTTCCTGGGGAGATCCTGCCGGTGTGCTTGAGGTCGGGCCGCTGGCGTGCCTCCGGCCTTAGCCTGATCAGGCAGTCTCCACGAGACTCCCAGCAAAGGGGCGTCGGATCTCTTGGGGCGAAAGACGATTGGCAGCAAGGGACCGTGATGAACAGAGTGATCGTGGCGACAACCATGACGATGTGTGCCGTTGCGGCGGGCGCCGTCGCGGGTGCCGGGCCGGCGTCAGCGCACGCCGACGACGCGCAGATCCAGTACAAGGAGCCCAACGCGGCGTGGGTGATGCCGGACCTGAAGGATGAGGTGCTTTACCGCGCCGAACAGGACGTTGAGGGCGTCGTCGACAACATGCCGTTGAAGTTCAAGACCCTGGCGCCCAATCACGAGGCCGTCTACAACCTGGAGGACTGGGTGGTGTGCGGTGAGTCGCCGAAGGCGGGCAGCGCGCTGTCGAAGGAGAAGACGAGGTCGGTGACGCTGCTGGTCGAGCGGCCCGGCGGGAAGGCCTGCGGCGCGTAACGAGGGGTTGCGCCACCGGGCTGCGGAACCGGCGTGAGCAAATCGTTACCTAACGCTTTGGGTTGAGCTTCCAGGCACCTCTAAGCTTCTCGGCATGGAGCTGAAGGGGTTCAGGAGGCAGCGGCGAAGCATGGCGGTCGCGGCGGTGGCGGCCGGGATGTTTGCGTCGGGTATCGGCATCGGTGCGCCGACCGCGGGGGCGGCGCCCACCGTGGGGGACACGTGGGAGATGGGCACCTACCGGAATGAGGTCCTGCAGCGCGCCATCGACGACGTCATCGCGAACGCGGGGGAACAGAACGTCCGCTTCAACCTGTACAACCGAGACCTGAACCAGGTGATCTACAACTACACCAACTGGGTGGTGTGCGGGCAGTCGCCGTCGGCCGGCAGCACGGTGAAGGTCGGCGAGAAGCCGCGGACGGTAACCTTCGCGTTGGCGCGGCGTTTCTCGGGCTGCTGATTCGCCGATCCTGTTCCACTGACCGGTGCACTGAGGCGGCGACCGCCCGCGCCCAATGGTCGTGCCGATGCGCGGTCGCGTATCGATTTTGTCGCGTATGTGCACTTACGGCATTGGGGTGCATGAATCCGCAGCCGTCGCCTGCGTGCACCGCGCCATGCGTCGATGGCGATCGGTGCTGCGCCCTCAACACTCCCGCTACCTCGCCCGAAGCGGTGCCGCAGACGAACCAGCAAACATTTAGCGATGGCCGGGGTCGCACTCGTGACGCGTTCCCACGTCGTCAGTCCAAAGGCCGGCTCCAGGGCGTTCGTAACGTGAAAAGGCGTTAGCAACAGCACTTTTCGGCGCATAGGCGGAACCCGTCCCCGCAGCGGTTCACGGTTGACATCGGGCTTCCCGAGTGGGATGGTTGCAGCTAACTAAATCGGGAGGAAGTGGGGGGTCATGTCCGCTGTCGCTGCAAAATTCTCAAGGGTAGGGACCAAGTTCCAGGTCGGAACCGCCGCGTGTGCGGTGGCCGCCGCGGCCGTGCTGACGCCGGCGGTGGCTGCGCAAGCCGACATCGCGCTGCCGGTGCCTGCTGCGCCGGCGATGTCGGACCTCGTGACCGCGCCGATGATCTCGTCGGTCGGTGTGGCCGAACAGGGGTCGTGGATCTGGTTCGGCCGCACCAAGGATGACGGCCCCACCTACACTTCGGTAGCGTCGTTCTCGCCGCTGGCTCTGGTGCCGGGGTTCCTCCAGCCGCTGTTCTCGTGGTTCGCCAACATCAACTTCACCGCCTGCTTCCTCGGCCTGAACGCCAGGATCGGGCCCTACGGCACGCTATCGGTCGGTTTCAGCCGAGGCTGCTGATCGCCGAGCTTCACCAATGGGGACTGTCCGCACGGGCAGTCCCTTTTGCGTTGACGCATCACGTCCACAGCTCGGCGATCGACAGGCCGGCAACCTGCAGCATGCGGCGCACCAACGGCATGCTGAGTCCGATCACGTTGGACGGGTCGCCTTCGATGCGGTCGATGAACCAGCCGCCGAGGCCGTCGAGGGTGAACCCGCCTGCCACATAAAGGGGTTCACCGCTGTCGATGTAGCGGGTCAGCTCCGCAGCGGTCGGGGTTCCGAAATGCACTGCGGTGCTGCCAGTGTCGCCCTCGGTGTGGGTGATCACGCCGGCGGCGATGCGCAGCAGCGCGTGTCCGGTCAGCAGATGCCCGGTGGTGCCGGCCATCGACGCCCACTGCGCGCGCGCCGCATCCGCCGATCCCGGCTTGCCGCGCAGGTTTCCGTCGTGGAACAGCATGGAGTCGCAGCCGATCACCACGCAGTCGGCGAGCAGATCCTCCGGTAGTGCCGCGGCCACGCTGACCGCCTTGGCTGTGGCGAGCTTGGCCACCACCGCCTCGGGTGGCATCTCCGGATCCAAGGACGCGATCAACGCGTCCTCGTCGACGTCGGAGACGATCACCTGTGGGTCGATACCGGCCTGGCGCAGGACACCGAGCCGGCCCTGGGATGCCGACGCGAGAACGACGCGCGTCATCGATCAGTCACGCTGGTCATGCGGCGATGTTATCCGGCGCGGTGCGACGGATTTCCCGCACATCAGTGGGCCGGAGGTCTTTTCGCCTGCACGGCAGATTAATTGTTGGTTGCGCGAGATTAATTCTCCGAATCCCCGGCCGCAAATAATGCGCGAAAAGCGTGGGCGGGCATCCCGTGCAGCACCTTGATCCGCAGCGTTGTCGCAGGTAGAGCGGTCAGAAAGAGTCGCGTCGGTGCCGATTTTTCGTCGCCGTCCCTTCTTTTGACGTCGCCGCAACCCTCTGCCAACATTTTTCCTACAGCCCCGACAATGGAAGGCGGGCGATATGTCTGCTGAGGCAACGCGATTTTCGACGGTCGGCACCAAGTTTCAGGTGGGCGCCGCCGCATGCGCCATTGCGGGGGCCGCGGTCCTGACGCCGGCCGTCGCCGCGCAGGCCGATATCGTCACCCTGCCCGCCCCGTCGGCTCCGATGATCTCCGAGATCATGGCCGCACAGGCGCTGGGCGCCGCGGCCGTTCCCGAGCAGTGGTGGTGGCTCCACGGCCCCGGCCCGGGTGAGGACGGCCCCACCACGTTCTTCACCTTCACGCCGTTGGCGTTGATTCCGAACTGGATCAAATCGCTCTACAGCTGGTTCACCCAGAGCCTGAACTTCTCGACGTGCATCTTCGGGATCACGCTGTCGATCGGCCCCTACGGCACCACCAAGCTCGGCTACAGCCGGGGCTGCTGACACTCTTCCCACGAAAAAGCTCCAGGCAGCGGAGAACCGCTGCCTGGAGTTTCGTGCGTCCTGGTTCGCTCATCGCCGCATGTGCATGCGCTCCAGCAGCGTGACGCGCTGCCAGCTGGTGACGTCGTAGCGCAGCTTGTCCACCGGGTGGCCCCACGGGTTGAGTTCCTGCGGGCCGGGGTCGGCTGGGGCGCCGCCACCGGCTGCGCCCAGGACGGTCACCAGTGCGGCGAGCTCTTCGAGCGTCGGCTCGCCTTTGAGCACCTGGAAGTGCGGGTCGGGCGGGGGTGGGTCGTCGATAGTCATCTCGCGCGGGTCGGAGACCTCGACGATGTCGGAGTCGTGATTCATGCGCAAAGTCCTTGTCTGGGAAGGCGTTCAGGCCGGATTACAGCGGGATGTTGCCGTGCTTCTTCGGCGGGGTCTGAACGACCTTGCGCTCCAACAGCTTCAGCGCGGTGGCGACGTAGCCGCGGGTGTGCGAGGGCGGGATGACCGCGTCGACGTAGCCGCGCTCGGCGGCGATGTACGGGTTCACCAGGGTGTCCTCGTACTCTTGCTGCAGCTGCAGGCGCAGCGCGTCGACGTCCTCGCCGTTGGCGGCGGCTTCCTTGAGCTTCTGTCGGTAGACGAACCCGACCGCGCCGGAGGCGCCCATCACCGCGATCTGGGCGGTCGGCCAGGCGACTACCACGTCGGCGCCCATGTCCTTGGAGCCCATCACGCAGTAGGCGCCACCATAGGACTTGCGGGTGATCACGGTGACCTTGGCCACAGTGGCCTCACCGTAGGCGTAGAGCAGCTTGGCGCCGCGGCGGATGATGCCGTTGTACTCCTGGTCGGTGCCGGGCAGGAAGCCGGGCACGTCGACCAGCAGCACGATCGGGATGTTGAAGCAGTCGCAGGTGCGGATGAAGCGGGCGGCCTTCTCCGAGGCGTTGATGTCCAGGCAGCCGGCGAACTGGGTGGGCTGGTTGGCCACGATGCCGACCGGGCGGCCGTCGACGCGGCCGAAGCCGACCACGATGTTGCCCGCGTAGCCGGCCTGCACCTCGAGGAACTCGTCGTCGTCGAGGATGCGGGTGATGACCTCGTGCATGTCGTAGGGCTGGTTCGGCGAGTCCGGGATCAGCGTGTCGAGCTCGAGGTCCTCGTCGGTGAGGCTCTCCTCGATCGGCGCGTCGGCCTGCGGGGACGGGTAGCGCGGCGGCTCGGCGTAGTTGTTGGGCGGCAGGTAGGACAGCAGGTCGCGGACGTAGTCCAGGGCGTCCTGCTCGCCGGAAGCGACGTAGTGCACGGTGCCCGACTTGGACATGTGGGTGTGGGCGCCGCCGAGCTCTTCCATGGTGACGTCCTCGCCGGTGACGGTCTTGATGACGTCGGGGCCGGTGATGAACATCTGGCTGGTCTGGTCGACCATGATGACGAAGTCGGTCAGGGCGGGGGAGTAGACGTGCCCGCCGGCCGCCGCGCCCATGATCAGCGAGATCTGCGGGATGACGCCGGAGGCCTTGATGTTGTTGTGGAAGATGCGGCTGTAGAGGCCCAGGGAGACCACGCCCTCCTGGATGCGGGCGCCGGCGCCGTCGTTGATGCCGATCAGCGGGCGGCCGGTCTTGATGGCCAGCTCCTGGACCTTGACGATCTTCTCGCCGTAGACCTCGCCGAGGCTGCCGCCGAACACGGTGGCGTCCTGGCTGAACACGCACACGTCGCGGCCGTCGATGGTGCCGTAGCCGGTCACCACACCGTCCCCGGTGGGACGGTTCTTCTCCAGGCCGAAGTTCTTGCTGCGGTGCTTGGCCAGCGCGTCGAGCTCGACGAACGAGCCCTCGTCGAGCAGCGCCAGGATGCGCTCACGGGCTGTCAGCTTGCCTTTGGCGTGCACCTTGTCCACGGCGGCCTCGCCGACCGGATGCAGGGCCTCCTCGGCGCGTTTACGCAGGTCAGCCAGCTTCCCGGCGGTGGTGTGGATGTCGATCTCGTGGGAGGCGGCTGGCGTCGCCGGGGATTCGCTCACGCTGGTCATAGCTCCCGATGCTAACCGCGCCGATCGGCGGTGTCGCGGGTGGCCCTTACTAGTCCCTTAGAAAAGGAGCTCGGCGGCCCTCACCCGACCTCTCGTGCCCGGCGAGGCCCGCCGCGCATTGGTAGCCTGCGGACAACCGCGGGGGCGGCACAGGGGAGGACTCACCTCATTCTTTCCGGACGGCACCGCGCGTCAACATGGCGACGACGTGCGACGGTGGTGGCGGTTCTTGCCGCCCTCGGATTCTCGATCCTGACCGTGGTGATTCGCGCGTTACCGCTGACGAACACGTTCATGCTGGTGATTGCGGTGGCGGCGCCCTACAGCGTGGTGGTGGCCATGTTCGGGCTTGTGCTGGCGGTGTTGTCTCGCCGAGTGATTCTGTCGGTGGTGGCGGTGATCGTGCTTGCGGTATCGCTCGGAATTCAAGTGCGTTGGTACTACGGCGGAAGCTCCAGCGTCAGCGCAGCCTCGGCCGGCGGGGACGTCCAGGTGCGGGTGTTGTCATCGAATCTGCGCTACGGACGGGCGGACCCAAGCGCGTTCGTCGAATTGGCCCGCAGTAGTGCGGATGTCGTCACGGTGACGGAGTTGACGCCTGAAGCGGTGGGCAGATTCCACCACGCCGGCATCAATGAGGAGTTCCCTTATTCCCTTCTGTTTCCTGCTCCGAAGGCGAGCGGGAACGGGATCTGGAGCCGGCACCCGTTGATCCCGCTGTCGCCCACACGATTCTGGAACTCCAGCATGGTCGCGGCACGGGCGCAGATTCCAGGTGTGCGATCCGACGTCGCCGTGGCGAGCATCCACGTCACTTCGCCGATGGCGTCGTTCGAGAGCTGGCGCAACGGCATCGTCGCCACGAAATCGCGGCTGAAAGGTCTGGCCGACGCAGTCGAGTCCGGAGCGGTAATCGCATCAGGCGATTTCAACAGCACGCCGGACATGCGACAGTTCCGCGACCTCCTCGCCAACGGATACCGGGACGGTGTTGTCCAGTCAGGCGCCGGCTACGCGCCCACCTTCCCTTCGAAGGGCGCGACCCCGCCGCTGATCACGATTGACCATGTGCTGACGCGGCACGCAAACGTGCACTCCCTCCGAAGTGTCTCGCTGCCGGGTAGTGACCATCGTGCACTTCTAGCCACCGTCGGAATTTCACCCGCGAATGCCCGATCCTGAGAAAAAGCCAGAGAAGCGCATCGCCAGCAAACATGCTACGGCTCTCCTGGGGGAGCCCGAATTTGAGCCGGAAAAGCCGCCGAAGACACCGGGCCCGAGCGGGATAACCAAGCGCCGAGAAGCCCTGGTAATCGGCTGTTTTCAGCGTCGCAACACAGGTTCTCGGAAGAATGCGCGTTTCGGTTGACAGGGCTTGCGGAGTCTGACATATTCTCAGCTAACTCAACCGGAGTGAAATGAGGGGGACATGGCTACTGTGGCCGCGAAATTGTCTAACGTAAGCACCAAGTTCCAGGTGGCCACGGCGGCCACGGCGGTTGCCGCGGCAGCTGCTCTGACGCCGGCTGTCGCCGCGAACGCGGACATTGCGTTGCCCGCGCCGACGGCGCCGGCGATGACGGAGCTGGCCAACATCGCAGCCGCGCCCGTGCTGGGCGCCGCTTCGATTGCCCAGCAGGGTGGTTGGGTCTGGTTCGGTCCTGCACGGCCGGACGCCCCGCCGAAAACCACGATCCTCGAGTTCAACACCGCGGCGTTGATCCCGGGCTTCGTCAAGCGGTGGTTCGGCTGGCTCGGTCAGCTCAACTTCGATGCCTGCATCTTCGGCCTCACCGTCTCCATCGGGCCCTACTTCTCGGTCAAGGGTTCGGTCAGCCGGGGCTGCTGATCCTCGTACATGCGGTTAGTCAGATGGGACTGCCCTTTGTGGCAGTCCCATCTGCGTGTTCAGGCCAAGTGACGAGATCCACCGACCACGGGAATCCTTCTGAGTGAATAAGTTCTCCCGACGTCCGTCCGGCGATGGGCCGGACGGCGACGACGACCTGTCAACAGACGAAGACGAGCGCCGGCCGCACTGGCTGCATGACCGGCACGGGGCGGTGTGGACCGCTCTGGCACTGCTTATCGTCGTCATTGCCTTTGGCGCCTGGTTGGGCGTGCGCTCTTTCGACGCCAAGGACAGCCTGGAACAGGCGCGTGCCACCGCCGAGGACGCTAAAGATGCCCTGCTGCAAGGTGACACGGACGAGGCGTCCCGGTTCGCTGAGCAAGCGCAGGCACATGCGCAGGACGCGCGCGACGCGACGCACTCGGTGCCGTGGAACATCGCATCAGTGATTCCGTGGCTGGGTGGCCCCTTCAAGACGGGCCAACAGATCTCGGATGTGGTGCTCGGTCTCGCCGCTGACGTGTTGAAGCCGTCCACTGACGTGGGTGTCTCGATCTCGCCAGACAAGTTGTATGCCGACGGCCGGGTCGATGTGCAGTCGCTGCGTGCCGAAGAACCTCAGCTGGCGAAGCTCTCAGAGGATGCGGGCCGGCTCGACGCCCAGGCGCGCGAGATTTCTGATCCTGGGTACTTGTCTCTCCTGAGCGACGCGCGGGCCCAATTGCAGGAACAGACAGCACAACTCGCCGGCTTGCTGGAGAACACAACGCTCGCGGCGAGGCTACTGCCGTCCATGATGGGTGCTGACGGTCCGCGCACCTACTTCATGGGGTTTCAGACAAACGCGGAAGCTCGCGGGACCGGAGGCCTGCTCGGTGGTTTCGGAGTCCTGAGATTCGAGAATGGTGCACCAACGGTAGATGACCTCGGCAAGAACACTGAGCTCACGGATGCGGTCGCGACCGTCGATCTCGGTCCGGAGTTCAACCAGCAGTACGGGTTCACCAATCCAAAAACAGACTTCCGCAACAGCAACCTTAGTCCACACTTCCCGCACGCGGCGCAGATCTGGAAGTCGATGTGGGCGCAGAAGACCGGGATGAACGTGGACGGCGTCATCGCGATTGATCCGATCGCCCTGAGCTATGTGCTTAGTGCGGTCGGTTCCGTGACAATGCCCGACGGTGAGGTGATCACTAAGGACAATGTTGTCGAACTGACGGAATCGACTGCCTACATCCGCTTCCCCACAGACCAGGTGGCGCGAAAGAATTACCTGCAGGATATCGCCAACCTTGTTGTACAGAAGGTGACTGGTCCCGTGGAGTCACCTAGGGCGCTGCTAGACGCCCTGGGCAAAGCGGTGGGAGAACGACGGATTGCGGTATGGAGCGCCGTGCCCGAAGAACAGGCGCTGCTTGAGCAGACCCCGCTCGCCCACATCGTGCCTGATGATCCTGCGCCGTATGCCAACGTGGTGATCAACAACCTCGGCGGTAACAAGATGGACTACTACCTTGAGCGCAGCGTGGAATATGTAGCCGACGGCTGTGATGGTCAGACCAGAATGTCGACCGTCACGGTACGCATGAAGAACACCGCTCCCGCAGATGCGCCTCTACCCCTATACGTGGCAGGGACGGAAGGACTGATCGCTAATGTCCCGTTTGAGGTGCCTCCAGGAACGATGGTGTCGTCTGTCCGACTGTTCGCGACCACGAACTCATCTGTGGTGAGCGTTCTCGCGAATGGCGAGCGAATTCCATTCACGCAGGGCGTGGAACGAGGGCATCCGACTTATGAGGTACAGGTGCTAATACCTCCGAAGCAATCGGGTGAGCTTGTTTTCCGTTTGTCGGAGCCGGCATCTGCGGGGTCTCCCCGCTTCGACGTTCAGCCCTTGGTCGATCCATTGACTCCCGTAGTATCGGTCCCTGAGTGCTCGAAATAGTGCATGGCGCGTATCGCCTGATTTTGCAGTCAGGATTCTTCTATTGCCCTGAAGCCAGATTGAGGGCAATTAGTACAGTTTGGGCAGGGGAGGGAAGGCGTTGAGCCTACAAGACTTCATAAAGGTACTTCGTACGCGTTGGATCACCGTATGTGCAACCGTAGTCGCCGTGACTCTCGGAGCAGTTGCATACACTTTCCTGACAACGCCGGAGTACGCGGCTTCGACGAGGCTTTTTGTGTCGACTACGGCCGGTTCCTCTCTGTCCGACGCATATCAGGGCAACCGCTTCTCGAAGGAACGCGTCGTGTCGTACTCCCAGTTAATAATGGGTGAGACACTTGCTCAGCGCACGATTGACAAACTAGGGCTAGATATGAAGGCCGATGAGTTGCAATCGAAGGTGAGAGCTGGTTCAAAGGTTGATACCGTTCTTATAGACGTCGAAGTTTTGGACGAGTCGCCGGTGCGTGCGCGCGACATCGCGAATACCCTGTCCGATGAGTTCGTTGCAATGGTTCGCGAATTGGAGACGCCAGAAGACGGGGCGAGCCCGGACTCGCGAGTGGTGGTTGAGCAGCGCGCATCGATCCCCGAAAGTCCAGTCATCCCAAAAACTTCCCGCAATCTTGCAATCGGATTTGCGCTAGGTGTATTGCTCGGAATGGGACTTGCTGTCGTTCGCGATTTCCTCGATAACACAGTAAAGACCCGGGCCGACTTCGAGGAGATTTCTGGCACCAGTTTGGTCGGCAGTATTCCGATGGACAAAGAGCGACGCAAGAATACTGCGATTTCTTTCGAGAACGTGAATTCCCCAATCTCCGAAGCGTTTCGTAAACTCCGAACTAACTTGCAGTTTTTAGCGGTTGACAATCCCCCACGCGTGATTGTGTTCACTAGCTCAATGCCTCATGAGGGGAAATCGACGACTGCAATTAATGTTGCGCTTGCGCTTGCGGAGGCGGACCACACTGTTGTGCTCGTCGATGGAGATCTGCGCCGCGCAATGATCCATAAGTACCTGGATTTAATTGGCGCAGTAGGATTCAGCACCGTGCTGAGCGGCGCGGCCACTCTCGGTGAGGCTCTTCAAAAGACTCGCTATTCTGGATTAACGGTACTTGCAGCAGGCGCTGTCCCGCCGAATCCGAGTGAATTACTCGGTTCGCAAGCGGCCCGGAAGCTTCTTGCAGAACTGCGCGAAAAATTTGACTACGTAATTGTCGATTCGACGCCGCTGCTCGCTGTAACCGACGCCGCAGTCTTGGCGGCAGGTGCGGACGGCGTGCTCTTGATGGCGCGCTACGGGCAGACCAAGCGCGAACAACTAACTCATGCGGTTAGCAGTCTGGAGAACGTAGGTGCTCCTCTATTGGGTGCGGTGTTTACGATGGTGCCAGCACGCGGAGGAGGGGCATATAGCTCGTACGGTTATTACGGCACCTACGGTGAGTCGGATTCAAAGCAACCCGCCGGCGGTGGCGCTGGTTTAGGTCGAGCGAACGTCAGCCCAAGTCCACAGCCTGGCACTTACAGCACGGATTCAAAGTTCACCGCAGGTGTGCCAGGCAGCGGAAGGCGTCGACGAAAGTGAAGCAGAGGTGGCTCGACTGTGCAGGGACGCGCGCGGCGACTCCCAGCCCAGTGCGCGACTAGCGAATAGGAGCCTCGCAGTGTGACCGGTGCCTATCGTGGGATAGCGTCCCGGGGAGTGGTGGACTTCGGATCTGGCGTGGTTCACGCGTCGCGATCAACGAGTCGTGTTGAACGCTAGGTGATTTGGTGTTGTTTGGCAAGTGCTGCCGCGGCGTGTTTGGCGGCGATGACGGCCCGTAGTTCGTCCATGGAGACATCGGAGAGATAGCGGCGGGTGACTTGCCATTCGTCGTGGGATTCGATGACCACCGCGGTGGCCAGCCGCAGGAACGCCGCCGGGTTGGGGAAGATCTCCACGACGTCGGCGCGGCGCTTGATCTCCTTGTTGAGCCGCTCGATTAACCGGCCCTCGGGGTCGGATCAACTCTCGGTGGTCGATTGGTCAGCGGTCGAGGCGGTGCAGGTGGTCGGTCAACGCCTCGGCGACACGGTGGTGACGGGCGGCTTCGTCGAGCCAGCCACGGGCGCGGGCATCTGCTTCGAGAGTCTGGATGTCGGTGCGTTGCGCTTCGAGTGCGCCTCGGAACTCGGGGCCGGTGACGAAGTTGTCGCAGGTTTCGCAGATGTTGGCATAGGGGCAGGCGCCGGCACTGTGGTGGCGGGCGCAGTAGCCGTGGGCGACACGTGTTTTGAGCATCTCACTACCGAGCCAGCTGACCGCATCGGGGACGATGGGTTTGCCGACCGGAGTGAGAGTGAACTGTCGTCGCATCTTTCCCATGGCCTGGTCATAGGCATCGCGCAGCGTCGGTGAGGCCAAGGTGGCGTAACGCAAAGTCATCTGCGGGGTGACATGTCCGAGCAGTGCCATCAAGGCCTGCAGGCTCATGCCTGCGTTCGCGAGCTCGGTGGCCCATGTGTGGCGTAGCTGATGCGGGGTTACCACCAGCGGTGCGCCGCCGGTCCCGCGCAGCCCGCAGGACTCGATGGCGGCGAGCAGGCCATTGCGTAACCGCGTCTGTCCGAGACGGCGGCCGTGCGCAACGAACAGGAAATCGGTAGGCGCTCCGGTACGGGGATGCGGCAGTGGGCGGCAAACACCACGTCTGCTGGTCCACTGGTCCAATGCGGCAATGGTGTTGGCCGAGAGCGGAACCATGCGTTCGGTGGCGAGCTTGCCCAACGGAACTTTCAACCAGGTGCCGGCGGGTCCGTAGTCGACGACGCTGCCGAGTTCGAGGTCGAGCAGCTCCCCGATCCGCAGCCCTGCCCCGCGAAGCACTGTCAGCCCGACGCGGGCGAACGTATCCTCCAGCTGGGCAACCGCGTTCATCACCGCGGCGTCGATATCAGGTGGTAGGGCCTGCGGCAGGGGTTGATCGAGTTTCGGGATATCGACGGCGAAGACCAGACGACGCGGCGGTGCCTGCTCCCAGCCCCATTCGGTGATGTCGTCGAGTAGGTTGCGCACGCTCAGTACCGTCGATTGGATCACGGCCTTGGAGATGGTGCGTCCGGCGCCGGCGGCGGCGCGTTGTCCACGCCAGGTGCGGGCGCGATTCCAGACCAGGAAACCCTCGATGTGACTGCGATCCAGATCCCCGAACGAGGTGAGCTCGGGATGAGTGGTGGTGAGATAGTCCGCGAACGGCAGCAAATCGTTGATCAACGATTCGACGGATTTCGGACGCAGCACCGATGCCCGGACGGTGACATAACGCAGCAGCGTCTCCCGGATCAGGTCAGTCATCGCCACGTCGGCGAAGCGTTGGGCGTAGCTGCGGGCCCAACGCCGCCGCCGTGGTGGTGTATCGACGATGCGAGCCTGAAAAAGCATCTGCCGCAACCCGGCTATCCGGTTGCGGTAGGCGCGCCTCGACGATGCCGGAATCGATTGTGTGGCAGCCAGCGCGGTGTCGAACTTGTCGACCGTGCCGTTGTCGACATCGTCGACGAGTCCGCCGTGCCAGGCGAGCAGCACCGCCAGACATTCACCCAAGACCGTCTCGATCCACTGTGGTGTCCAGCCCAAGGCCAGCCCGGCGGTGCGCACGGCGGCGAATCCGCCCGGGTCACGGTCCTCGACGGCTCGTCCCAGACCAGTGAGGTTCTTGACGGCCGCGAGTTCGAGGTCGAGGCGCAACTCGCCCCGGCCAATGACATGACACAGCAGTGGCCAGGCCCCGTTGTTGCGCAGATCGGCCAACCGCTCGACCGCCGGTCTGGTCATCCAGTCCCGCAGATCCGGGTGCTCGGTCAGGAAGGTGCTCGCGCCGCGGGTGCGGCCACGCACCGACCTGCTACTGAGACCAAGGCTGGCAACGTGTTCGAGATAGTCGTCCAGCACCGCATCCGGGTCAGCCAGCAGGTCCATCGATGCGAGCGTCTGGGTGGTCATCGTCGTGTCCCGGCAAGGCTGGCGCGAGCCGCACCGTATTCGGCGGCGAGTTGCTCGACCGACAGGTGCACATATCCGGCGGTGGTTTCCGGGGACACGTGGCCCATCAACTCCCGCAGCGCCATCAGATCGATTCCAGCAGAGGCGAGTTCGGTGCCGTAGGTATGGCGCAGCCGGTGTGGACGTACCCTCGTCGCACCAGACAGGTCTCGGTGCCGCCGAAACAGTGACCGCAGTCCGGCCTCGGTGACCGGGGTGTTGGCCGTCGCTCAGGATGCAGACGATGGCGTCACTGTGGATGCAGACGTGATTTCGGGGGTCGGTCTGCATTGTGACGGGGTAATCGTCGCGGCGACGCGGTGGTCGTCATGGTGACGACTGTCGGCAGGCATGGTGATGACGCCCCCGGCGGCAGCGCGGGGACGTCGGAGGGTCAGCCGGGTGGCGCCAGAAGGCGGCCGCGGGTGTACATCCCGATCAGGGTCCACGGCGGCTCACCGAGGGCGTAGCGGCGGCGGTCCCAGTAGGCCGCTGCCGACAACAGCGACAGCGCGTGGTGCAACATGTTCCCTCGGTAGCGCAGCGCGGTGAACGTGTCGGGGTCCAGGGCGAGCAGCTGCTCGGTCCCGTCGCGTGCGAGACGGTCCAGGTGCTCTGGCGGTAGTCGGCGAAGCCAGCGGCGCACGGTGGACACCGGCCGCCCCATGGTCGCCGCGATACGCCGGTGTCCGAGTCCATTTGCTTTGTGCAGCAATGCTGTTCCAATCACTGCGGTGGTGTCGGCATGGCGTGGCTGCAGAGCGGCGGGCATCACGATATGCGTTGACGAGCAGGACCGGCATCGCGTGCGGCGGGGGCGCACCGTGATCGTGGTCCCGTCGTGATCGCGCACGGAGCGCCGCCTGCCGTAGCCCCAAGAAGTCAGCTGGCCGTCGCGGCACCGCGGGCAGCGGAGTTCGCCGGCGGCGAGCAGTTTCTCGGCCAGTTCGCCGGTGCGCGCGACGATCACCGCAGAGCCAGTCCATGATCCACCAGCCTTACCTATCACCCGGGAACCGGGATAGGGGTCAGTTCGTGTTGGGCGACCGCAGAATCGACGCGTCCGCCGTCACCGATTGTGACGATCTCGGGATTCGGCATCGCGCCGGAGCCGAAATGGACTCTGCGCGAGCAGACCAGCGCGGGGTCCGTTCGTGGGCACGCTGATGATGCAGACGACCGCCGTCCCCGACCCGGGATTTCGACAACTTCAATGACGATCACCCCCGCCGTGGTCGTCACACAGAGGGACGGTCAACACCGGGGCCCCCGCGGAGGGTCCGCGCAGCACCACGAAACACTCCTCGGTCGTCAACCCTGGTGGGCGTTCGAGGCGCAGATAGGCCGACAGTTCGGTGAAGAATGCTGCATCGACCGGTACCACCCGCTCCTTCGAGCCTTTACCAAGCACCCGCACCCGCACCCGCCGTCGACCGAAGTCGATGTCGGCCAACCGCAAGGACCGCACCTCGGCGCTGCGCAGGCCCCCAAAGAGCATCGCCCACACCATCGCCCGATCCCGGTGGGTTCGCAACGACGCCACGAACCGCTCGACTGCATTGGCATCGAGAGACTCGGGCAGTAACCGCGGTTGCCGCACCAGCCGGCCTCCGGCCCGAGGCCGACCCGGGCCCAGATGCCCGAGCAGTCCCCGCGCCACCGGTCTCAGCCCCTGCCCGCGCCGCGGTGAGGGCACCGGGTTCTCGGAGCGCGTCCCGGTCATCACCAGGTACTCGAAGAACGCCCGCACCGCCGAGACCCGCCGGTTGACCGTCGATGCCGCCGCGCTCCCGCCATTCCTTCTCGCCGGGCTGCGCCGGTGGTCACGGCGCACATCCTGCCAGTCGATCCACTCGAACACCTCCACCGGCGTCACCGCCGCCACCGCGAGATCACGGTCCAGCAGGAACCGAGCCAGATTGAGCACATCGAACGCATACGCCCGCACCGTCGCCGCACTGAACCCGCGTCCGGCCAGATGCACCAGGAATGCGTTTGCCGCTGCGCACCCCTCCCACGGGCCATCGATCACATAGCCGTCACTGCTGGTGCGCACCCGAACAGTCATCGCCTACCCCTCTCGGCCCCGCCAGCATGCGCCACACATGACCCGCGGCCTCGAACCTCACGCCGCATCCACAGTCGTGTCGTGGGAGGGCCGGTTAACCGATCTGGGATTGTTCGACCAGATCTTTTGCCAGTGCGCCTTCGGGAACGCGGTGAAGGCCAGCACGTCGGTCTTGGCCTCGGCCATCATCGCGGCCACCTTCGGGAAGCTGGCCGCCAAGGTGTCGGCGACCCGATCCCACTGGGCGCCCACCTCGGCGGGGTCGGTGTGGGCGAAGATGGTCTTGACCGCCGCGGTGACCGCCGGGGCGTGTTTGGCCGCGACCGCGGTGTGCAGGTTGCGCATGAAGTGCACTCGGCACCGCTGCCATGATGAGTTTGTGAACTGTTGAGCCACAGCAGCTTTGAGACCAGCATGGGCGTCGGAGATCACCAGGTGCACGCCACTGAGGCCGCGGGCCTTCAACGATGCCAGGAACTCCCGCCAGAACTCGTAGGATTCACTGTCACCGACTGCGGTACCCAACACCTCCCGGGTGCCATCGATGGACACCCCCGTGGCCACTACGAGGGCTTGAGAGACCACGTGCGCTCCGATACGGACTTTGCAGAACGTCGCATCGCAGAAGACGTACGGAAACGTCGTGTGGGCCAGGCTGCGGGTGCGAAACGCCTCGATCTCTTTGTCCAGGCCGGCGCAGATCCGTGAGACCTCCGACTTGGAGACCCCGGTCTCCACGCCCATCGCAGCCACCAGGTCATCGACGCTGCGGGTGGACACCCCGTGCACGTAGGCCTCCATGATCACCGCATGCAAGGCCTTGTCGATGCGGCGGCGCCGCTCCAGCAGCGACGGGAAGAACGATCCGGACCGCAGCTTGGGGATCTGCACCTCGACGTCACCGGAGGTCGTCGAGATGGTCTTGGGTCGGTGCCCGTTGCGGTGCACGGTGCGTCCGTCGGTGCGCTGGTAGCGGCCGGCGCCGATGGTGGCGGTGGCTTCGGCCTCGATCAGTTGCTGCAGCCCGGCTCGGATCAGCTCGGCGAACACCGCGCCCGCATCGGCGGACTTCAGTGCATCTAGTTGGGCAAGCAGGGCAGAATGATCCTGGGTCATCGCGTCGTGTGTCCTTTGCGTGAGTCACTTTGGTCGGTAACTCACTGACCACTACGCGATGGCCCACCCCAACACCGGCAACGACACACCCAGCACCGCCGTCACCGGCCCCCGAAACTCCACCACGCCAGGGGACTTACCCTATCGTGGCGCTGTACCATCCCACCTCTGTCCAGTACAGAGCGTTAAGTCTTCACCGCGGCTCGCATGCGGTACGTGAATTCAGATCTTCAAAGACTAATGGAATTTCATCGATCTGCACTGTCGGCTCCGGTTGATCCCTGAGCAGCCTGCTCAGATAACTACCTGCTCACTTTTCGACCGGAGCCGATACTCCACGTCACTTTCCCATCGGTGGCGTCTGATGCCAACCACTCTGCAGGCTCGGATTTCGGGCCTGGTCTCAATCGAACTTTAGGCATGCCAATACCCGTGGAACTGGTGAGAGTGAGAAATATTGGTATCGTCACCGCGCCCGCTCCGGCCGAAAAAGGAGCAGGATGTTGCGCAGCGAATTCGACTCAACGGCGCGGTGTTCCGGGTTGGCAGAGCCGAGAATAAGCGGCCGAATAAGGTCTCGAAAACTCAACCGTTGTAGGTGAGTAAGCTTCTGCTCGACAGCCAGCTGGTGTCGGCAACGGGTGACACCGTGTGCATTAATTGCCAGCAGTCGGTCGCTGTCACCTGAGAGTGGTCGGTCGGCAGGAACGGTCGATCGTCGATGCTAAGCGTCGCCTGCTGGAATTTCGGCACGGCGCCGCAGCTTACGCGCATTCGAAAGTGGTGGCGTCAGGTCCACGGCGACGAGAACGGATCGGCGTGCTAACGAACGACCGCGTCGACGGTCGATATATCAGCATTTGCCGACGGTAATTTTTAGTCGACAGCGAGCGTTATCTTCGTTCATAGACCGCCTAGGAAATCTTTCCGTAGCACAACTGCATCGACAGACCGAAGGGGAATGCGGCCCGTATTCTGGCTCTGGGTACTCGGCATGCTACCCGCGGCTTGCGGATTGAGGTCTCTGATCGGCGGAAAGGCTGTTTCCCTCAATATCAGCACTGTGCTGCCTGCGGTGCATATTAGGCGTCATGGCATACAGATAACCGATTGCTAACGCGAAGAGGATCATAGACCGCTGCTCTCCATAGACGGTCGTGTTGTCTGCCATGCCGTGAAGGAATACCCATGTGACCGCGCAAAGCGCCAATATGGCTGTACGGCGTTCGTGAACAGTCGGCTGCGCCGCTGCCACTCGAAGGCCGAAAGCTATCGCAGCCGCTATGAAGACGACAGCTACTATTGCGGCGATCGTCCCAGAGTTTGCCCACGTGGCGATAATTAAATTATGCGGCGGCATGTCGGGCCGCGAAGTGAACCTGGTCATCTGCTCTGACCAGCCGCCGAAACCAAGACCTGCTAGTGGCGACTCTTTGAAGAGAGTTGCGGCACCAGACCACATCGTGCCCCTATCATCGAGACTCCTTTCAGACAGTGCAAAGAAGTTCGGCGCGGCTTTTTGCAGTAGTTCGATCGCTAGCGAGGCGGTTAATGGCGCAAGAATCGCGATAGGGATTGCCGCGAGCACGGCCCAGCCGCGGAGCATATGCGGTAGCAGCAGGATGACCAGCGCACAACCTACGGTAACAAGAATCGCTGTCTTCGAGCCGGTATAGATCGATCCGGTGAGCGCGAGAATTGCAACGGCGTAGGGCCAGTGGCGGCCGCTGCGGCGTGCCGCCACGATGAAGAGAAGGGCGGCGACACCGCCAAACAGGGATGCAACATTACCGTTCACAAAGAACCCACCAGATTTGAACGGATACCACACATTGTTTGTTATGTCGGCGTAGAGATCTGAAGCTTGCGGTCCCACTAAGTAGGTGGCCAGTTTAGAGTTGAGGAAAAGAAATTCAACGCCGGGATCTATTCGGAAAATGATTGAGAGCACAGATTGGACGGCGACCCCTGGGACGGTCCACAACACTACAGTGTTGAGAAACCCCGGGTCTTCCTTCGCCACGACGATCACTTCTCGGAGCCACAGCAAGAACAGAGCACCGCGAACTGTGGTTGCCACACCATTGTCAACCCCGGACGGTGTTGCCCAAAGCAGTGACACCGTTATCAGGAATAGAAACAGGGTCATGATGCCGACGAGTGGGCTTGCTGCTGTCGGTCGCCCGCGGGCTGCCAGACCAAAGATGCACGTACTTAGTGTCCAGAGCACAGCGACAGTAGCGAGTTCGACGGGCACTCCCGGCAGGTATAGCTGCGGAGTGACTAGCAGTGCCACCCCGATGAGTCTTACGCGGTGCGTGACGAGCATGTTCGCAAACACCGTCAGAAGTGCGACGACGACGGCAACTATCACAGTCCCCCCTCGAATTTCGAGCCTACACAGGATCGCTAAGGGGCTGGCCCATTCGAATAGCGAAAACCGATCTACGACACTTTAACTATTGTGGCGACAGCGCAACAGTTACTGATGCCGCCGTCATGGCGCGCGTGTGCATTCTCGGCGACAACCGGCAACGCCGAGGAAGGCCCTCAATGCGGCACTGTATAGGACGGCGGGCGGGATGGCACCAAGAGTGCGGCCACGCAGAGTACTTCGCGTTGGCCGGGCTACCTAGGACCGCCATGTCGTTGCTAGGCTATAGCGCGGCGGAACTCTCTAGGCAAAGCGACTGGGCGAGATCGTGTGGGGTCTTTGGGCCGTGCGGCGCATCCACCTTTCGAGCACTACACTTCCGCCTGACAGACGTCAGCAAACATACGGACTCCGTCGGAGGACGTCTGCCACCTGCAGCGGCATGCCGCTGCTCATACCCGGGCTATGCAACTCCTGGATTGTCCACAGGATCGTATTCGTGTCGACGTGGGAGGGAAAGCGCGGCCTGATGGAGCCAAGTTTATGCTTCCATATGACGGGCGTGACCGCCCAGCCCTGCAACTTGAGTTCTTTACACGTGAGATCGGTCTTAGGAAGAGTGGCTCGGCCACTCGTGGTGAAGCGGGACTTCAGTTCATCATCGTGTAGTCTCGCGAGTCTATGCGGCTATCAAAACCGATCGTCTTTGTGGCAGATTGCATCCATCCACGATTGGGTATGGAAAAGGCGCTGGAGTCTTTGCTGGAAAACCTACCTCCCGATCAAATTGAACTAGTCCTTATCTCCGGACCCTCACCGAAGGGCGCCCCCTACGCGATAACGGCATTGGAATTTCGTTCTGGATGGGTGGGCCGACTCCTCGCCATTAAGCGCCTCCGATGCATAGCCAGAACGAGGGCAGAGGCGGGTGCCGTAATCGTCGCGGTGGGATCCTGGGCATTCGCAGCCCTAGCAATCGCAACCGTGCTTTCACGCTTTAAGCTGACCTTGTGGGAGCACACTTTCTTACCGTGGCGCGTGCGCCACGAATGGCGGGTAACATTGGCTGCTACTGCCGTGCGATTGTTAGCATTTCGGCTGGAGCGGGTAGTTTGCGTAAGTCAATCGAATAAAGACTTTGTTGCGCAAGTTGTGTGGCCGTTAAGGAATCTTACTGTCATACCCAATATGGCAGCCCGTACCGCGGATGGCGCAATCAATGCTGATACGGGTGGCGACCAGCAGTCCGTGGAGATGGTAGGCATAGGTTCTCTGACGCCGCGCAAGAATTGGAAGTTGGCCATTCGGGCCATGCAGCATCTGCCCGGTAATTACCAGTTGCGAATAGCCGGCAATGGCAAACAGCACGACCAACTTCTTGCCTTAATCCAGGAACTGAGCTTAGGCAAGAGGGTGAGCCTACTGGGGTATGTTCCGGACGCTGACCGTTTAATGAACACTGCAAAAGTAGTTGTTCACCCGTCCCTCGCTGAGACCTTTGGCTACACAATGGTCGAGGCGGCGGCACGATATCGTCCTATTGTGGTCTTAGACTTGCCCGCAATGAACGAGATGGTTCCCCGATTCGTTTGCGGCGAGCGAGCGGACTCCACGTCGGAGAGCTTTGCCGCGGCAATACGCCGGGCAGTAAGCGGCACGTACGAATTCTCCATGGCGGAGCGCAATCGCAACAAGGAGTTCAACGATCTTTCGGTCGTGAATGCGTGGGCCTCACTGGTTGCCGGTCTGGAGCCATGAAGCGGCAGCTAATCGGCCTAGGGGCCGACCAAGCTGTATCCAGCCTAATCACTTTGGTCCTCTCGGTTTATGCTGCGCGAGATTCGTCCGTAAATCAATTTGGTATTTTTGCTGTTACCTACGCTATCTTCTTTGTTCTGTTGGGGCTTAGCCGATCATTTGTTGGAGAAGTTAACTTAATAACAGGGCGCGCTGAACTTGACCGCGCCGGCGACTGGCGGTCATTTAGTAGCACCGCTGCGCTCATCGCCGGTTTAGCTTCAGGCATCATCCTGCTCGCCAGCTCCGGCGTGATAGCGCCGGCAGACGCACGATGGATACCATGGAGTTTCGTAATAGTCACACCGGTCGCGGTACTGGCGGATACGATTCGCTATACAGCATTCACCGATGAACTTCACGACCGCGCACTGACGGTGGACCTTATCTGGCTGTGTGGGGCGCTACTTGGCGCACCTGCGGTCGGATTGCTTGGTATACCTCCCATACCAGCGGCTATCCTCGGCTGGGGGCTGGGCGCCGGTTTCGGGATCATCGTCGCGATGCTGCGATGGCCCCAGGTGAGGCCGAGGATGAATGGAGCCCGGAGTTGGATTGCGGACCGAAGAACCGCTGGCGCTCAATATGCAGCAGATTTTGTCGCGGCCAGCGGCATCGGTCAAGCTGCAACTGCACTCATTCCTTTGGTGGCAAGTTTGGCCGTGGCCGGGGGACTTCGTGCGGGTTATGTAATTACCGGGCCACTCAATGTTGCTTATTCGGCGATGATTGTGTACTTAATACCCCGCATCCGTCTGTCGCTTTCTCACGACCGGGTATTGCCGAGACCGGCCCCCGTAGTTTGGAGCGTCTTCGCCACCCTGTGCGGACTCTATGCAGTGGCGGTGGTTTTGATCCCATATCAAGTCGGGGAATTCCTCCTTGGTTCCAGCTGGTATTCGGGCCAATCCGCAGCTCCGGCACTCATCGCTGCATTTCTGTTTATTTCGATCGCCCAGGTCCTCGTCCAAGTCATGAGGCTTCGAGGTTCAGCTGGACTCGTGGTTCGAGTCCGACTGTTCGCGTCCGCGTTTCAGTCAGGCGCATTGTTGGCTGGCGCGGCTGCCTTTGGCGCAGTGGGCGCTGCGACGGCGTCAGCCCTCGCTGCATTAATATCGGTGGCGGCATGGTGGATTGCTCTGCTGCATTCACATCGGTCATCAGGTGGCGATAGTTGACATAAGCCGCGGCTGTAAAAACGAATTTCAGAATCTCCCACGCGGCAGTTTATGTGTCGGAGGCCGCTAACGGTACGACAGCTGCAAACGATTTCTTCGTCCTGTCACGCAAGGGTCGTGAACGCGTTTGCTTGACTCGGTACTTCTCGAAGTGTTGCGTGGGCTGGTCATGCGGGCAGTACCTCGGTGCCGATCCGCCTAACTGCTAGCGTCGAAACGTACTGTGCCGACGCACAAATTTGAAAGTCGTTAGTCTATTACACGTAACAGTGATCGACGGATGCCGACACGATCAGTCAGCAAAGCAAAGCTGCGGATCGCGGCTATCAAGCTGGGTTCTGCGTACGGCCCCAAGGGTTCTTGGCGCTTATGGGCAACATCGTCCGATAAAGCAGCGTCAAGTACGATCGGTAACTCAAATTCGTCACGGGCTACAAAAACACCATTGCGGACGCCTAGTCGTTCAGCGGTAGCGACCTGGTGATCATTTCTAGTTTCTTTGTTTGCGAGTCTGCGCGGCATTATTACTATTGGCTTCATATAAGTCATCGCCGTAATGATTGAGCCCATACCCGCGTGGCCAATAATTAGATCTGCCTCTTTGCAGCGCTGTTCGTAGTCTTGAGGCGATAGAAACGGACTCCACTGGAAGTTGGCCGGCCGGTAGCCGTCAGCGCCTGGATCAGCGATTTGTCCGAACACATCGTGACGTTGACGCGCCTCGCACCAGTGATCTGTTGCCGCTACCAAGCGGTCGAAAGGCAGTTCACTACCCACGGTCAAAAAAATCATAAAGTTGACCCACGGAATGTTGGGTGGCTATAAGCATCGTCGTTATTCCTCGCCAAATGTTCCCACTGAGTAAGCCACAGGCCACAGTAGCGGCCCACTCGCCTGCCAGACAAGGACAACTCCTGCGCGTTGGCAATGCTATCGACCCAAACGGTTCGAGCGCCAAGCAGTCGGCCCATGTAAATTGCAAAGAACCCTGGGGAGGCTCCGGTCGTGATAACTGCATGGGGTCGGACTCGTAAGAGTGCCAAGCCAACTTGGACGGCCTGGCGAGCGAGACGCAGCTTTTGCCACTGGTTCGCGGCGATGGCGACGATGAATCTAGGGGGTGGTTGGCCGCGATCTTTAGCGTCGGCGATCACTTGGCCTCGATAGTCCCTATTGGTCGTTAGGTACGTGACCTCGCAACCGTCCCAGGCGGGACGAAGGCGGAACAACTGAACCCAATGTCCTCCTGCTGACGCAACCGCCATAACTCTGTGCGGACGGGCAGAGTGTTTATGAGCACGCATATCGTTCGTCTTACCTGCGCGTTTTATCAGGCCTTCACAACCTTGAATTTCGTAGCGTCAAGATTCCGTAGGGCGTTTCGCGTATCGACAAGTATGTTGCAGTGAGTAGCCAGGTGCTCATAATCCATGTTGTCATGATCGGTACATATAACGGCCGCATCATATACGCCTTTGATCTCGGCGAGATCTTTTGAACGCATTTTCTCAAGCTGAGGATACTTGCGCAGCTTGGGAATTTCGCTGACGTACGGATCGAGATAGTCTACCTCTGCGCCGCGTTGCTGTAACAACTCCAAAATTGCAAAGGTTGGACTTTCGCGCGTGTCATCGATATTTTTCTTGTAAGATACTCCGACAAGCAGTATTCGAGCTCCGTTCAATCCGATCTGGAAATTTGCATCGAGGGCCTCCGAAAGGCGCTGCAAGACGTACTCGGGCATGTTGTTGTTTATTTGACCCGCGAGCTCGATAAAATGAGTAGTCATCCCAAACTCGCGTGCTTTCCAAGTCAAGTAGAAAGGGTCAATAGGGATGCAGTGTCCACCAAGGCCGGGTCCGGGATAGAATGGCATATACCCAAAAGGTTTTGTTTTCGCGGCGTCAATGACTTCCCAGACGTCGATACCCATCCGGTTGTAGAGTATTTTGAGCTCATTTACGAGGGCGATATTCACCGATCGGAAGATGTTCTCTGTCAGCTTGACGGCTTCTGCCGTTGCAAGTGAACTCACCGGGACGACCTGTTGAATCACAAGGCCGAAGAGGGCACATCCTATAGCTAGTGCATCAGCATTCTCGCCGCCCACTACTTTGGGAGTCGACGCTGTGTCGTACTGTTGATTACCGGGATCCTCGCGCTCCGGCGCATAGATAAGGAAAATATCTTCGCCTACCGTCAGGCCAGAGTCGGCTAGGTGCGGGCGAACGACTTCATCCGTGGTTCCAGGATAAGTTGTAGAAACGAGGACTAGCGCCTGCCCCTGTCTGACATGAGGAACCAGGCTAGCGACCGTGTTGTCCACGTACGATAGATCCGGTTCTCGGTGCCTGCTTAGGGGGGTGGGTACGCAGATCAAGATCGCATCAGCACCGTTTAACTGGGATATGTCGTTGACGGGCAGGAATGTTTCTGCTTCCAGAGCATCGCTGATGGCCGAGGCCTTCACAGTCTTCAAATATGATTCTCCGCTGGCTAGCGTATCGATCTTGTCGGCATCGATGTCGTAACCTAAGGCGGTTATTCCCTGTTCGGCGAAGGCGATCGCCAAAGGAAGCCCCACGTATCCGAGTCCAATGACCCCGACTGTCACCTCCCGGCGGTCGATGCGCTGAAGCAGTTCCTGGGCTATAGGTCCAAGTGCGGCTGCGTCTTCCAAGAGATCCCCCATCCTGTGTATTTCAGTCATCTTCGTCACCACTCGGCGATAGTTCGTGCCTTGAGACAAGGTGTGGAACGGCTCCGCGCGACATTGGGCCTGATCGTACCTTGATTCGAAAGGCCTTAAGTGCTGCCGCTGCCGTCTGCTGCGTCTCACGCACTCGTCTCCATCTGAAGGACCAACGTGATTTGCGTCTTCGTTGTGTTGCGCCCACGCGGATTTGCGTGACGAAACCGCCTGCGGGGGTTGGCTTCGGCCCGATGCGGAGGACGTTAACTGCAGTACGCGCATAGCTTGGTAACGCACTGAACGGATTATGGCCATACGGTTGCGCGTCGCTGCCGAAGCGTGGAACGCGGATTCTGCAATCCGCCAGCGCAACTTCAAAGCCCGGTGTCGACAGTTGCTGCAACACACGCGATCGGCCAAACTGACTGCTAGATAGGTAATTTGTACGGGGGAACCGATTTGACGAATCTGGTTGCCGTCGACTCGGCTACAAGATTTGCCCCATGGTTGTTAACCATGCGCTGGGGGCCTAACCGCTGGCGATTCGTCGTGAGGTAGCCAACTCTCTTGGCATTCAGCGTGTGTTTGGTGGGCACATTCAAGCATGCGGGGAGGGGGCGGTTAGGCTGGCGTGGTTCAAATTGCCAGTGCCGGATAGTCGTGAGGGGATCGTCTTGCAGGCAACCGGTCGAGGCATTGCGGCGTCTTGGATTCAGCGGTGCCGGGTCTAGCTCGACGCGCCGCCGGCCCCGCCTCTAGTGCGGCACACGCCCTAAGCGACCGCGCACGGAAACGCAAGGTTGCGCCGCGCGTGTCGAAGCTTAGTCGGCTGAATTGGGAGTGCCTTCCAGTTGCGTGTTTCTCAGACATGAGGCAGCGTAGTCTCTCATCGCAGTATGTTGTCCGGGCTCGGATTGCCAGCGGGCCAATTCATCACGCAGGACGCCACAGAGCGTTGATCACGATAGGAGTGGCGCTTGCAGCATGCGGAGAGGTGGCAGCCGTCCAAGTATTCGATCACTAGTAGCGAGATCCGGCCGTCCACTGATCAGCGAGAGTTGTTGGCCTCGTCGAGAGTAATCGCAAGCCTCGTCGCTGAGTTCTACACACGAGCCATCCCAGAGTGGGCGCGCGGCGATCTTGCTGATCTCGGTTGCGGGAAGGCTCCATTGCTCGGTGCTTACAAGAGGTACAGCGATTCGGTGCTTCTAGTGGATTGGGAGAGTTCCGAGCATCCCAACCCCCTCTTGGATATCGCACTCGACCTGAACCAACCTCTGACGGCGATCGATTCCGCGTCCGTTGACACGGTGCTGTTGTCGGATGTGCTTGAGCACATCCGTGAGCCGGCCGGCTTGCTGTTGGAGATTGCCCGGATTCTTCGACCCGGGGGCCATCTCTTGATGAATGTCCCGTTCACGTACCGACTGCACGAACAGCCTCACGACTACTACAGATACACTTCACATGCGCTCGAATACCTCACGATGGCAGCTGGCCTCGAAGTGGTTGAGTTAAGCGTGCTGGGTGGGTGGCTAGAAATTATGGCTGACATGTGGAGCAAGCTTTTTGCGGCGGCCGGCCTCCGGCCAATCGCAGCAGGCATCTCTCGTATAGCACTGGCGATCTACCGGACGGCGGTTGGTAGGAAATTCGCGGCCATTAGCGGCGCCGTTTCACCACTAGGGTACGGCCTAGTAGCGCGGAAGCCGCCGCACCCAGATCACGAATGAATAACCCTTCGGTATCAAAACCTGCTGGGAAGAAATCGTGCGGGATCCCACCCGGCTCTACGAGTGCGGCTCCCTTCCTATCTAAACGTCAAGGCAGCCGCAGAATGTTGCACACGCCGAGTCGGGGTAACCGAAGCCGCGGATTTGGAGCACCCGAGCGATCAGATGAATGTCAGGTGGACAGCATCGGGGTGGCCTGATCGCGGTTGTGAGCTGGTGCTTACCATCTTCAAGCGCAGGTGGTCAGGCGAGAGGCTTATTCGAATACTGTTTTAACCCCGCGGCACAGTAGAAGCCATATGGCTCAGAAAGAAGATAATCTTGTTGTCTCAGACGGGTTTGCCCGGTCAGGAGTACATTCAATAAACTTATGTAATGCGGGAGCTTATCTACCGAAAGTGGGGGCTATCACATGTGCGGCATTGCTGCGGTTATGTATAGGAAAGGTGTTCGGCAACCTCCTGATGGGACGGAGTTGGTCGAGCGGTTGCATTTGGCTCGCGAAAGCCTGCGCTCGGTTGGGGCGGAGCCGAGCGTCTCGGAGATCAAAGACATTGTCGTTTCGCTGAAAAGTATTAACGCTGATCTAAGTGGTATAGCTGGGCTTAAAGCTTTGCGCTTTCAGGCCACAGTTGCCGCACAGATTCAGCAGTGGTCAATCGAGTTCGAGGCCGTTTTGGCGCAGCTCGACGAAAGGCTCAACCACCGGGCGCCGTCGAAAGACAGCTTGGAACGGGTCAACGCCGCCATCATCGCGCTAAAGGACGCCTGGTGGGGGATCGCCAGGGATCGTCTCGCTCTAGCGGCGGATGTTGCTGATTTGGCGGCGGAAAGTACTGGTGAATCCGCAACCTACGCTTACGCCGCGATCGCAATAACGCTTTCATCTTTGAGTAAACTCGAACTTCGGGGCCGTGACTCGGCAGGTATCCATTTATTCGTCACGGGCCATCAGCTGGATATGGCGAATCCTCGGATCGCGTCGCAGATCGAAGGCCGACGGCATCCTCTGTTTCAATCGGGTGCTGTTCGGACGCCTGCGGGACAATTGAGCATCGTCTATAAGCACGCTGCAGAGATCGGACGCCTGGGCGATAACTGTGCGGTGCTGCGTAAGGCGATACGTGACGACGTCCTGCTCCGTGAGGCGCTTGAGGCCCCAACGGCCCAGCTTGTCGTGTTGGGCCATACCCGATGGGCGAGCGTCGGAATGGTCAACGAGGCGAATGCGCACCCAGTCAATAGCGACGAAGTAACATTCTCTCCGGGGTTTGATTCGAGTTATATGACCGCGGTGTTGAACGGCGATGTGGACAATTATCGCCAACTAATCGACCATGCTGGGGCCAGGATCGCCCGAGAAATCACGACTGATGCCAAGGTGATCCCTGTTCTGGCAGCCCGACGCATGATTGACGGGGCAACATTAGAGGACGCAGTCCTAGGTACGGTGCGTGAATTTACGGGCTCAGTGGCCATAGCCATGAATTGTGCCAGCGACCCATCCAAACTTGTTTTGGCCCAACGGGGGAGCGGCCAGGCGCTTTTGGTCGGAAGCTCCGAAGACATGACCATAATTGGGTCGGAACTGTATGGATTGGTCGAACATTGCGATCAGTATTTTCGGCTTGACGGTAGCGAAGGCGAACTTGTCGTAGTCGAAAGTAGTGAGGCTGGCAATCTTTATGCGGCCCGACGGCTGAATTACGATGGGTCTCCACGTGAATTCACTTCAAGGGACGTCTCGTGCACGTCTATCACTACGCGCGACATTGACCGACAAGGGTATCCGCACTTCTTGAAGAAGGAACTCTTTGAGGCGCCGCTTTCCTTACAGAAAACGTTGCGTGGACGTATCAACGCGGTAGATGGCGTACTGCAAGCTCACCTATCCGACGATGTTTTGTCGTCGGAGCTGCGTTCTCGCTTAAAGGCAGGGTTCTTCCGGCGGATTGTCGTTATAGGCCAGGGTACGGCAGCGGTCGCCGGGCGGGCGGTTGCCGCGGCTATCAAGGCGGCTTTCGCCCAAGGCTCTGTAGAAGTTATCGCTTCTACCGCGACTGAATTTTCTGGGTTCCATCTGGAAAGGTCGATGATCGGCACCCTCGTGGTGGCTGTGAGTCAGTCCGGGACGACAACGGACACGAATAGGGCGGTCGACCTCATCAGAGGGCGTGGCGGAACGGTCATTGCGATCGTCAATCGCCGAGGTAGCGACTTGGCGAAGATGGCTGATGGCGTCATGTACACCGCTGACGGCCGCGACGTCGAAGTATCAGTTGCCTCCACGAAAGCGTTTTACAGTCAGATCGCGGCGGGGATATTACTTGCGTATGCATTGGCGCGGTGCGCAGGTGATCATGACGACAAATCGGAGTCAGATTTGCTATCTCAGCTGACTGAGCTTCCCGAGGCGATGAGGGAATTCTTGAGCTCTGAGCATCAGATCGCCGAACTCGCCCGAAATTACGCGCCAAAACGGCCGTACTGGGCGGTTGTGGGATCGGCCTTGAATAGAATTGCGGCAGAAGAGCTGCGAATAAAGCTCTCAGAACTCACTTACAGATCTATATCCTGCGACGAATTCTCAGACAAGAAGCACATAGATCTATCCGCCGAGCCGCTCATCCTGGTGTGCGCGGCTGGCTTGCGGGGAGCTGCGGCAGATGACCTGTTGAAAGAAGTTCGGATATTCGCTTCGCACAACAGTGTCCCAATCGTGATAACTGATCAAACTGATGGTGAATATGATGGGGCAGCGGGCATTATCCGAGTCCCGAAAACGCATTCCCAACTGGCTTTTATCCTATCCGCCATGGCCGGTCACCTTTTCGGTTATTACGCAGCCTTAGCGATCGATGATCAGTGTTTTCCGCTAAAACTGGCACGAATTGCGATCGAACGAGCTATAGGCGCGGCCGACGGTGATCCACTCGCCATTCTGGGCACACTCGGATCTGAGTTACGGCCAATTGCAACTGAATTCGACAGCCGGCTCCGAGCTGGAGCTTACGACAGCTCGATGACCGCAAGTGTTAGTGCGCGGATCGCAGTCGGGTTGCGTGCGATAGCGTCGAGGTCTGAGTCAACGCTGATGTCGCAGTTCGCCGGTCCTGATGCGATCGTTAATGAGCTTGCCGCAGCGTTGACCGCCGGCATCGACCAGGTTTCGCGGACTATCGACACCATTCGTCATCAAGCCAAGACGGTTACTGTAGGCACCAGTAGAAGCGATGAGGCAATCCTGGATGTGCCCTTGGTGAAGGCACTCCTCGCGAACGGTGCATCGTCACGGACTCTGCAGTACAACACGCTGAGAACTGTTGCAGCGCTGGATCCGGCTGTCGCTGCTGTGATAGGTGCGACGCACTACGCGGTATGTGATTCGCACATTGCTGTTGTTCGCCGCGCTGGCGTTGCGATCCATGTCCCGTCTCGCACAGATCGGGATCATCAGCTACGCGGTACGAAGATGCTCGTCGCAGAACAGCAGGAGGTTCTTGCGGCTGTTGGGCAGAGTGACTCAAGAACTGTGATCATCGTTCCGGAGGTCATCGATCAGCGAACCGTAGGCCTCGTGCTTCTGCATGTCGAATTTCACCCGACTCTTCCGCCGCCTGTGATGCGTACCGTCCTCGAGGGTTATCGTGGACGCATGTCGGTACTCCGTGGCACCGTGACGGAGGTTCTCCCGGAATTTGACCACCGTGTGTTGGGGATGGTCTCTCCGCTTGCGTTGCTCAGCGAGTCTCCGAAACTTCTTGTTCAGCACTGGCTAGCGGCCGCCGCTACAGACGGCGTTTAGGTATCACAATGTTGTCGAGGCCCAGCTAGCGCCGGCATCAACCACCCCAACACGGGAACTAGTGATTCTATGCACGAGCGGAACGCTGGCGCGATATGCGCAACTGCCGGCACGCTCGGGACTGCCCCCAGTTTGGTTGACTCCTGACCTATGACCCGAGTTGGGTTGAGGTGAGCCCCCTGTAGTGGTCCAGTCGTTGTGGGACTCTGTTGCCCGAGTGTTCGGGCAGGAAGAATCAACGACGACATGGCAACGAACAAGCGCCGGCGGCACACCCCGGATCAGATCATCCGCAAGCTCGCCGAGGGCAACAAGCTCCTGGGGACCGGCCAGGAGCTGGCCGAGGTGTGCCGGCACCTGGAGATCACCGAGTCGACCTGGCATCGCTGGGTGGCCCAGTACGGCGGCATGAAGGCCAACGAGGCCAAACGACTCAAGGAGCTCGAAGCCGAGAACGCCCGGCTCAAGAAGCTGGTCGCCAACCAGGCCCTCGATATCGACATGCTCAAGGAGATCTCGTCGGGAAACTTCTGACCCCGAACCGCAAGCGCAGCGCCGTCATAGCGCTGCGTGAGCGGTTCGGGGTGTCGGAGCGCCGCGCCTGCTCGGTCGTCGGCTTGCACCGCTCCACGATGCGACTGGCACCGGCGCCGGTGACCACCGAGGAGGCTGAGCTGCGGGCGTGGCTGCGCCGGTTCTCGGTTGACCGTCCGCGCTGGGGGTGGCGCCGGGCCGCGAAGATGGCGCGGCGAGCCGGCTGGAAGGCCAACAACAAGCGTATCCGCCGGCTGTGGCGTGAGGAGGGTCTGCGGGTGCCGCAGCGGCGCCGCAAGAAGCGGCTGACCGGGATCGGCGTCGCCGTGGGTGCGATGTCCCCGATCCGTCCGAATGTGATCTGGGCGATGGACTTTCAGTTCGACACCACCTCCGATGGGCGCACCCTTAAGATGCTCAACGTCATCGACGAGTTCACCCGCGAAGCCCTCGCCATCGAGGTGGATCGGTCCATCAACGCTGACGGGGTCGTCGATGTCCTGGACCGTCTGGCGCTCACGCACGGGGCACCACATTACGTGCGGTTCGACAACGGGCCTGAGTTCGTCGCGCATGCCGTGTCTGATTGGTGCCGATTCAACAGTGCCGGTTCACTTTTCATCGATCCCGGCTCGCCGTGGCAGAACGCGTGGATCGAATCATTCAACGGCCGACTGCGTGACGAACTGCTCAACCTGTGGCGCTTCGATTCGCTGCTGGAAGCCCGCGTGATCATCGAGGACTGGCGAGCCGATTACAACTCCAATCGGCCCCACTCCGCCCACGGTGACCGCACCCCAACCGAGTTTGCCCTACAGTGGGCCGCGACCCATCAACCGAAAGTCGCATAGCGACTGGACCACCAAACGGGTCCCCCTCAGGGTCATTTGGCTTAGTGCCTTGAATTCTCGGCGTTCAGTGCGTTGAGGATTGCGTTGACCTCGGTGTTTAGGGCTGGCGGGTAGGTGGCGATGACGCCGTTGAGGTCGATGGTGGCTGATCGCAGGGGTTTGAGGGTGCGTAGGAATCGGCGCAGTGACAGGCCGGTGCGGGTCTGGACTTCGCGGCTGACGGCCAGGGCGGTGAACACGATGGTCAGGTGGGCTTCGATGGCGTCGCGGGTGCGGGCGAACATGGGCCGGGCAGCGAGGTCGGATTTGGACATCCGGAAGGACGCCTCGACGTGCCAGAGGTCGTGGTAGCTGGCGACCACTTCGGTCGCGGGCATCAGTGCGGCGTCGATGTTGGTGACGTAGCCCTTGAGCCCGACCAAGCGGCGGGCGCGCTGCAACGACGCCTCGTCAAATTCTTGGGAACCGTTGCAGTTCTTGATGAACCGCGGTACCCGCGCGGCTTTCTCGCCGGCGACGACCGCGCGGGCCTTGTTCTCCTGCAGGTTGAGCGTCTTGGTGTCGCGCACCGCGCGTTTGGTCGAGTACGCCCACACCGCCCGCCAGGACTTGGTGTGGGTCGCCGGATCCCAGACGGGCTCGGCTTTGCGCTTGGGGTCGCTGGTCTTGGTCGCGGTGCCGCGTCGATCGCGTGGGGTGATGGTGTCGATGATCTGGCCATCGGTGAAGAAGTCGCCGTGCCAATGGAAGTGCGAGGCCAGATCGTTGGGCGCTTTGGTAACCCTCGATCCGACGATGAACCGCAACCCTGCCTCATCAAGTTCGCGCAGATTGCCGCTGGCCAGCATGCCCGCATCAGCGACGACGACAATGTCGGTGATCTCGTGGCGGGCTTGGAATGCCTTCACGATCGGCACGATCGTCAGAGTTTCGGCCTTGTTTCCTTCGAAACAGCCGATTTCCAAGGGAATCCGCACCGATCGACCAGCAGCCCGACCACGATCTGCGGGTCCACTCGGCGTTCCTTGGAGTACCCCACGCGGCGTAGGTCGTCTTCCTTGTCGGCCTCGAAATACAGGGTCGTGACGTCGTAAAGCACCAGGCTGACATCACCGGCGGTGCGGGCGTGGGCGAAACACGCTGCGGCGATCTGGTCGCGGTAACCACCACCGCGGGCACGGCGCAGGGTGCGCTTGCGGGTCGACAGTGACGCTGAGGTACGTCCCAGCTCGGCGAGGACCCGATCGGCGTCGAGCAGGCTGGTCGGCTCGACCACCCGGGCGATGACCAGGTCACGGAAGACCTCATCGCCGACCGCGTCGTCGAACCCCAGGCTGGCATACACCTGCGCCAGGGCGTCATACAGCAGCCCGCTGCAGCTCTTGAGCACCCGCGGCCGCACCACCAACTCCCGTACTGCGGATTCTCCAGCATCCTCGGTGAACAGCATGCCAGCTGGCGGTGGAACCATATGGGCCCGAACGGCTTTCGGCGTGATCCCCAGATCCAACTCGCCTTGGGTGTCATCGGCCAACAGCCGGCGGGCCTCCTCGAGCAGCAGACCCAGCTCGGCGTCATCACGCGCAGAGCCCACATGGCGCACGATCCGGCGGCGGCCATCGACGGATTCGGCGATCTGGACCGCGGTCGCGCCCGAGGCCGTGCGCACCCGCCGAATCCACACCATCCAGGCAGCCTACTGACCCAAATTAGTGCCTAGCAGGGGCACTAAGCGGAGACATCACCGCAGCTCAAGACACCGCCACCCTACAAAACTGACCAAAGTGACCCAACTCAGGTCAAATGTCAGGGTGTTGCTTCGACCGATTGAACCCACTCAATTTCCGGTCACCGAAGTTCGTCCACGCTCTGTCGCACAACGGATTACACGGATCAATGGGCCGTGTCGGCGCATGCGGTGACCATACCGCCATGGAGTCGTTCTTCGCCCTGCTGCAACGCAACGTGTTCGACCGAAAGCGATGGTCAACCCGCGCCGAACTGCGCCTGGCGATTGTGATCTGGATCGAGCGGACCTACCACCGACGTCGCCGGCAACGCGCACTCGGCAGGCTCACCCCGATAGAGTTCGAACTGCTCCACACACCAGTCGCAACCGCGGCCTGAAATTCACACCCCGCGAGTCGACTGAACTCGGGGCAGTCCCCCTCCACCGGTACCTCGTTATGTTGCCGGTCTCTTCGCTAGTGTTGAGCTGGCCGAGAAACGCATAGTCGAGAAGATTCGGGACTCCACTGCATATTCTGTTTGTTTGTACTGGGAACATCTGCCGTTCACCGACTGCGGAACGGCTCGCAATTAGGTATGCCGCCGAGAATGGGATAAGGGGTCTGACTGCGTCAAGCGCAGGAACGCACGCTGTTATCGGACACCGAGTTCATGAACAAGCCGCTGCAGTTCTTGAGGAATTCGGAGCGGATACCGCAGGTTTCGCGGCTCGGCAGTTGACCGCCAAGATCGCCCGGCCCGTCGACCTCATCCTGACGATGACCCGCGCGCATCGGGACATCGTTCTCGAATTAGTCCCGAGTAAGCTCAACAGAACATTCACATTGGCTGAGGCGTCGCGGCTTGTTGACCGGCATGATGCTTCCACCATCGCAGAGTTGGCTTCTTTGCGACCTCAACTGGAGGCCGACCAGGCACTCGATGTTGAGGATCCTATCGGCCAACGATCAGAAGTTTTTCGGATGGTGGGAACGCATATAGCCGAGCTTCTTCTCCCAGTAGTCAGGCTGTGCCGCCCTTAGGTGAGGCAGACGACGTCGTGGGCGGCGCATTGCTTTGAGACACACCTGCACTGATCATCTACTGCTCCGCGGCACCGCGCTGGGCTGCGCGACGCAGCATCGTGGATTGATTCGGCGCACCAGAAGCACAGAGGCCAAGCGTGCGCGAACGCTAAGGTAACTGCGCCTCGCTAAGCGTGACGCCAGTGTAAATTGCTGAGCGAACATGCCGATGGCTTGAGATGCGCGTCGAGCGTGGGATAAAGTTCCAGCGCAAGGGGGACATGATGTGGGGGGATGAATGACGGCGGTAAACGATCAGCTGGTTGCTCCAGCAAACATCGTTCCGATTCCAAACAAGATTCCGACGTGGCAACACACCTATTCGCTATGCCTAATGGCGATGGACACGCTCGGCGTAGCACTGGCCGTGGGCCTCGCTCAGTGGTTGCGCTTCGGTGCATCAGCAGAATCCGTAGCCGCGTACCGGGGCGTCGACTACACGGTCGTTTCCATCGGGATCGCCGTCCTGTGGATCGCCGCTTTGTCGATCAATCGCTCCCGCTCGCCCCGGGTTATCGGGTCCGGCGCTGAGGAGTACCGCCGCGTTTGGCTGGCGACGCTGTCCGTGTTCGGCGGCGTCGCGATCGTGTCCATGCTGTTCAAGCTGGAAATCGCGCGTGGTTACCTGGTCATCGCGCTGCCCGCCGGCCTGCTGTTTCTGGCGCTGGGCCGCTGGATCGCTCGCCGCGTCGTCATCCGCGCCCGCCTGAAGAACGGCAGCTGCATCACCCGTGTGCTGGTGGTCGGGAGCCCGTCCGCCGTCCGCGACCTCACCAAGTCCCTTGCCCGCGAGCCGGGCTCGGAGTACCAGGTGGTCGGTGCCTGCATCCCCGGCCCCATGCACCGTCCCAAGGTCGACGTGCCCGGTGTCGGAGCGGTGCCCACCTTCGGTGACGAATCCGACGTCGTCGATGCCGTCCGCATCACCGGCAGCCACGCCGTGGCCGTCACCGCGACCGAGCGTCTCGACGGCCGCGGCATCCGCGATCTGTCGTGGGAGCTGGAGAAGCTCGACATCGACCTGCTCGTCTCGCCCGGGGTCGTCGACATCGCCGGCCCGCGGCTGCAGATGCGGCCCGTCGCTGGCCTGCCGCTGATCCACGTCGAGAAGCCGCAGTATAACGGCGCCAAGCGTTTTCAGAAGCGCTTCTTCGACATCGTGTTCTCCGGCACCGTGCTGCTGCTCGGGCTGCCCATCCTGCTGGTCGTCGCCGCCGCGGTGAAGCTGACCAGCCGGGGCCCGGTCTTCTACCGCCAGGAGCGAATCGGTCTGGACGGCAAGCCGTTCCAGATGATCAAGTTCCGCACCATGGTCGACGGCGCCGACCAGATGGTCGACAAACTCGCCGCGCTCAACGAGAGCGAGGGCGGGGTGCTGTTCAAGATCCGCCAGGATCCCCGCGTCACGCCGGTCGGGCGCCTGCTGCGCAAGTACAGCATCGACGAGCTGCCGCAGTTCATCAACGTCCTCAAACGGGACATGAGCGTCGTCGGCCCGCGCCCGCCGCTGGCGCGTGAGGTGAAGACCTACGACGAGCACGCCATGAAGCGCCTCCTGGTCCGCCCCGGCATCACCGGCCTGTGGCAGGTCAGCGGACGCTCCGACCTGTCCTGGGAGGATTCGGTGCGCCTCGACCTGTTCTACGTTGAGAACTGGTCGATGATTTCCGACCTGCTGATCGCCCTCAAGACGGTCAGGGCGATGCTCAGCCACTCGGGCGCCTACTGACGATCGGATTGCCCAGTGGCACACGCACACCCGTCGCCGGCACCGTGAACTACCTCGCCTTTGTGCAGCATTGGTGTATTACCGGCGAATTCTGATCACCGCTGAAGGGCGACCGTTACGCTCGCACACTTCGACGACTGATTGAACAGCCGCGCGTGGGACGGCGGGTCAACGCGCATCGACAGCTCCGTCGCCGCCCATCCGGTATGTCAGCGACCCTGACGGCGGTACCGTTGGCGCGCTGGGGGTCTACGACCCAAATCGAAGGTCTGGGGTGTCGGCCACCGGCAGATCCTCGGCGACGTCGCCTGGTTGCCACCGAGCGGATGTTGGCCGGCCGCCCTACGGTGGCGCTGACCGCTAGGGTTGCGGGTCGGCCGGCGCGGCTGTGCTGCGACGCCGCCACCACAGGGCGGCGCTCAATCCGAGGGCGACGACCACGATTCCGGCGCCGATGGCAGCCCACGCGACGCTGACGGTGGTCTGCTTCTCAGCGACAGATGGTGCCACATCAGTGGTTCCGGCCAGGTTCGTAACCTCACCCGCGGCCCCGGCGGCGATCACGTCCCCATCCAGGCTCGACCAGCCGTCGGGCTGCCGGTCGATGTAGCCGAACAGCGGCTCTACCAGCGACCACGCACCCGTCGTCGTGACCAGCACGACCGTCCTGTCCCGGGGCGTGTCGGCGAACACCTGGATCGACGCCAACCCGTTGGCGATGTCGGCGCGCAGCTCCCTGCTCACATCCACCTGCACAGTCGAGCCCTCGCCGCCGATCGGCGGGCGTAGCGACGTCGCCTGGACCGCCGCCGAATTCGCCACGATCAGCGCCCCGGTACCGGCGTCGGCCGCGGCCTTCACGTCAACGACGCGCGGCGTCAACGCCGTTCCGGTCCGCTGGGCGATGTCGGCCACCACCCGGGCCGCGTAGTTCAGCTGATTCGGGCTGCCGCCGTCGAGGGCGACCAGAAACTCGGGGCTGAACTCCGACGGCACCGCACCGAAGCCACCTGGGGCGGGGCCACCGCGACGCATCGTCAGCGTCGACGCCGGGTCGAGCTGGAACCTCATCGGAGCGATGGTCGGGCTGCACAGCTGACGCGGGCTGAACGTCAGACCGAACTCGAAATTGATGCGCTGTCTGAGCAGTTCGCCGGGAACGTCGAAGACGGTGTCCAGCCGACCGGTGCGGTCCAGCGCAACGCTGTGTACCGCTTGGCCGTTCACGCTGACCATCGCGCTGGCCGAGTCCATGTCCGCGACCGGGGTGTGGGTGGCCAGCAGATGGACCTGCAGGCTTTCGACGCGACCGTCTCCCAATGCCGAACGGTCCACTCCGACGGTCAGATCGGCGGTCCTCAGCACCTCCCGTTCGCCGCTGATGCCCAACTGACGGAACGTCATCTCGTCCGGGTCGGCGCTCTCGGCTGCGCCGACCTGGTCCACGCGCGCGGACGGGGCCTGCGCCAGCGACTGCAAGCGGTCGGCGACCAGCGCGGCCTGGTTGGTGAGTTCCTCGCCGCGGCCGGTCACCATGAGGAACACGTCGGTCCTGTCGGGGTTGACCACTTCGAGTCCGGCGTCGCCGTTCTCGACCACCACAGAGCGGGTGAACTGAGGTGACGCCGGGGGCGTCGCGCCACGGGGCTGGCTGACGACTGTGAGCGCCGGTGTCTGCGGCCGGTACATGCGGGCGACAGCGGAGGTCAGCGCCAGCACCGCCTGCTGTTCGGCGTCGTCGGCATCGATCGGTGCGTAGATGGTGAGCCGCTGCAGCACCGGCGGAAAGAATGTCGCGATCGTGGTGGGCGCTGGTTCGGCCCCGGCGAACAGGGCGCTGAGATCGCTGAGGACAACCCGCTCGCCGAGCCCGCACCGTTGCTCGGGGGGAAGCGCGGCCTCCCGTGCGGTGAACGACAGCCCCAGCGTCGAATCGCTGATCTGCGCCGCCGAGATGTCGACGTCGAACGGCACCACGGCCTGGGCCGGCGTCACCGCGGGAAGGTCCACTGTCCCCAGAACGGTGCCTCTGCGATCGGTGATCTCGACGAATCCCGCACCGAAATCCACCGGCGCGTGGATCAGCCCGCGCAGCCGTCGCGGCGTGAAACCCGACTGCACCGGGAGCGTGAAATCCTGGTTGACGTTGGCGCCGACCAGTGTGACGTCGGGGGGAAGCCCCAGCGCCGTCCATGGCAGCAGCACCTCGCCGTTGCCGGTCGGGTCGGCGTTGAGCGGTTCGGCGCCGGCGACGCCGGGGGCGGCGAACGCCATCACCAGCAGGGCCGACAGCAGGGCGCCCAGCGCGCGACCAATGATGTTGTGGCTCTTCGGTGATCCTGATCCGGGTTGCATCGTGGCCTCGTCCCCGACGGTAGTGATGGCACGATCGACCGCAAGAGACACTGCCGCTCCAGTTTCCGGTGGTTGGGCTTCGAGAATCTCATTCCCGGCGTCGGACGATACCGGCAAAACCGGGTACTGCGGTGCAGAACGCGCCCCGCGCAAACCAGTCAACCGCAAACCCGCGTGCCATACAATCAAACCCAACTTCTACCGGGGCGGGCAATCATTCCTTTGCTGAAATCGCAGTGCGGCGACAAGTGTGTGAACAGCCCTACATATTGATCCGCAACGATCTTAGCCGCGCCGACCCGCGAATCGAGGCGTCCGGCCGGCAAATCGCCCACGGCTATCTACCATGGATGACCGCAACAGGTTCAGGGACGGAGCGCCACAGAGTTGTCTGACAACGTGTCGAAAGTGCCGGCGTCCGCGACCGCGCTGATCTCCGCAGTGGAAACCCGGGTCGTGATGACCAAGCTGACCCTGGGTGCGCTCGTCGGACTGTGCGCTGGGGCGCTCATCGGCGGGCTCGCCTTCGGTGCCCTGACCTCTGACACCACCGCCACGGCGTTTCTGCGGCTGCAGAACCCGGCCGACCTGACCGCGATCGCCGGCGGGGCCAGCCAGGTCACCCCCGACAACCAGGACAACACAGCGACTTTCGTCTCCGGCGAGATCGCCTACATGACCGGGGAGGGCTTCAGTCAGGCTGTTGCCAGGAAGATGGCGATGGACGAGCCCGCCGAACTCATGGTCGCGCAGGCCAGTGAGTCGGCCATGGTCACGGTCAGCTACAGCAGCAGCTCCCGCGACGACGCCATCAGGACCGTGCAGGCGGCCATCGACCTGTACGGCCAAGAGCTCGACCAGCGCGTCGACGCGCAGCTGCGCTCCATCTTGCCCACGTTGTCGGAGTGGCAGCGCAATGACACCGACCCGACACGGGCGCTCGAGATCCAGCGCGTGCGCGAGAGCGTCGAACTGCAGGCCGCCGCGGCGAGCGAGTTGCTGGTGGTGCAGCCACCGACACCGAACCATCCCAGTTCCGCGCAGTGGCTGATCGGCGCCATCCTGGGTGCGCTGGTCGGTGGTTCATGTGCGATCGCGCTACTGCTCGCCCGACGACGCCGTGCGGGGCGCGGCTCGGTGGTGAAAACGCTGACCGGAAGCGTCGACGGGGTGCTGCTGCCGGCCATCGATCTCGACCTGCCACCACGCGAGGCCTGGACCGACGACCAGATCCGCCTTGCCCGCGCGCTGTACTCCCAGTGCCTGGCCTCTGGATCAAATGAGGTCATCCTCGTGCTCGGCGCATCGCCGACGTCAGGGTCATCGGTGGTGGCGACGCTGTTGGAGTTCGCGGCCGCCGAGAGCACGCCGGCCGCGGCGAGCATCTCAGGACTGCACGCCGCGCCGTCCTCGACGGAGCCGGTCACCACCCGCATCGTGCACGGCGGCGCGGTCGGCGACCCGTCGCTGACCCCTGCCGTCATCGCCGGCGCCACCACCGTCGTCGCCGTTGCTCAGATCGAAGGCGACACCACAGCGCAGGTGCTGATGCTGCGCTCGGCGATCGCTGCTGCCACCGCACCCACGTTCGCTGCGTTCACCGTGCGGCGACCGTCGGCCCGCTGGCTGAGGCGCCGACGCGGGGGGAGCGCGCAGTGAGAGTCGCGCTCGTCCATGAGCGGCTGACCGAGATCGCCGGCTCGGAAAACGTCGTCGCCGAACTGTCCCGGCAGTGGCCCGACGCGCCGGTCACCATCCCGATCGTCGACCGGCGCGTCGACGCGTCATTCTCGGCCCAGGTGCAGACCGGCGCGTTGTCTTCGGCTTACCGGGCGGCGCGCTACCGCAGCTATGCGCCGCTGCTGCCGCTGGTGCCGGCGTGGTTGCGGCGCCGGGACTTCGGCTCGGCGGACGCGGTGATCATCAGCCACCACTTCGCCGCCGCCGCGGCGGTGCATGCTGCCGTGCCCAGGCCGACGATCGTGTACGTCCACTCGCCGGCGCGCTGGGCGTGGGACAAGGCGATGCGCGCCGAGGAGGCGTCGTCACTGCCCGGCCGCCTTGCCCTGGACGCGCTGTCGGGGCTGGCGATCAGGACCGAACTGGCCGCCGCGCCGAAGATGACCACCATCGTGGCCAACAGCACCGCGGTGGCTCAACGGATCAAAGACCACTGGAACCGCGAGTCGCAGGTGGTCCATCCGCCCGTCGACGTCGACTTCTACCGGCCCGATCCCGGCCAGACCCGCGGTGACTACTTTCTGCTGCCCGGCCGGCTGGTGTCCTACAAGCGCCCCGACGTCGCGATCAGGGCCGCCGTGCGGGCCGGGGTGAAGCTGGTGGTCGCCGGCGCCGGCCGCGACGCGGCCAAATGCCAGAAGCTCGCCGAAGGCGGAGACGTCGTTTTCCTGGGCCGGGTCTCCGGCGAGAAGTTCCGCGACCTCTACCGCGGTGCCAGGGCGATGGTCATGCCGGGAGAGGAGGACTTCGGCATCACCCCGGTCGAGGCGATGGCCTGCGGCACACCGGTGATCGCGCTCGGCGTCGGCGGCGCGCTCGACAGCGTCGTTGACGGCGTCACCGGAACGTTCGTCACCGGTGCCGACGACGCCGAGGTGGTCGAGCGCTTCGCCGAGACCTTCGCGACATTCGACACCAGCGGCTACGACCCGGTCCGGATCAGACGGCACGCCGAGACGTTCTCACCGGAGACGTTCCGCCGCAACATGTCCGAGGTGGTGGCAGAGACGCTGGCGGCCCGCCGCGATGGCTGACAGCAAGCATCTGCAGACCGCCGTCCAGGTGGCCGCCGGTCTTGCGCTGAACGTCTTCCCAGCGATCTTCATCGCCATCTACGCCCGGATCGCGCCCATCGAAACCCAGGGTTTCCTCGCGCTGTCGCTGGCCGTCGGGGTCTACGTCGCGCAACTGGTCAACGCGTTCGTCGTCGAGGGCCGGCTCGCCACCCCCGACGCCGAAGGCGACCCCGGCCTGCCAGGGTGGGTGGTGGTGCTCGCGCTGTGCGCCGCAGCGCCTCTGGTGATCGGCCCCGCGGTTGCCTCGTCGGCGGTACTGATGGGCAGTTCCATCGGGGTGATGACCGGTCTGTTGATGTCGCGGTCGATCGGCGTGGTGACAGGCGAGTGGAAGCGCGAGGGTTTCGGCGCGACGCTGCTGGTCGTGGCCAGCGTGATCGCGCTGTGGATGGCCACCGAGCACAACCCGCACGCGGTGCAGGTGCTCGCCGTCGGCGCGTTCCTCGCCGTCCTGGTGCGGTATCAACCGCGAAAAAGCATGCCGAACATGGGCTTTCCGCCCGACGTCCGCAGGTCCGGGTGGGTGACCGCGGAGACCGCGGTTGTCGGCGCCGTCCAACCGGCCATCACCTCACTGCTACTCGTGATGGTCGGGCCTGCCGCGTCGGTGACCTTCCGCGTCATCTCCACCGTCGCCGGCGCGGTCGAACCGATCCTGGCCTATGGCAGATACCGGTTACTCGCCCACGGGCATCGCGGCGAACTCCGCCCCTTCGTCGTCGTTTTCGTCGTCGGTATGGTTGCGGTGCTGGCCGCGGCATTCGGCGGCTTCGGCAGCCTGGTGTTCGGCCCGGCATGGGACGCCGTTGGGGTAGCGGCCCTGCTGTTGGCCGCGCTGTGGAAGGCCGTCATGCTCGTCTCCACGGTCCCGTTCGCCGCGCTGCGCAAAGCCGGGAAAACGGTGCTGGTGTTCTGGATTCGTGGCGCCAGCACCGTCGTCTACCTGGTGATCAGCGTCGGCTTCCTGCTGCTGTGGCGATCCACCGAGGCGATCTTCGCCGCGTTCGTCGTGGCCGAGATGATCACCGCCGTCGTCTACCACTTCGCCGCGGTCAAGGGCGCACCCGACTATGCCGACTCCTTCGGACTGCGCCGGCAAGGGGAACGGTCCCGCTGATGACCCTCACCGCGCCCGCCGACACCTTCCTTGTGCGACACGGCAACACGTCCTCCCGCGCCCCGGCATGGTTCACCCCCGCGACCTTGCTGTTGGCCCCGGTCGCCATGTCGTTCTTGGCATGGTTCGGACTGGTCGCACGGCAGAAACTCGGGACGGCCCAGACCGCGTCCGAGGCGCTGACCGGATTCTCGGCCCCCGCCGCGGTGAGCGGGCGCGGCATCGCGCTGCTGGTGCTGTGGTACTTCGCGATCGTGATGGTGTCGATGGTCGGCTACTGGTGGGGCACCCACCGGTCCCGACCGCTGACCGGAGCCGACCGCACCAACACTGCGGGCTTCGAACGACGCTACTTCTTCTTGATCCTGGCCGCCGGCGCGGTCGGGGTGCTGTATTCGTTCTGGAAGGTCGGCGGTGTTCCGGCGATCATCGCGTCGCTCAGCGAGCAGACCGCCAACGACTTCAGCAATGCCCTGTCCGGTTTCGCGGGTCCCCAAACCCTGCGCTACGCCACGATTCTCGCCGCGCCGCTTGCGGTGTACCTGTGGCGCAAGAAGGTGATCGGCTGGCCCTACATGGTGGCCGGGGTGCTGCTGCTGTTCGCCAACGCGATGATCGCATCCCGGCTGTCGCTGTTGATGGCGTGTGCGGTGTACCTGGCGGCGTGGGTGCGCGGACGGGTACACCGCGAACCGGGCACCGGATCACCGGTGCGGGCACTGATCGCGGTCGCACTGATCGCGGCCACCGGGTTCGGTCTGCTCACGGTACTCAACTACGTCCGCAACGCCAACTACTACCGCGAGGCCGGGATCTCGAACCCGATCGAGATGAACGTGTACCAATCCGGGGCGTATCTGGCTGTACCGGCGCAGGTTTCACTGGGTATGGCCGACGCGGTGGGCCGGGGCGCCTGGGAGAACCCTGGCGGCGCGGCGGAATCTCTGGCGGCCGTGCAACCCACGTTTCTGCAGTTCAACAAGATCGCCAAGGACGACAGCTGGAAACAGGCGTCGGTGTACGGCTATTCGGTGACCTTCGCCGGGAACTTCTTCACCAATTCGGTGTTCGCCGACACCTACGCCGAGTACGGCGCCTGGGGCTGGCTGTACACGATCCTGGCCTACGGCGTCGCCGGCTACGCGTTCGCCCGGATCTTCAGCCTGAGTCCCGTGATCGCCGCGTCCGCGGGGGTGGTCGGATACTGCTTCCTGGAAGTATGGCGCGTGCAGATCCTGATCTACGGCATCGTGATCTTCCTGCTGTTACTCACCGCTGCGGGCGCAGTGGTGGCGTCGAGGCTGGGACCGCCTGCCGCTAAGGCTGCTTCACGCTGAGACGGTCGACAGTCAAGCCGCCGGCATTCACGGTGTCGAACGCCGTCACCGGTTCGGTGTGCTGGATCGAGACGTCGGCCAGGGAAATGTCGCGGGCGTTGCCGATGCCGACCCCGCCGTTGCCGCCGGTCGTGGACGCCGAAGAAATGCGACAGTTGCGCAGGCGCAGCCCGCTGACCCTCCGGTCGGTCAGTGACTCGGCCCGCACTGACCAGTTCTCACACCGCTCGATTCGCACGTCGTCGACGGTCACATCGAACTCGGTGAAGCGGGGATCACCGGAAGGCCCCGGCCGGGCCAGCAGGTGAAGCCCCATGTTGCAGTCGGTCGCCGTGATATAGGCCAGGCGCACCCCACGGCTGGCGACGTAATCCCAGCCGGCGTCGGCGCCCGGTTCGGCGGAGTCGACCATCACGGCCGCGCCGGCGCGCGCCCCGTGGACAGCCAGCCCGGTGAGCGTGGCGCGGTGGACGCCGGCGATCCGGACGCCGTTGGCCCTGCCGCCGGTGACATGGGCGCCGTCGATCGTGAAATCGGTATTGGACCAATCCGTCAGGGCCGGGAACGCGAACGTCGACGAGTCGGTGTCGAACAGCGGTTCGTCGGCGTAGTACGTGACGAGCGCCAGCCCGTCATCGCCGGTGTCCGCGGCGCGGTAGTCCTCGATCCTGGCCTGTCGGCACGCGTTGAAATGCAGGCCGTCGGCCCTGGTGCCGGTGACCCGCAGCCCGGTGACGGCGATGGCAGCAGCTCCCATCATGATGACCCCGGCTTGCGGGCTGCCCTGCACCACGCAGTCGGTCAGGGTGACCCCGTTGACGGGACCCGGCCACCCGCGCGGCGCCGTGGCGAAGCTCGATCCTTCGACCACGGGGCCGCCCACCACGCGGATACCGTCGCCGAGCGACCGCCGCGCGTCGTGCGCCCACCGAATCCTGACGTGGTGCAACAGGATCCGTGAAGCCGGTCCGTGCACCAACACGGCGTGACCGGCACCGGCCCCGGTCGGGTCCAGGTTGTCCATCAGAAGCTCGGCGCCGGGATCGAACACGACCGCGACGTCAGAGACGCCGGCGACGACGATCGCCGCGTCGCGCCGAGTCCGGTGCTGTGCGAATCGGTAGGTGCCGCGGGGGAAGTGCAGCGTGCTGTGGGGCCGCAGGGCGGCGGCGGCAGCCTGGATGGCCCGGGAGTCGTCGGTGACGCCGTCACCCTTGGCGCCGAACTCCCGCACGTCGAGGACGGCGTGCCGCTGTCGGTGGTCGGGCAGCGCCACGCCGGCAGCGCCGGCCGCTGCGGCGCTGATCAGAAATGTGCGTCGGGAAATCCTCACGGCGGGCCGGCGGTGAGGTCGGCACAGATGGCATCGGCTGCCGCGGCCGGGCGGATCTGCTGCTGGCGTGCTTTGACGTAGGCCAACCCGCGCTGGGCGAGATCAGCCCGGGCCGCGTCGTCAGAACAGTAGGTGTGGATCAGCGCGGCCAGCGCGCCGGCATCGTGCGGGTCGAAGAATTCGGCGCCGGCACCGCAGGTTTCGCGGACGGCCGGAATGTTCGAGGCCACCACGGCGGTGCCGGACGCCATCGCCTCCAGCGGCGGCAGTCCGGCGCCTTCATACAGTGATGGCATCACCAGCAGCTGGGCCGAGGCCACCAGCGCCCGCAGCACCACGAAGTCCAGTTGCCCCATCACGACCACGCGCTCACCCATGTCCTCGGCCAGCCGGCGGACCCGGTCGTCGGCGGTGCGCAGCGACGCGCCACCCCCCGCGATCACCAGCTTGTGCGGCAGGACGTCGGCCAGTGTGGAGAACGCCTCCAGCACAAGCGGGAGATTCTTGTGCCGCTTGGTGTTTCCGACATACAGCACATACGGGCCCGTCACAGGCGACAGGGCCGGGTCGGCGGGTTGAAACCAGATGTCGTCCACCGGAATAGGGGTCACGAGCGTCCGAGCAGACCTCTCGATCCCTCTCAGGGTCACGGCGGTCGCTTCCGACGGGGTGAAGATGCGCCGGCACGAGCGCGCATCGGCGCGCAGCATCGCGCGGGCGTACGCGCGGCGGGCGCGGTTCTGTCCGCTGATGTCCTCGGGCAGCAGATGAATGATGTCGTGCACGGTCACGTAGGTGAGCATCCGGCGGTTGCCCGCCAGCATCCTCGCCAGCGGATACGGATAGTGGGGCAGCCACACCGCGCGAGGCCGCGTCGCCGCGAACGCCCGCCGCCAGACCCTCTGTTCCGCCGCCGAATACATCGCCGCCGACGCAGGTTCCGCGTGGACCAGCTCGGTGCGGGGCCCTAGATCGGGCGCGGTGTCCGGATCTGCCAGAACCGCCAACGAGACTCCGTGCCGGTCTGCGGCTTCTTCGAGTGTCGGAAGCTGCGTGCGGATGTAGGTGCCGATGCCGCTCTGGCGGACATGCCGGGCGTCGAACAACACGTCCACGCCGTGTTTGCCCTGGGTTCGGGCTTCGACCACAGGCTCCTCCTGATCCTCAGCGGTGCAACCAAGGTTACGGGCCCGCCCCAGAAAGGAGGATTAACGGGCCCGTCGATATGTGCAGGGCGTCACAGTCCGTTACCGTCGGTGTGTGAGCACGTTTCTGTCCAGGTTCGACGATTCCCTCAATCGCATGCTCGAGCGGTGTGCGCGGGAAGCCGGGGAAGACGTCGACGCCTACGTCGCCCGCGCCGTGGGGGCGCAGATGGTGGCCGACCTGACGCGCGCCGAGGACCCGGTGACCAAGGATCTGTTGGTGCGCCTCTCCCAGGCAGGCGTGTTCGCGTCGGACGCGATGCCGGATGTCTCGGCCGCCGTGCACGACCCGGAGCGGCTGCGGGCGCTGTATGACACCGGGCTGCTCGACTCGCCGCCCGAGGCGACCTACGACCGAATCACTCGCGCTGCAGCCGACGCGCTGGACGCGCCGTTCGCCGCGGTGTCTTTGATCGACGTGGACCGGCAATTTTTCAAGAGCTCGGTCGGGATGGGCGGCGTGGCCGCCGAGGAAAGGCAGACGCCGCTCGAAGACTCGGTGTGTCAGTACGCCGTGGCAAACAACGTGCCGCTGATCCTCGAGGATGCAAGGACGGATCCTGTGTTCAAGCACCATCCGGTGGTGCAAGCCGGTGCCGTGATCGCCTACCTGGGGATTCCGCTGGCCGACCGCGCCGGACACGCGATCGGCACACTGTGCGTGTTCGACAACAGGCCACGCCTGTGGGGCACTGGCCATGTGCAGATCATGACCGACCTCGCGCAGATCGTCGCCGAGCGGGCGTTCGCTCCCGAACCCGACCGACACCGCTGATTCGCAGGGTCACAGCAACGTTTCATCCTATTGCTGTGATTCCCACATTGGCAAAGTCGGATGCCACGCGTTCGAATTCACTGCGTCTACTCCTCAGCACACTTAGAGTGGGGTTCAACGGATCGCTTTTTCGGGGGACTGAACACGTGCAACCAGGCGTGAAGACTGCGAGTCGTGAGCGCGCTGACGGGGCTGCCGCTCCGCGGCCGGATGTGTCGGAAGAGGCCGTACGGCACGAACCCTCCGAGCTGTCCGGATGGGTGATGCGGCTGCGCACAGACCCGTGGTACTCGGTACTCACGGTGGGGCTCGACATCCTGGCTGCGTCGTGCGCGGTGCTGCTGGGGCAGTGGGCGGTCGACGGCGATGTGACCGCACGCAACATCGCGCTGTACTCGTGGGTGTTCGTTCCGCTGCTGCTCATCGTGCTCGCGTCACGGTCGCTCTATCGACGGAACCTCAACAGGAGCTTTTTCGACGACTTCGAACCGATCGAGACGTCGGTCGCGGTGTCGACGTTGACCGCGATGGCGCTCGTGATCGTGTTGGTGCCACCGTTGGCGGCCAACGAGCCGGCGGGTGCGTACGTTCGCCCCAGCGAATTATTCGTCAAGATATGGGTGTTCGCCGCCGTTCTCGCGCCGTTGCTGCGCCTGGTGCGGGCGATGGTTCAGCGGTACTACCGCCGCAAGTACCACACGGCGGCTCCGGCGCTGATCATCGGTTCCGGGCCGATCGCCCACCAGCTCATCACCCGCATGCGGCAGGTGGCCGATTACGGTCTGCGCCCGGTCGGCGTGCTCGACGGGCAGCGTCCGACGGATGCCGAACTGCTCGACGTGCCGTATTTCGGCCCACCTGACAGCGTCGACATCGCGGCGCGCGCCACCCGCGCCGAAGAGCTGATCGTGGCACCGAGCGCGCTGCCCGAGGAGGAGTTGACCCGCGCGGTGAAAGCGGCGCAGGGACTCGGTCTGCAGGTGCGCGTGGTGCCGCGGGTGATGGATGCCGTCAGCGTCGGCTCCTTCATCGAACACCTCGGCGGTATCCCGTTGATGATCCTGAGCCACACCGACCCCAAGGGGTGGCACTTCGCGGTCAAACACGCCTCAGACCGGGTGGTCGCCGCCTTCGGGCTGCTGCTCATCTCGCCGCTGTTCCTGACTCTCGCGATGCTGGTCAAACTCAGCTCTCCGGGCCCGATCTTCTTCGGCCAGGATCGGGTAGGCCGCGACGGCAAGGTGTTTCAGTGCCTGAAGTTCCGCAGCATGCGCCCGGCCGATCCCACCGCCGCCGCGTTCACGCTGAGGGACGGCGCCGCGCCGGGTGGAGTGGAAGGTGAGGACCGGCGCACCTGGATCGGCAAGATCATGCGCAAGACATCGCTGGACGAACTGCCGCAGTTGGTCAACGTGCTGCGCGGCGACATGAGTCTGGTAGGCCCTCGCCCCGAACGCCCGGAATTCGTCGAATTGTTCGAGATGCAGATCCGGCGCTACGGCGAACGGCACCGGGTGAGGGCCGGCATCACCGGCTGGGCGCAGGTGCACGGCCTGCGCGGCCAGACCTCCATCGCCGACCGCGCGGAGTTCGACAATTACTACATCGAGAACTGGTCGGTGCGGCTGGATTTGAGAATCATGCTGTTGACCGTGCTCGCCGTGTTGCGTCCTACCGAGGACTGAGCCGGCTTTCTGTGTGCCACCCGGCGTAGGCGGCCGACGTGGCGAGAGTCAGCCGGCCCGCCGTGACCGGCGGCCGGCGCTTCCTCGGCGCCACCGGCCGCGGTGTCGGTGGTCTCGGCGGCAGCCAGATCCGGTTCCGGCTCCGACGAGTTCGTCGTCGGAGAAATCTCGGTCTGCGTCCGCGATCTCGGTGCTCGGCCCCTCTGTTGACTGCGGTGCGGTAGTTGTCACAGGTTCTTGGACATCGTTAGCTGTGGTGTCGTCGTCCTGGTCAGTACGACGACGCTGTCTTCAGGTGTCTCCGCGGCCTCTTGATCGTCGACCTCCGCATCCACCGCACCCAGGATGCATCGTCAGCGTTCTGCTCTTCGCTGATGTCACCGCACCCGGTGTTCTACGCAACGTCGTGGGCCGTGGCGGCGTTCGACGTCGCGTCGGGCGCATCCGGTGTCGTACGGTCAGCTGACGGCCTCTGCCACGTACCGGGATCTGCTACTGCGACAACAGGAATCGACAACAACGCCGTTCCGATCGCCAGCGCCACAGCGAGCGCACCGACGCGGCCGCGATGATCGGAATTCCGCACGATCCCCCGGGTTCGGCAAACTTCACCTCGGCGGCACTTCGGTTCCTGTGCCGGAAACATGCTTTTGCCGCCGAGTATTTCGCAATACGGAAAGCGCGGGCATCGCCGTTGTTGTTTGCTGCGGTAGCCCGTTCAGGCGCCTGGTACCGGGATGGCGTCCGGGTTAGCCGGCCACGCGTTTGGGCTGATGCCTGACCGTGAGTTGGCCTGCGGCGGGCCTGGTTCTCGAAACCGTCGCGGACGGTTGTAAGTTCAGTTACCTTTGCTGCGGGGTGATCAGCAGTTTGGGGGGAGTTTGTCGCCATGAAACCCGCGCACGTGGGGTTGATACCGGACGGTCTGCGGCGGTGGGCCGACGCGAACGGCGCGACGCTGGCCGACGCGTACCGGCTCGGCGCGCAGAAGGTTGTCGAAATCCTGCTCGTACTGCAACGCAACCTCGTGCAGACCGTCACCGTCTACAACCTCAGCCGGGCCAACTTGGGGCGGCCCGGGCATGAGCTGGACGGCGTGTACGCCGCGTCGGCGTTCTTCTTCGCCGCGCTGCTGCCGAAACACTTCGATCCCGCCGTCGTCGGCGTCCACATCCACGGCGACCTCACCCTGTTGCCACCTGAACTGGCCGCGGCGGCGCGCGCCGCCGAAACCGCCATGACCGGCGACGCCTTCCGCATCAACATCCTGCTCGCCTACGACGCCGCCGAGGAGCTACGTGCCGCCCATCAGCGCGCCGTCCGCGAAGGCTGTGACATCACCGAGGCGTTCTCCATCGGTGAGGTCGACCTCGTCATCCGCACCACCGCCGAGCCGCTGCTCAGCGGATTCCTGCCGCTGCAGAGCCAGTACGCCCAGCTGCGGTTCCTCGACACCCCGCTCAACGAACTGACCGCGCACCACATCGACGACCTCGTCGACGAGTACCGGCAGTTCCCGCAACGGCGCGGAAAGTAACCGGCGATGGCGACCACGAATCCGATCATCATCGGCGCCGGGCCCGCCGGGCTCACCGCCGGGCTGGAACTGGTCAACAGGGGAGTCACCCCGCGGCTCTACGAAACGTCGGCCCACCTCGGTGGGCTCGCGCGCACCCCGACCGACGGCGACTGGCGCATCGACCCCGGCGGGCACCGGTTCTTCACCCGCAACGAGGACATCCTCGATCTGTGGAAATCGCTGCTGCCCCACGATGAGTGGCTCGCAGTCGGCCGGCGCTCGGCGATGCTGGTCAGCGGGCACTACGTCCGGTACCCACTGCTCGGACGAGACCTGTTGACCCAGATGGGGTATCGGCGCGGCGCCCGCGGCCTGAGCAGCCTGCTGTGGTCAAGGCTGCGGCGCAACTTCCGCATCAACGACCGCCCGTCGGAGAACTTCCGACAATGGGGCATCGGGGAATTCGGTCGCCACTGGTATGAGATGTTCTTCGACGGCTACGTCCGCAAGACCTGGCTCACCGAACCCGAAGAGCTGACCAGCGACTGGGCCAACCAGCGCATCAAGCCGATCGGCTGGCGGCGCGGCCACGACTCGGATCCCGCCTCGCAGGACGTCTTCCGCTACCCCCGGCTCGGGCCCGGCCAGCTCTGGGAGGCAGCCGCGGCGGCACTGACCGCCAACGGCGCCGCCCCGGTGCTCAACGCCCCGGTCACCGGGCTCCGCCACGACGGAGCCAGCTGGACCGTGCGACTGGCCAACGGGGACACCGCAACCGGCGACACCGTGTTCTCCAGCATGCCGCTGCGGCTGCTCATCGACGCGCTGGAACCCGCACCGCCCAAGCACATTCGCGCCGTCGCCGCCGCGCTGCGGCACCGGTCGCTGATCACCGTCGCCGTCGCGCTCAGGCAGCACCACGACATCCCGTTCAACTGGGTGTACACCCCCGGCAAGAACTTCCACGCCGGCCGCATCCAGAACTACCGCCGCTGGTCGGCCGATCTGACCCCGGCCGACTTCGCCGGTACCTTCCTCGGCTTCGAATACTTCATCGCCCCCGGCGGCGATCTGTGGAACGCCGACGACGCGCACCTGACCGATCTGGTCCAGAAGGATTTGCGCGCACTCGGCGTCGGGGACGCCGGCATCGAGAAGGTGATGATCGTGCGTTCGCAGTTCGCCTACCCGATCTACGACCCGGCCCGCGACCGCAGCGTCGTGCGGATCCGCGAATACCTGCGGCGGCAGCATCCGTCGCTGTATCCGATAGGGCGCAACGGAATGCACCATTACGACAATCAGGACCACGCCATGCTCAGTGCGCTGCGCAGCGTCGCCCAGTGCTTCGGCGAGAACGTCGACCCGTGGCAGGTCAACACCGACATCGGCTACCACGAGAGCGGTCTGCTACGGAACTGAGGAGGTCAGACCGGGCTCACGTCGCCGTAGGTCGCTGAGCGCCACTGCGGCTGCGCTTCGCCCCCATGCCACCAGGAGGCGTGGAGGGACCAGTTCTGCGGTCCGTAAGGACCGCCCTGAACCACGATGTGTGAGTCGGTGGCGTCGCGATCGCTGACATAGGTGATGGTGCCGACGTAGACGTTGCTGCCGGCAATGCCGTCCTGCGGATTGCCGCCACCGAGTTCCACTGCCCACCAGGTGCTTCCGACGTGATCGTCCATTGTGACAACGGTCTCGGTGATGTCGACGTCGAACACCTGCAGCAGTCGCACCCCATACCCTCCGCCGGCGCCCCGCGCGGGCAGGTGCGCGGTGATCGTGGTGAAGGACGCGTCTTTGACGCGGAAGAGCTCGACGGCCGCGCTGTCGGCACCCGACGACGACACGTCGCCAAACTGCACCCCGGCGATGTCCTGGATCAGAATCCGGCCAGGTCCCTCGAGGCTCATACCGTCAATCGTCAGATTCGACGAGGGGAGGTCGGCGGCGCTAAGGTGGCTGCGCATCTGCGCCGCCCCCAACAGGTTGATGTCGGCCTTATGAGCGGAGACCAGGCGGAGGCCGTCGATCACCGCGTTCTGCAGCGATGCCAGCAGGATTCCGCCGTTGCCGCCGAGATTCGGTCCATCGTCGTCGCCGGCGGTCTCGGCGTAGATGTTTCGCAACGTGACGCCGGCGAATTTGCTCGTCATCGCGGCCGGTGTCTCCACCGCCAACGACCAGTTCTTTGCCCCGTGGATCGTCACGTCACTGATGACCACGCCGGAGAAGTTCCACCATTTGGCGTCTTCAGTGCCGTCGATGTTGTTCGTCGCCAGGACCACGCCGGTTTGGACGTCGACGATCGTGACGTCGGAGATCCGAATATCGCGCGACGCCAGACTCGTCCAGTCGCCAACGTGGGATGCCTTGGCCGAGTTGACATGGAAACCGAACTCCTTGTCGGTGACGGTGACATCGCTGATGGTGATGTCGTATCCGCCCTGCACGCGGAACCCGTTGGCGCGACCGCCGGTGACCGTGATGTCGCTTGCTACCGAGCCGCCGTTGTTCCATTCGCCGAGGACGCCGAGGTTGAACGGGCCGTCGGTCGGGCCGTACGTCCACGGCTGGCTTTCGTGGTAGTAGGTGACGAATGCGAGGCCGTCGTCGCCGGTGTTCTGTGCGACCAGGCCGTTGACCGTCGCCCGCCGGCTCGCATTGAAATGCAGTCCGTCAGCCAGGGTTCCGATGGCGGTCATGTTCGTCACCGTCACGTCGGAGGCGCCCATCACCACGACCCCGGACTGCGGCGTGTTCACGATGCGTGCGTTGACGATGGAGACGTACTCGACCTTGCCGGTGGAGCCGGTCCATACCGGCGGCGGTGCGGTATCGGACGGCCACCCGAGTATGGAGATTCCGTCTCCCAAGCTGCGCGCCGACGGCCGGGTGACCCACTCGATGGTCGGGTTGAGGATGGCCACGTGAGATGCCGCGCCTTCGACACGCAGGCCGTGGCTGGTGCCGTGCCCGTTGGTTGCCAGATTGTCCATGAGCAGCTTGGCGCCGGGGCCGAACTCCACGGTGACATTCGACAGTCCCTTGAGCAGGATCGCGGCGTTGCCGGCCGGGTGCTGCTGGGCGAACCGGTATTGTCCCTCCGGAAAGTACAGGCGCGCACTGGAAGTCAGGGCCGCCTCGGCGGCCTTGATGGCAGCCGAGTCATCGGTGACGCCATCACCGACCGCGCCGAAATCTCTGACGTTGATCGTGGTGCCCGTTTGGGACGTGGTCTGCCACACCATCGTGGACCCCGTCGAGGCGGCCGCTGCGTCGAGCCGACGGGCGCACGCCAGCAGCGCCAACGCGATGGGCGAGTCGGCGTGGCGACGTTCGTCTGTGATCCCCAGCGCGCCAAGCAGTTTGGTCATGAACCCGACGGTCTTGTTCATCGGGGCGGCAGCGTCCTCAGCAGTGAGTTGAGTGATGTTGGTGTGCGGCACGTGGTCATCGAGTTGTGCAGTCGGCTCGGCAGTGGAGACGGCGCCACCGACGCCGGAAGCCTCCGGCAGCTCAGCAGTGAGGTCGTCGACGTCGCTCGCTTCCGGCGCCGCGATCTGTTCGGTTCCGGCGTCCCCGGTGTGAGTGCCGTCCGCATGGGTGGGCGGCTGGAACGTGTCCGAGGCGCTGCTGTCGACGACGGGGGAGGACTTGCCGCCGTCCGCGTCAGCGCCGTGGTCGGCATCGCTCGCCTCGCCCTCGGTGATGTCGGGATCCGCACCGTCGGCCCAGCCGGCATCTGACTCGTCATCGACGCCGTTATCCGTGTCGACGTCGTCGATGCCGGTGTCATCCGCGACGTCGGTATCGGGTTCATCCTCGGCTTCGCCGTCGGGATCGTCTTCGGCCCCACCGTGGTCGGCCGGAGATGCTTCAGGAACTGTCGATGTGCCGGCCGCGTTCGAGGCCGTACTGCCGATCGAGGATTCAACGGCCGACGATTCGGCTCCGGCGGCCGCGTGGCCGGTGCTCATAGCCAGCCCGATGCCTGCAACGATAACCACGCCACACGCTTGGCAAACCCTGTTTTTCATCGCGGGCGACCCCCCCATCAATTTTCGCTCGCGTCATGGAGTCATGATTATGGCAGCTAATACCCCATTCGCCAACCCGGCGCCGGCCGAGTCTACTCAGGTTGGCAGCTCGCATATAGCAAAGTCGTATGCCATCGGCCGCGTAAGCCGCTCGTATGCCGTGGATCTCGCTACAGCAAGCTGACCCCGGTTGGTTTTCGAGTTCACCAGAAAGGAGATGGGGAGGTCGATCATGGCCTAGAGCAAGGGGATTGCGGAGGTGCGATTTTTGCTGGAACTAGCGCTTAAAGAGCGACGCGAGCCAACGGGCGATGTCGGGCCGAAATCGCAGGCACTCGCACATTCCGCAATCCGAGCCGGGGCGAAAGTGCTCGTGAGCGGAGCGCTCACTGGTGCACCATCCTTGTGTCGGTGATCTTGGATGGATTGCCGATGCACCCGAGGTGCCGCTGATCTATCGCCCTGCTCGCTCGACACATTCGATGTCCAGCATGAGTTCTGCGGAGGCCAGTGGTTACCCGGGGCGCGTTGACCGTCGACAGGGCTATGCGCCACCGAGCGCCGCTCAGTGAGCGAACCGGCAGTCGTGCCCCGGAACCTGCACATAAGGGTGCCTCCCCACTGGGCTTAGCAGCGAGGAGGCTGTCATGAAGTCTGCCCGAAATACCCTGCCAACGGAACCCACCAATGGGCTCACCTGTGGAATCGACTGGGCCCGCGATGATCACGCGGTCTCGATCGTCGATGCCAAAGGCCGCGAGATCACCCGCAAAACGATCGGTCACCACGCCGTTGGGCTGCGTGATCTGCTCACCACACTGCAGCGCGTCGGTGTCGGAGAAGTCGCCATCGAACGCCCCGACGGTCCGGTTGTAGATGCCCTGCTCGAGGCCGGGATCACCGTCGTGGTGATCAGTCCCAACCAGGTGAAGAACCTGCGCGGGCGCTACGGATCGGCCGGCAACAAAGACGACCGCTTCGACGCGTTCGTCCTGGCCGACACCTTGCGCACCGACCGGACCCGGCTGCGGCCCCTGCAGCCCGACAGCCCGGCCACCGTCGCCCTGCGTCAGACCTGTCGAGCCCGCAAAAATCTGGTCGCTCACCGCGTGGCGATCGCCAACCAGCTGCGGGCTCATCTGATGATCGTCTTTCCCGGCGCGATCGGGCTGTTCGCCGATATCGACTCGCCGATCAGCCTGGCCTTTTTGGCCCGCTTTGACTGCCAGGACCGCGCCGACTGGCTCTCGGTCACCCGGATGGCCAACTGGCTGGCCAGCGTTGGCTACAGCGGCCGCACCCACGCCAGTGAACTGCACCGACGACTCACCGCCGCGCCTCGCGGCGCCACCGGTATCGACGGTGCCACCATCACCGCGACCTTCGTCGAGGTGTTGAGCACTGTGAGCGCCCAGATCAAAACCCTCGACCAGAGCATCGCCGAGCAACTCGACGCTCACGCCGATGCTCATATCTTCACCAGCCTGCCCCGCTCGGGCACCTTCCGTGCCGCCCGACTGCTCGCCGAAATGGGCGACTGCCGCGCACGGTTCCCCACCCCCGAATCGCTGGCGTGCCTGGCCGGAGTCGCCCCCTCCACCCGCCAGTCCGGGAAAGTCAAACACGTCGGATTCCGCTGGGCTGCAGACAAACAACTCCGCGACGCCGTATGCGATTTCGCCGGTGACAGTCGTCGAGCCAACCCCTGGGCTGCCGATCTCTACAACCGCGCCCGAGCCCGCGGACACGACCACCCCCACGCCGTGCGCATCCTCGCCCGCGCCTGGCTCTACATCCTCTGGCACTGCTGGCACGACGAAGTCGCCTACGATCCCACCCAACACAGGGCCCTCCAAAAGCTGATCAACCAGGATCAACCCAGGGCGGCTTGACACAGGGCAACTCATGCCCGCACCTGCAATCCACGAGGGAGAACTTACGCCGTCCACCACCGATCCCGGGGTAGCCACACGAAAGGCCGCCGAGTTCGCCGAACCCCAGTACAGTGCTGCCGTGGGTTACCCGGAGAACGTGCTGGCCAAGGACGAACACGTCGTCCTGCATCGCCACCCGCACTGGGGGCGGTTGACCATCCCCGCGCTCGTCCTGATCGTTGCGTCGGCGGCCGCCGCGTTCGTGGCCGGCTACGTCAACACCCTCGACTGGGAGTCGAACGCGAAGAACATCGTGTTCGCCGTCATCGCAGCGATCTGGCTGATTCTCATCGGGTGGCTGTCGATGTGGCCGTTCCTGAACTGGTGGACCACCCACTTCGTCATCACCGACCGCCGGGTGATGTACCGCCACGGGCTGATCACCCGCTCCGGCATCGACATCCCGCTGGCGCGGATCAACAGCGTCGAGTTCCGGCACGGCCTTGTCGACCGGATCTTCCGCACCGGCACGCTGATCATCGAATCCGCCGCCCAGGACCCGCTGGAATTCCAGGACATCCCGCGCGTCGAGCACGTCCATTCGCTGCTCTACCACGAGGTTTTCGACACCCTCGGCACCGAGGAGTCCCCAAGCTGACCCGGGCTCCGACGGTCGGCCTCGGCCGACCTCGAGTCAGCAGGAGGGTGAGCCGAACCAACCGCCCACGTTGTATCTGGCGTAGTCGAACGGGATGTTCCAGATTGCGCTCACCCCGCCGTACCGGTCGGTGAAGCGTTTCGCTTCCGACGGGCTCATTTGGTCGGCATTCTTGTGGAACATGCACTGTGCCCGGAAGTTGAGGAATTTCTCGGATTCCTCGTTACTCAAAGGCAAGACGATCGAGATGATGGCCTTGCCGATCTCGATCGCGGCGGCGGCCGGCTTCGGCAGGATTGCGGTCACGACGTCGGCGATACCTGTGACGATCCGTGGCAGATCCCCTCTTGTGACGCCTTCCATGATCGATGTCACGCCGTCATTCAGCGCCTTGAAGCGCAGCAAGCCATCGAACCGCCATACCGTCGGAAAGCTGTTCAGCTTCTCGACCATCCGGTCGAGGACCTGGACGATCGCACCCACCGTGGCGAGACCCCGCCATGTGTCCTCGAAGTTCGGATCGCCGACGGTCGTGCTGACGGCATACAGGGTGGCGGCGCCGTTGCTCTTGCTGTCGGCGAGGTAGATGAAGCGTCCGTCGCGACTGAGGGTCATCTCGGACGGTCGTCCCTCGAAATCGACCCGATCGACGATGGCGTGACTGCGGGCATCGATCACCGACATCAGATAACCACCGGCGGTATATGACGTCGTGTAGATATACCTGCCACTCGCGCCGACAACAATGTCGACCATCCCGAGCGCCTGAGGATCGGCCGATCCTCGGATCGTGGTCACGATGGTGTTGTTGGTCGCGTTGATGATGGCTATCGCCGCATCGGTGCCAAGAGCTGAGCTACTCGTTGCGACGTACACCTGCTTGCCATCGCGGCTGATGGCCACTGCGCGCGACGACCCGGGCAGCGGCACCTCGGTGACCGCACCGGTGGACAGATTCACCACCGAAAGCGACTTGCCGGTGGGGGAATCGTCCCGCGCGATGTAGGCCCGGTTCCCGTGTACCTCGACAGCGGTGGCGTCATGCAGGTACGCGCCCACGTCGACCGTCCGCTTCAGGGTGCCCGTGCGCGTATCGACGACACCCATCTTCCCGTTGTGCGAGAAGACGTACGCCGTGCGGCCGTCGGAGCTGAGAGTGACATTGGCCAGATAATTGCCCACCGACACCGGGAAGGTCCTCAGGACCTTCCGCGTGCCGGCGTCGATGACGGTCATGGTGCCGCTCATCCCGTTCGGCCGGTTCGGCCGGTAGTTCACCGTCACGATGTAATTGCCGGCCGCCGCGACGTCGTCGACCTCGTCAGGAACCGAAAGTCGGATGACCTTGTCGGATTGAGTGTCGACGATGTCAATGGCGTTGCCTGTTGCGACGTACACGTATCGGCCGCCGGGACTTGTCGTCGTGCCGCCAGCCGTACCGGTGAGTTGGTAGCTGTCGACGATGGCGACTTTCGGGGCCTCGAACGGTGGCACTGCTGCCGCCATCACGAAGTGATCGGGCGCGGACTGATCCGGCGGGCTCGCCGGCGTTTCCGCGGTGGGTGCCGCCCTGTCGGCTTTGGCGGACGGGTTGGGAGGAAGCGCGGAAGACAGCACGGAGACGGGGACGAGCGCATTCAGCGGGGCATCGCCTGTGGATGGCGCATCGTCGGCTACTGCGGTGCCCACGGCCGCCGTCGTGAACTCGATCGCGGCCGGTGCAGCTTGCGGCGGCTGCGGGGGAGGGGCCGAACGGTGGGCCCCTTCGTCGACGCTGCTGATGTCGGTGCCGGCCACGCCGGTGACCGGATCCAGGTCCGCCTCGTCCCCGTCGTCGTCACTGTCCTGGGTGGCCGAGTTGTCTTCGACGCGAGTAGCTTTCGACTCGACGCCGTTCTCCTCGCTGCCACGCTCGGAGAAGTCGGTGTCGGATTCTGCGTCCGAGTCGGCGGAGTCATCGGTTCGCGCCGGATGCAGTGTCCGCTGCCTTGTGTCGGCAGCCTCGCGCTGAGAGGCGTCCGAAGCCCGTGAGGATGACTGCGAGTCATTCGCCGACGATGCAGAGGCGTTGGTCGATGACTCCGAGCCGGCGTCGGCCTGCGCAACACCGGGGGCCGCGGCCAGTGCCGCACCCACTCCCAACGTGACAGCACCAGCGCCCAGCCATGTGGATATGTGCTGGCCATTGCGCTTCGCGCGATGACGTCCGCGAGTCTTGCGCCGCCTCGCAGAACCGGAAACCCCCGCCGATGCCCCCACGATTCCCCCTCAGTTCGTTTTGTTAGCTAGCTTCGCACCTTCACGTCCGGTTGCCCGTCGATTCCGCGACGAGTCAGACGTTTGACCGACACCGCGCGGTGGATCCGCCGACTGCCGGGTTCTGGTGGTATCAAGCGGGCTCGTGGCGAGGAATCTCTGACGACGATCAGGCGGCGATGTCCCGGCGTTGAAATCCGGCGACACCGGCCAGAGTCATCAACCCGGCGATCACCACAAATGTTGCGAGAAACCACCAGTCGGGTGGTTCGGCCGGGGTGGCGGCGATGTGGACGAACGGTGAGAAGGTCGACACCCACGACGGGGCGCCGATGCTGTCGGCGATGACGTTGAGCAGGAATCCGCCGACCACGGGCACCGCACCGACCGCAGTCACCGCACCCGGCGCCCAGCCGACCGCTAACACCGCAGCGCCGAGCGCCAGCCAGGCCACCGGCACGGTGTTCAACGTACCGGCGACGGAGACGAGTAGGCCCAACCGCGCTCCGGTCAACGTCGCTCCGATGCTCATCGCCACCGCGGCGACTAGCCCGGATTTTTCGTCGAGGGTGATGGCAGTCGTGCGTTGAGATGCGATTGCGTCGCGAATCCGGTTGTGTGGTTCTGGGTATGGCGGGGTGGTCCCGTGTCGCCGGGTGGTGCGGGCTTTCCCAGTGCCGGTGGGTCTTTCGTGGTCGGTGGGTCAGGGGGCTTCGGTCATCGGAAGGCGGTGCGGATGGCTTGCCAGGCGGCCGCGATCTGGGCGGCCCAGCGCCAGGTGGCGTCGATACGTAGTCGGGTTCGGCGGGCGCCGCGGGTGATCCGGGCGGCCACGTGCAGGACCCGGTAGCGGAAGGTGGCGATCTCGGCGCGAGCCAGACCGGTGTGCTCACGGAATCCCAGAAGTCGGCACCAGGTGACCAGGTCGGCTGCGGCCAGGACGATTTCGAGCCAGGCGGCGTTGGGCCAGAAACCGTGGCACGGCAGATTCCGCAGTCCGGCGGCTTTGAGATCGCGGATGCGGTCCTCGACGCGAGCATGTTGGCGATGCCGTAACTCCAGGCCCGCGACCTGTCCAGGGACAATGCCGGGTTCGGTGTCGGTGATGAACGCGGTGACGCGCATGCCGTCGGCGTCGGTGAACCGCAGTTGTGCACCGGGGTGGGGGCGTTCTTTACGCAGGATCAACCGTGTCCCAGGCGGCCAGGAGTCCAGGTTGACCAAGGTGGTGGCCTCGGCGACCCAGGCGCCGTCGCGGATCCCGCCTTCGGTGTCGACTGCTGGGTACCAGCCGTCGGCGAGGTTGAGGGTGTCGACGGCATCTTGGACGCGGGTATCGACGGGATAGCCGAAGGAGAATCCCACCCCCTGATCGCGGCAGGCGTCGGCGAATTTGTGGGTGGCTCCGGCGGTGTCGCAGCGCACCAGAACTCTCGGCTGGTCGGGATCATCGCCAGCACTGGGGTCGGGTCGCCATCGTGGCGGCAACGCTGCCAGCGCCTGCGCCAGGACGATGATGTGGTCGGAGGCGGTGTTGGAGCCGGCGTTGCCGGTGCGCAGCAGCCCGGCCAGGGCTTCGCCGCCGGCGATCTCGGAGCGATCCAGAAACGCCAGCAGCGGGTGATGGCCGAAGGTCTTCTTCCACGTCGGCGTGGCGCCGTGCTTGTTGTCGGAGTGATCGATGACCAGGGTGGCGTCGATGTCGATGTGCAGCCACTCGCCGGCAGTTGGGGCGGCGCCGGCAGCCCACGCTGCTGCTCGCGCCGCGGACCGGGCTGCTCGCACGGCAGGCAGGTGGGCGGCGTCGATGCGCTGATCCACCAGCCGCCACATGGTGGTCGTGGAGGCTTTCGCGCCGAAGGCGTGTTCACGGTCGCCGCAGAGTTGGCCCACGGCGTCGATGCAGTCTGCGCCGTCGGCGACCGCGGCGGCCAGATCGGCGAACACCTCGCCGGGCGCGTACACCCACGGGCCGCGGTAGGTGTCGGCCAACGCGGCAGTGACCTGCGTCGATAGCCCGGTTCGGTCGGCGAGTTCCCGCAACATCGCCATCCCGGCATGCGACACGACGCCCTGGCCGTCGGCGGACACTTTGACCCTCGATGCGGCCGCGATATTCTTCACCTGCGAGGTGCCTTCCCGCTGGAACGATTGAACCCTAGAGAAGTCCAATTATTCCTTGCAGGACAGGCACTTTCGCGTATCTACACCCCATCGAACGCAAACTTCCGCGAAAAATCCGGGCTAGGGCGTGTCTGCTTAATGTGAACGATGTTGTGCCTGATGCTGTTTAAGTGTTACGGACTGATGTGATTTCTGATGACTTGTGGTCGGTGATTGAGCCGGTACTGCCTTCGGGTCGACGGCGCGGGCGGCCGTGGAACGATCATCGGGTGACGCTGGAAGGAATTATCTGGCGTTACCGGACTGGATCTCCGTGGCGCGATCTGCCCGCGCAGTTCGGCGCCTGGCAGTCGGTGGCTGAACGTCACCTGCGGTGGTCCACCGACGGCACCTACGCGCAGATCTTCGCAGCGATCTCCCGTGACATCGATGTCGATGACGCTGACGCTGAGCTGGTCGAACTGCTGCTGGCGGTGGATTCGACCAGCGTGCGTGTACATCAGCATGCCGCTGGTGCCCGCCCTGGTCGCCACACAGGGGGATCTGTCGAATTACAACAAACACCCCGATGAGCCCGATGACCATGCCATCGGCCGTTCACGCGGCGGGCTGACAACGAAGATCCACGCGCTGGCCGATCAACGCTGCAGCGCGGTCACCATGGCACTGTCGCCGGGGCAAGCCGGCGACAACCCGATGCTGTGGCCACTGCTGACTGCCCATCAGGGCCCAAAGTTTCGGCTACTCGCCGATAAGGCGTACTCCCATGACTCGACCCGAGCCCGACTGCGCCAGCTCAAAATCGCCCACACCATTCCCGAGCGCAGCGACCAGATCGCCCGCCGAAAGAGCCGGGGAAGCAAAGGCGGACGGCCACCGGCGTTCTCCGGGCGAATCTATAAGCACCGCAACACCGTCGAGCGATCCTTCAACCGCTTCAAGCACTGGCGAGGTATCGCCACCCGATACGACAAATACGCGCTGAGCTACCTCGGGGGCGTCACCCTAGCTGCGATCATCATCTATCACCGCGTCCGCAATTAACAGACACTACCTAGATGCAGCGTCACGACGCCGACCGCGGTCACCAGGATCTCGCAGCCGAGGACCGACGTTCGGGAGACTGGTCCGGCCAGCACCGGAGTCCAGCGTTGTGCACGCTCGTCGGCCACCCACGCGGCCAACCGGGTCGCCGCATAGAGGCCGGTGGGTATCGCGAGCAGACTGAACAACGCCGCGGCGAAGCCGGAGGCGGTGTGCAAGCCGGCGAAACCGGCCGCGGACGCCAACTCGGCGAACCGGGGATTCTGGTCGAAGAAGTCGAGGATCGACGCGATCAGCGCACCCAAGATGAGGAAGTAGACGCCGATTCCGACCGCCCAGCCGACCACCGGCCGCACGGCCCGGCGACTGGTGAACGCCAAAACCGAACCGAGCAGCCACATTCGCGGCGCCCGACGGCTGCGGGGGCCGATCCATCCGGCGCCGAGGTCACGGCGGTGGGCGGCTGCCACCGCAGCGGCGGTCACCGCCACGGCGTAGGCGGCGAGCGCCACCAACGGCATCGGGTCGTTGTCGGCATACGGTGCGACACGCCCCATCAGCCCGAAGGGGCTCATCCACGCCGTGAACGCCAGCACGCTGACGCCGTCAGACAGCATGCGTAGCAACAGCGCCGCGACCAGGACCCCGACGGCGGCACCGGCCGCCGTCGGCCGGTTTCCGACGTCCGTTCGCGCGTAAGCTGCATGCACGGTGTGCCGGGAAGTCTGGTCGGCAGCACGCGGAGGCGACTAGCCGGGCGTGTTCATGGGATTGTCGATACAGCTGAGGTATGCACTTGTCAGGCAGCCGGTCTCGAAGGTGCGCGGTGTTTCGCCGGCATCCCGTGCCCACGGTGTCGACAAATGCCGGCATGAGCGATCGAGGTGTGCGGTGAGCGGACCCAGGCGCTTGATTTGCGCGATCACCCACCCAGGACAACCGCGGGCGGCCGTACCCCCCTCCATGGCCGCCCGCGGCTGAAAACCGACAGGCCGGTCGCCGCAGCCCACGCCGGCCGGCGAAGAGTTCGGCACAATGTCCGGAGATGGTGGGGTCAGCTGATCTTCGGGGGTGGTGCGCGTGATCCGGCGTCGGCACCTGCTGATTCCCGCAGCGACGGCCGCGCTGGTGCTGCTGCTGGTCTTCAACGGCGCCAGCGGCACGTTGCTGTTCGCGCATGCACCACGCGATCCGCTGGCGCGCGCCGACGCGATCGTGGTGCTCGGCGGGGAACACGACGGCCGCGAGGCCTACGGGCTGCGACTGGCCGAGCAGGGCTATGCGCCGACCGTGCTGCTGTCGAACCCGTACCACGCCAAAGACAAGGTGATGCGCAAAGCCTGCGCGCCGCGCACCGACATCCAAGTGATTTGCCGAAAGCCCGCGCCGGCCACCACCCGCGGCGAAGCGCGCATGGCCCGCGACCTCGCCGACGCCTACGGCTGGCACAAGATCGTCGTCGTCAGCTGGCGCTACCACCTGCCGCGCGCCCGACGCATCTTCGACCAGTGCTTCACCACGCCGACGCGCAGCGTGATCATGCGCGACGTGCCCCGCGAGTATCCGTTCTCGGTGGCGCAGTGGCAGTACACCTACCTCTACCAGTACGGCGGATGGGTGAAAGCCGAACTGATCGGCTGTTAACGCAACTTCACGTACAACGTCGTACCGGCCCGCAGCGCCAGGTACCCGGCCAACGCGAACGTCGCCCCGACCGCGCAGTGCACCGCCAACCGACGGGTGACCCGCCACGCCGTCGCCGCGATCGCGTCCCCGCCCAGCCACAGCGGCCGCGCCAGGCTCACCATGACCATGCTCGCCGCCGAGCCGAGCACCCCGACACCGACCAGCGCGGTCAACGCCTCGGACCGCTCCTGGACGCCGAACGCCCCCAGCAACGCGCACACCACCGCCGTCACCGCCAGCGGCCTGCGCCGCCCGACCAGCGCCAACGCGGTGCCCGCGGCGCCGCCGAGCGCGACCAGCACCCACGTCACCGCGTCACCGCCCGCCTGGCCAGCAGGCCCAGCAGCAGTCCGCCGAGCGCGGCGGCCGGGGTCAGGGTCAGAAACGCGATCGACAACAGCGCCGGCTGGCTGACCGTCAGCACCGCGTAGGCGCTCAGACTGGCCGCGCCGGCGCACACACCCAGCACGAAACTCAGCACCGGCCCGGTCGCACCGCGGGCCACCACGAAGGTCGCGACGGTGAACGCCACCCCGACCGTGAGCGTCGTCGACACCAGCAGCTGATGCGGTTGCGGCCACGTGTCCGCGGCGGCATATCTGATCAGCGCGCCGACCGCGCCACCCGGGACCAGGGCCCACGGCAGCGCTTGGGAGCGGTGGTGTTGACCCGGCACAAGTTGAGGCTATGTCTGAATTGTCGTCCCGGCCGCGCCGGACTACGAGGTCTTCGACACCCGGGGCTCGGACGGATCCACCTGACGCTGCATCCAGCGGCGACGGCTGGGCCGCATCGGGGTGACGTTGCCGGCGGTGTCGGGATGCTCGGGGTGGCGCAGCTCGTACTCATCTTCGAGCGCCTCGGCCAGGCCGCCGCCGGTCAGCGTGGACTCCAGCGCCTTCTCCGGGTTGCGGGCGAACTCGTCGGGGAACACGTAGCGGCGGAACGCCCAGAACCGGAACGCCATCTGCAGCAGGTTGCCGATGATGTAGGCCGACACGAAGTCGGCGATGTTCTCCGTCATCAGCGACACCATCGGCGCGCGCAGCATGAACACGTAGCTGGAGATCCACAGCGGGGCCATGCTCAACAGCACGCCCACGCCGCTGACCCCGAAGAACAGCAGCGCCTCGTGATGACGCTCCCGGCCGCCCCGGTCGCGGAAACTCCATTCGCGGTTCAGGATGTAAGAAGCGATCACCGCGACGATGCCGGCGATGATCTTCGCCGTCACCGGCTTGGGCTCCAGGATCGTCAACTTCAGCGTGAAGAAGATCGCCGAATCGATGACGAACGTGGTCGCACCGACGATGGCAAACTTGATCAGCTCGTGGTGCCGTTCGGCGTAGGGACGGATCGGCCCCGGAAGGCGGCGGATCGTCGCATCGGCAAAGGACACAAGGAGCCAGTTTACGTAAGCGGCTGCCCAGATGCCGCATCGCGGCGTAACCGCAGGTCAATGCTGTGGCGCCGGTCATGACAACATATACGCCGTGTCACGAACTTCCGCTTCTCCACCCGTCGTAGCAATGATCGGCGGCGGCCAACTCGCCCGGATGACGGCCCAGGCCGCAATCGCGCTCGGTCAGACGCTGCGTGTGCTGGCGGTCCGCAGCGATGAATCCGCGGCCCAGGTCACCCCCGACGTCGTCCTCGGCTCGCACACCGACCTCGCCGCGCTGCAGCGCGTCGCCGAGGGGGCCACCGCGTTCACGTTCGACCACGAACACGTGCCCCCGGACCTGCTGGAGAAGTTGGTGGCCGACGGGGTGAACGTGCTGCCGCCGCCGTCGGCGCTGGTGCACGCGCAGGACAAGCTGCTGATGCGCCGGCGGCTCTCCGAGCTCGGCGCCCCGGTGCCGCGCTTCTCCGCGGTGTCCTCGGTCGAGGACGCGGTGGCGTTCGCCGACGAGGTGGGCGGGCCCATCGTCATCAAGACCGTGCGCGGCGGATACGACGGGCGCGGGGTGATCATGCCGGCGTCGGTGAGCGAGGTTCGGGAGGTCGTCGCGCAGTATCTGGCCGACGGCGTCCCGGTGATGATCGAGGAGCGGGTGCAGATGCGCCGCGAGCTGGCCGCGTTGGTGGCCCGCTCACCGTTCGGGCAGGGCGCGGCGTGGCCGGTGGTCGAGACCGTGCAGCGCGACGGCATCTGTGTGACCGTGTTGGCCCCGGCGCCCGGACTCTCCGAGGAATTGGGCTCTGCCGCTTCGGAATTGGCGTTGTCGATAGCGTCGGCGCTCGGGGTCGTCGGGGTGCTGGCCGTCGAGTTGTTCGAGACCGTGTCCGGGGAGCTGATGGTCAACGAGCTCGCGATGCGGCCGCACAACTCCGGACACTGGACCATGGACGGCGCGCGCACCTCGCAGTTCGAGCAGCATCTGCGCGCGGTGCTCGACTACCCGCTGGGCGACACCGCGGCGCTGGCGCCGACTGTGATGGGCAACGTGCTGGGAGCTCCGCAGACACCGGCGATGTCGATGGACGAGCGCGTGCACCACCTGTTCGCGCGGATGCCCGACGCGAAGGTGCATCTCTACGGCAAGGAGGAGCGGCCCGGCCGCAAGATCGGGCACGTCAACATCGTCGGCGGCACCGAGCCGGTGGAGTCCCTGCGAGAGCGTGCCGAGCGGGCGGCACACTGGTTGTCGCACGCAGAGTGGACCGACGGATGGGATCCTCACGCATGAGCTCTCCACGGGTGGGCTTGATCATGGGCAGCGACAGCGACTGGCCCGTGATGTCCGAAGCAGCTACGGCGCTGGCCGATTTCGAGGTGCCGTTCGAGGTCGGCGTGGTCTCGGCGCACCGCACGCCGGGCCGCATGCTGACCTACGCGGCCGACGCGGCCGGGCGGGGCCTTGAGGTGATCATCGCCGGCGCCGGCGGTGCGGCGCACCTGCCGGGCATGGTCGCCTCGGCGACACCGCTGCCGGTGATCGGGGTGCCGGTGCCCTTGGCACGCCTGGACGGGATGGACTCGCTGCTGTCGATCGTTCAGATGCCGGCCGGGGTGCCGGTGGCGACGGTGTCGATCGGCGGGGCCCGCAATGCCGGGCTGTTGGCGGTGCGGATCCTCGGGGCCTCGGATGTCGGGCTGCGCGAACGCATGGCGGCGTTTCAGGCGTCGCTGGAGCAGATGGTGTTGCAGAAGGATGAGGCACTGCGGCAGAAGCTGCTGGGGGACTAGGGTTCTCCTCCGCCGAAATCGCATTCCACGCGCGTCAAGTTGAGTTTTGGCCGCGTGGAATGCGATTTCGGCGGGGTGGGGGTCAGGAGTAGCCGAGGGCGTGGTTCTCGGAGGTGATGCGCACCCTCAGGATCGCGGCGTTGGCGAGGCTGAACACCACGGCCGTCCACCACGCCGAATGCACCAGCGGCAGCGCGGCGACCTCCACCGCCACCGCGGTGTAGTTGGGGTGGTGCAGAAACCGGTACGGGCCCCGGCGCACCAGCGGGGCACCGGGGATCACGATCAGCCGTGGATTCCAGTGCCTGCCCAGCGTCGCGACGCACCACCACCGCGTCGCCGTGCTCGCCACCACCAGCGCCACCATCGGCCAGCCCAGCCACGGAAGAAACGGCCGGCGCTGGGTGGCGACCTCGACGAGGCACGAAACCAGAAGCAGCGCATGCATGCTCACCATGGCGGGATAGTGGCCACGGCCGAACTCCTTGCCGCCCTGGGCAAAGGACCAGCGCGCGTTGCGCCGTGCGACGACCAGCTCGATGAGCCGTTCGGCGCCGATCAGCAGGATGAACAGGGTGTAGATCATCGTCGGCTACCAGCTCAGCAGCAGAAGTTCGAAACTGAAGCCCGGTCCCATCGCCAGCATCACGCCGAACGAGCCGCGCGGCGGCGGCGTCTGCAGGGTGCGGGCCAGCACGTCGAGCACCGACGCCGAGGAGATGTTGCCGTGCTCGCGCATGGAGTTCCAGCTGTGCCGCAACGCGTTCTGCGGCGGCCGGACCGCGTCGTCGATCGCGTCGAGGACCTTCGGTCCGCCGTGATGGCACACCCACGTGGCGATGTCGGCCGCGGTCAGGCCGTGCTCGGCGAGGAACTCGTCCACCTCACCGGCGAGGTGGTTCTGCGCCATCGCCGGAACCTCGCGCGACATCACCAGCTGGAAGCCGGTCGAGCCGACGTTCCAGCCCATCACGTCGACGGTGTCGGGTAACAACCGGCTGCGGGTGGCCACGATCCGTGGACCCGGCTCCGGCGTCGACGGACTGCGTTGTGCGCCAGCGGAAACCACGGCGGCGGCGCCGTCGCCGAACAGGCAGAGCCCGATCAGTGCCGGGATGGAGGTGTCGTTGCGCTGCAACGTCAGTGAGCACAGCTCGACCGACAGCAGCACCGCCACGTGGTCGGGGTAGCCGCGCAGATAGTCGTGCGCCCGGGCCAGGCCCGCGGCGCCGGCGACGCAGCCCAGCCCGAAGATCGGAATTCGTTTGACGTCGGGCCGCAGGCCCAGCCGGGCGGCGATGCGTGCGTCGACGGTGGGGACGGCGATCCCAGTGCTCGAGACGGTGACGATCGCGTCGACCTCGGTCGGGTCGAGGTGGGCGTCGGCCAGCGCTCGGGCGACGGCCTGCTCACCGAGCTCGGCGGCCACCTCCAGGTAGGCGGTGTTGGCCTCGGTGAACCCGGTCAGGGTGGGGTAGCGGTGCAGCGGCAGGGCCAGGTTGCGGTGCTCGACGCCGCTGGTGCGGGCGAAGCGGGTGAACTTCGGGTCGGTGAACTCGCTGAGCGCTTCGACCACCTCGTCCTGGGCGTAGCGGCGCGCGGTGAACGCCGTCGCCGTCCCCGCGATGTGCGGGGCACCCGGGAATCGGGAGCGGATCGGTTCGGTCGGAGCGAGAAATGAGGTATCGGTCATGCGGGTCTGAACGCCGTCCGCTCTCCCGGTTAGTTCGGAAATCGGGGCGACACAGCAGCTTGTGAGGTGATTCGAAGCAACGGGTCAGCTCGGGGAACGTCCGCCGAAATCGCATTCCACGCGGGAATTGGGCGCAAAAAGGCGCGCTACCCGCAGTCTGGGCGAAGGGCGTGACATCGCTCACAGAGCGATGTTCGGGGGTCGTTTTACGACGCCCGCAGCACCACAGCCGGCTCGGCCACCTGGACCGGCGAGCCGGCGTGAACATGGCCCGTCTGCGCCGCGTGCATGCCCGCGTCGACGACGGCGGAAGCACGCAGCCAGCGCGGAGTAGCGTTCCAACCACACTCACAATGCGCGGTACGGCGGAAGGCGGGGCCCTCGATGTACACCTGCATGTCGACGAAAGTACCCACCGACACTGAGAGCGAACCAATCCCCGGGCTGAGCTTTACCTGAGAGGCGACTTCGCCCCGACGCGCGAGCACGCTAAAGTTACTGGCGAGTAGCAAGGAGATGATGATGGCTAGTTGGGCCGGAGACCCGTCGTTCGATCTGTTCCAGTTGCCGGAGGAACACCAAGAGCTGCGCTCGGCGATCCGGGCGCTGGCGGAGAAGGAGATCGCTCCGCACGCCGCCGACGTCGACGAGAACGCGCGCTTTCCGCAGGAGGCGCTCGACGCGCTCGTCGCATCGGGATTCAACGCGGTGCACGTCCCCGAGGAGTTCGGCGGGCAGGGCGCTGACTCGGTGGCGGCGTGCATCGTCATCGAGGAGGTCGCCCGGGTGGACGCGTCGGCGTCGCTGATCCCGGCGGTCAACAAGCTCGGCACCATGGGATTGATCCTGCGCGGTTCCGACGAGCTGAAGAAGAAGGTGCTGCCGTCGATCGCCTCGGGCGAGGCGATGGCGTCCTACGCGCTGTCCGAGCGTGAGGCCGGCAGCGACGCCGCCGGAATGCGCACCCGCGCCAAGGCCGACGGCGACGACTGGATCCTCAACGGCGCCAAGGCGTGGATCACCAATGGTGGCGAGTCGTCCTGGTACACCGTGATGGCGGTGACCGACCCCGACAAGGGTGCCAACGGCATCTCGGCGTTCATGGTCCACATCGACGACGAGGGATTCACGATCGGACCCAAGGAGCGAAAGCTCGGCATCAAGGGGTCGCCGACCACCGAACTGTACTTCGAGAACTGCCGCATCCCCGGCGACCGGATCATCGGTGAACCCGGCACCGGCTTCAAGACCGCGCTTGCGACGCTGGACCACACCCGCCCGACCATCGGTGCGCAGGCCGTCGGCATCGCGCAGGGCGCGCTCGACGCGGCGCTCGACTACGTGAAGGACCGCAAGCAGTTCGGCAAGTCGATCAGCGAATTCCAGGCGGTGCAGTTCATGCTCGCCGACATGGCGATGAAGGTCGAGGCCGCTCGGCTGATGGTGTACTCGGCCGCGGCGCGTGCCGAACGCGGCGAGGGCAACCTCGGCTTCATCTCCGCGGCGTCGAAGTGCCTGGCGTCGGATGTCGCGATGGAGGTGACCACCGATGCGGTGCAGCTGTTCGGCGGCGCCGGCTACACGGTGGACTTCCCGGTCGAGCGGATGATGCGCGACGCCAAGATCACCCAGATCTACGAGGGCACCAACCAGATTCAACGCGTGGTGATGAGCCGCGCCCTGCTCAAGTGAGCTTGCCGCGGAATAGCGTTCCTGGTCGCGACTTCTGAGCGATCGCAGCCAGGAACGCTATTTCGCGGGGGTAGCGCCAGCGTTGGTATCTGAGGTGCCGCCTCGCGAGAGCGCCTTCACGGTAGTGCTCCGCACGTCGGAGCTACCGTGAAGGCGGTCTCGCGAACTGTTTGTAGCGGCTAAGGGTCACGGCTATTCGACGTCGACCTGCGTGAGCACGTTGATCGCGGCTTCGCGCTCCGCCGGGCTCACTCCGCGCCGCTCACTCCGCTGGGCGCAGGTGCGTGATGTCTGCGGCCGATACCGTCACCGTCGTGCCGGCGTCGTCGATCAGCAGCCGGCCCGCCTCGTCGATACCCGTTGCCACACCAAGGATTTCGGAGTTGCCCGGCAGCACTGCCCGGACCCGGGTGCCGATGGTCGTGCTGACGTCGCGGTAGTCCGCCGCCAACGTGGCATCGGCGCTGCGCCAGCGCCGCAACTGCGTGTCAAGCTCCTGGAGCACCGCTACCGCGAGCGCGGTCCGGTCGACGTCGTAGCCCAGCATCGTCAGCGACACCGCCTTCGGATCGGGCAGCTCGTCGGCGACCAGACTCACGTTCAACCCGAGACCGATCACGACCACCGGCGTGGACACCTCGGCCAGGATCCCCGCCAGCTTTCCGTCTCCGACCAGAATGTCGTTGGGCCACTTCACCCCTGCGTCAACACCGAACCCGGCCCGCACTGCACGGGCGACCGCCAGTCCGGTCAGCAGGGGCAGCCAACCCCACCGGTCGGGTGCGATGCCCGTGGTGTCCACGCCGACGGACACGGAGATCTGCGAGCGCGCCGGCGCCGACCAGCTGCGGCCGTGACGTCCCCGTCCGGCGGTCTGCAACTCAGCGAAGAGCGCCACCCCGGCGATGTCCTCGCCGGCCGCCGCGCGGGCAATCAGATCGGCGTTGGTGGAGCCGGTCTCCTCGACCACATCGACGCGCCGCCACGCGGTATCCGAAACGGCGGCACGGAGTCGGTCGACATCGAGTGCGGAACGGTCAGCTGCGGGCACGGCGTCGAGGGTAGCCCCGTGCCCGCACCGCGGGATCACCGGTAGTTGAACACCGTCGTGCCGTCGCCGCTGAAGTCGAAGTAGATGGAGGTCAAGCTGAACGGGACGTAGCCGGTGTTGAACTCCACTTCATCGTCGTCCTCGACGATCCCGGGGGTGTTCGCCCTGGTGGTCCGGTAGGAGTACAGCAGCGTCTCGCCGTCCTCGGTGTACACCGAGATCAGCGTTCCCACCGGGATATTCGACGCTCCACCCACTGCGCGGCTGGGGATGTTGCCGAGGATCCCGCCCGAGTCGATCCACCCGTCGACATCGACCGCGTCATTGTCGCCGACCTGGAGTTTGACCGGGGTGTTCGGTGTGCCCTCCAGGGACACGCGCGCTACGTAAGGGTTGGGTCCCAGGATGACTCGGCGTCGACGCTCGTCGATCAGCACGCCCCGGCCGAGCAGGCCGGGAAGCGCGGCCAGGACGTTGACCGATCCCGGGCCGGCCTTGGGCCCGATGCCGAGCACGCCCACGTAGTCGCCGTTGTACTCCGTGAAGTCATACACGGACTCCAGATCGATGATGAGCACCTCGGTCTCGGCCGAATCGATGTCGTCGCCGACCTGAATAGTCGTCTGGTACGGGTGGTAATAGGACTTGACGCTGCCGTCGCCGTAGCTGGCGTAACCTTGCGGGCCGGAGGGTTCACCGATGCCCTCATAGCCGACGTTGCGTGGATCGATCACCAGGCCGTTCGAGCCGCTGTCGAGAAGGACCGGGACCCGCTCTCCACCGTTGACCGAGATGTAGATGACCGGCTCGGTGCGGACCTTCTGGCCGTTGTATTGCATTGTGAGATCCAGGATCTGGTAGACCAGTCCGTTGTCGCGGGCATCGTGCACCAGATCGTTGACGTTGAGGACCGCCTCGCGAGGCCCGAACCAGCCGACGATCGGCATCAGCTTCTCGGCGAGCTCCATCTGGTCCTGCGCGCGGATCGGCCGATACATGCTGTTCTCCAGCCGCATCCGGATGATCGCGTTCGCGAACGGGTTGTTCAACGTGGCGACGAATTGCGCCTGCAGGCGAGAGTGATTCTCCACCCAGCGCTCCAGATTGGTCTGGGCGCCGCCCATCAGCATCTGCGGCAGCATGGCGGCCAGGCCGGCGAAGATGTTGCCGTCGCCCCACGTCGCCGAGCGCAGCTCTTCGCGCGCCTGCGCGAGTTGATCGATGGCAAGGGCAACGGTGTCGTCGTCATCGTCGTCGTCGGGATCCTCGGCGTCTTGAGGATCGTCGGCGTCGTCCTCATCGTCGAGGGCGGTGACCGAGACCAGCGCCTCGGAGTTGAACTGCCGAACACTGGAGGGCACGTAGTGCGGACCGGGCAGGGGCTCGTCGTCGGCATCGTTGGTCTTCGCGGAATCCTCGCCAGCCGCGGAATCCTCGCCAGCCGCGGAGTCCTCGGCGGATCCGGCATCCTCGCTGGCTTCGGCGTCTGGATCCTTGGTATCCGAGTCCCCGGTGTCCAGATCGGCGTCGTCGACTCCTGCGTCCGCGTCAGCGCCGGCACCGTCGTCGCCATCGGCAGAGCGATTTGCGCGGTCGTCGTCCGTGCCGTGCGTGGAACGCGGCGACGTCTCCTGCGTGCCGGAAGCGGACGTGCTTTCGCTGCTGCTTGATCCCGTCTCGTCGGGTGCCGCCTGCGCGACAGCGGGGGCGACCATCAGGATTCCTGCGGCGATTGCGGGGGACGCGACGACCGTGGCCGCCCAGCTACTGAAATTCATGCGCGAAGTAGACCACGAGACGAGCTAAATAACTGACGTGAACGTAGGAGTTCGCGAATCATCCTTTGAGTTACGCATTAGACAAGAAAATCCCTACAGAGAACCCCGGCTCTGGTGGATAAATTCCGGTAGCGCGTGAGCCGCCTAGTGCGCTCCGGCAAAGAGTCCGGAAGCGCTGCCAATTGGTAATCGGGTTAGCTACTCTCTCTCTACCCGGATAGCGAATACGCGCAGGGCAGAAGCGCCGCGAAACGGGGCGAGCCGTTACCGCGGAAGTGCGGTTTCGGCCGGGTCGACCGCCTCCAGCGTTTGCGACCGCGCGGCGTGCTCGGCCGTCGCCCGGTTCAGCGCATCGAAGCCCGCCACGAACGCGACCATGGCGCCCAAGGCCCACAGGTTCCCGAACGCCCACTCCCATGCGGTGGCAGTCGGCGCACTGACCAGCCAATATGCGGCGATGGTGACCAGCAGATAGCCGCTGATGACATAGCACCGGCCCGTCGAGCTGGCGAGCCATCCGGGGTGGCGCCGGTTGTGCAGATGCCACGCCGACAACGCCACGACGATCGCCACTGCGGTGATGGTCGACTCCATGGGTGGCCTCCTGCTGACCGAATTTGCCAGATCTGAAGGCGGCCGGCGCACATTGACAAGGCACGCGAAGTCGAGAACAGCCTGGTGACTACAAACGATAAGGTCAGGGTTACGTGCTCGTCAACAACCGGTAATGAGCGCGAGCGCATTATTGATAGGGCGAATGGTTCGCTATAACGGCACCTCTGCGTCAGATTTCGATCAGAGAGGCTGATGTGGCGGCTGTTGTATTTTCAGAAGCAAAGACGGCCGGTGGCGGGCTCAATGGTCTCCATCGCCACCGCCATCCGCGCGTGCTCCGCGGTGGCGCGGTTGAGCGCGTTGAACCCTGTGACGAACGACATCGCGGCCGCGAGGGCCCACGCGTTGCCCATCGCCCATTCCCACGCGGTGGCGGTGGGCGCGATGGTGAGCCAGTAGGCGGCGACGGCGACCAGGGGGTAGCCGCAGCGGACGAAGAAGCGGCCGTCGGCGCTGGCCTGCCAGCCCGCGTGCCGCCGGTTGTACAGATGCCAGGCGCCCAGCACGACGATGACTGCGATCGCAGCGGTGGTCGACAACATCGGCAGCCTCCTCGCGCTAAGGCTCCTCTGCTGGCTGAAAGGGCCCGACTTAGCCAAAACGGTGCTCGTCCGGCATCACAAAGTATGCGGGCGCATTATGTGAACGGCGTGAGGCTACGGAAACGATATGGTCACAGACTGATGCGGGTCGCCTTCTCGGTTGCACGCCTGCGCTCCATCTGCGTGGCATCCGGGTTTGCCACCAACACCAGCGACGCGCCGACGACGTACAACGCAAGTAACCGCTCGACGATGTCGTCGGCGGTCTGCCACTGGGCCGCCGACAGCACCCGGTCGTCCCCGGTGAGCCCCTGCGCCTGCGCCGACGCACGCGCCGCGGCCAGCACGTCATCCGCCGACCGTCCCTCCAGGGCGGCGCCGGGGCTGCGTTCCGGCACGATCTGATCGCCGTGCACCCGCACCGCCGTCGCATAGTCGGTCAGGCCGACCGGCAAATCCGGCACCGGCTTGCCGAACGGGTCCAGCGACAACACCGCCACCTCGCCCATGCCGACGCAGGCGTCCGCGTCTTCGATCCGGTCGGCCGTGCACAGCGCGAGGTCGGCGTCTCCGCTCAACACCACTTCGGCGCCGATCCACCAGATGCCGAACAGCACCGCCGTGGTCTGCCAGTGCGCGGGCAGCAGCACTGCAACCCGACTGCCCGGCGCCGCACCGAGCTCGTCGCGCAGCAGGTTTGCGGTCTTGGCCGCCCAATTGGCCAGCGTCGCGGTGGAGAGTTCGATGCGTTCGCCGGTCGCGTCGTCGTAATAGGTGATTCGCGGACCGGCCGGGTTGGCGGCCATCAGCGGATCCAGAATCGCGGAGCCGAGATTCGTCATGTCAGTTGACGCACGCCGGGTCGCTGGAACCGGCCGTCAGGATCGGCGACGGCGCCGGCACCGCCTCGCCCGCGCCGGTCAGCATCCCCGAAGCCGACGGGTCGCCGCTCATCAGCGTCACGTCGCTGCCGTCCAGGCCGGCGCCGGGACCGGTGTAGTCGTCCGACAGCACCACCCGTACCGTGCCCGGCGGCACATCGGCGTTCTGCGCCACCGGCAACCCGCCCAGATCCTTTGCGACTGCCTGCGCGCCGAGATCGTCGATCTCGGCGGCCTGCACCTCGGTCCGGGACACCCGCGCGCCCTCGTTGTTGCCGACCTGCCCCTCTTGGAAGCCCTTGCCGGACAACACATGTGCCACCGCCGCCGCCAGACCGTTGATGTCGGTGTCGTTGAGGACCTCGACGGTGGTCTTGTCGTTGCTGTAGGTCAGCTCCTCGGTCTTGCCCTCGTCCTGGTCGTGCAGCAGGCTCGTCACGAATTCCTTGACCGCGGACGGGTCGACGCGGACCACGCTTTGCATGCCGTCGTCGCTCCAGCCCGCCTCTTCGATGATCGGGATGGTCGCGAACGCGACGTTGCCGCCGGCCAGCTTCTGCAGCTGCTCGACGAAATCCATGATGTCCCAGCCGTCGGAGAGCACCACCGAGCGCTGCACCGCATCCTGCAGGTTGTTCAGCGTGGTCGGGCTCGACAGCGTCTTCGACGAGATCACCTCGTGTGCCATCGACGCCATCACCGCTTGCTGTCGTGCCACCCGATCCAGGTCGCCGCGCGGCAGGTCGTGGCGCTGACGCACGAAGCTCAGGGCCTGCGCACCGTTGAGCTTCTGCCAACCGGCGGGGAAGTCGGCACCCGAAAGTGGTTCCCAGACAGGCGCGTTGAGGCAGACGTTGACGCCACCGAGCGCATCGGTGATCAACGCGAAGCCCAGCAGCCCGATCTCGGCGTAGTGGTCGACGGTGACGCCGGTCAGGTTCGCGACCGTCTTGATCAGCTGCTCACGCCCGGCCGCGGTGGCCTCCGGCTCGGCGACGCTCGGATCCACGCCCTGCTCCTCGACGAGCTCCTTCATCTGCTCCAGGTGCACCGAGCCGTACACGCCGTTGATCTTCATCTTCCCGATGCCGGGGGACTCGACATAGGAGTCGCGCGGGATCGAGATCGCCGTCGCGGACTTCCCGTTGTTCGGAATGCGGATCAGGATGATCGTGTCGGTGTTGGTGGATACCTCGTCGCCGGCGCGCAGCATGGCGCGTTCCTCGTCGCTCAACGGGTTGCCGTGCGCGTCGGTGCGGCTGTCGGAGCCGACGAGCAGGATGTCGATCGCACCGTCCTCGCCGCCGTCGCCGAGCGCGACGGGATTGATGTGGTTGATGCCCGACTCGAACGAGCGGATCTTGCCCCACGCGACGCCGGTGCCGATGACGACGATGACTGCCACGGCCACGGATATGGCACGGATGAGGTGAGCAGCAGGCATTTGTCCAGGCTACTGGCGAGCGGGCCGCATTCCGCGCAGCTGGAACCGGCGTGCCAAACTCGTGACGTGAGCGCCCGAATCGTGATCTCCGGAGCCGGCGGCCTGGTCGGGCGCGTGTTGGCAGGTCAGGCGCGCCGGGCCGGCCGCGAGGTGGCGGCGCTCACATCCGCCGAATGGGACATCACCGACGCAGCCGCCGCCGAGCGTGTCATCGCGACCGGCGATGTCGTCGTCAACTGCGCGGCGTTCACCAACGTCGACGCCGCCGAGGCCGAACCCGAGCGCGCCCACGCCGTCAACGCCGTCGGCGCCGGGAACGTCGCGCGGGCCTGTGCCCAGGTCGGGGCGTCGCTGATCCACCTGTCCACCGACTACGTGTTCAGCGGCGATTTCGGTGGCTCAGCACCCCGCCCCTACGACGTCGACGACGCGACCGGCCCGCTGTCGGTGTACGGACGCACCAAGCTCGCCGGTGAACAGCAGGTACTGGCCGCGCTTCCCGACGCGCACGTGGTCCGCACCGCCTGGATCTACGAAGGCGCCGACGGCCCGGATTTCGCGGCGGTGATGCGCCGGGCGGCCCTGGGCGACGGCACCGTCGACGTCGTCGCCGACCAGATCGGGTCCCCGACCTACGTGGGGGACCTGTGCGAGGCGCTGCTGCAGATCGCCGACGGCGCGATCCGGGCGCCGGTGCTGCACGCCGCGAACGCCGGCGCGGCCAGCCGCTTCGAGCAGGCCCAGGCCGTCTTCGCCGGGCTCGGTGCGGATCCGTCGCGGGTGCGGCCGGTCAGCAGCGACCAGCATCCCCGCCCTGCTCCGCGCCCGGCCTACTCGGCGCTGTCCGCGGTGAAGTCGGCCGCGGCCGGACTGACTCCGCTGCGGCCCTGGCGCGACGCGTTGGCCGCGGCGCTGGCCCGGTAGTTACTCTCTACGCCGTGGAACCGGTGGTGCGTGCGTGAGCGACGAACTCTTTGTCGTGACGGTGACGTACTCGCCCGGCCCGCACCTGGACCGGTTCCTGGCCACGCTGACCCATGCCACCGACCGGCCGGTGACGGTGATCATGGCCGACAACGGCTCGACCGACGGCACCCCCGAAGAGGCCGTCGAGCGCTACCCGAACGTCAAGCTGTACCGGACCGGCGCCAACCTCGGGTACGGCACCGCGGTCAACCGCGCCGTCGCCGAGTACGGGCTGACCTCGTGCTCGGATCTCTTCATCGTCGCCAACCCCGACGTGCAGTGGGGACCGCACAGCATCGACGCGCTGCTGGAGGCCGCCGCGCGCCGGCCGCGGGCCGGGAGTCTGGGCCCGTTGATCCGCGACCCCGACGGCGCGGTGTATCCGTCGGCGCGGCACCTGCCGTCGGTGATCCGAGGCGGCATGCACGCCGTCGTCGGACCGGTGTGGCCGTCCAATCCGTGGACCGCGGCTTACCGTCAGGACCACGCAGAGCCCAGTGAACGGGCCGTCGGCTGGCTGTCGGGATCGTGTCTGCTGCTGCGCAGTTCGGCGTTTGCGGAGATCAACGGCTTCGACGAGCGCTACTTCATGTACATGGAAGACGTCGACCTCGGAGACCGGCTGGGCCGGGCGGGCTGGCAGAACGTGTACGTGCCGTCGGCGGAGGTGCTGCACGCCAAGGGGCACGCCACCGGCCGTGATCCCGCCCGCAACCTGGCCGCCCATCACGTCAGCACCTACACTTTTCTCGCCGATCGGTACCCGAAGTGGTGGCAAGCGCCGCTACGCTGGGCTTTTCGGGGGGCGTTGGGGGCGCGGGCGAGCCTGGTCGTGCGCAATTCTCGCCGGAAGTCTCGTGGGTCGTGAACGGGGATACGAGAAAGGGCGTCGCTGATGGTCAATCCTGCCGAGGTTGATGCGGTCGTGCTGGTCGGTGGCATGGGCACACGCCTGCGCCCGCTGACGTTGTCGGCGCCCAAGCCGATGCTGCCCACCGCGGGGCTGCCATTCCTGACCCACCTGCTGTCGCGGATCGCCGACGCCGGCATTGAGCACGTGGTGATGGGCACGTCGTACAAGGCAGGCGTGTTCGAATCGGAGTTCGGCGACGGGTCCAAGCTCGGTCTGCAGATCGACTACGTGGTCGAGGACGAACCGCTGGGAACCGGTGGCGGCATCGCCAACGTCGCGTCGAAGCTGCGTTACGACACCGCGGTGGTGTTCAACGGCGACGTGCTGTCGGGGTGCGACCTCGGCGCGCTGCTGGATTCGCACGCCTCCCGCGACGCGGACGTCACGCTGCACCTGGTGCGCGTCGGTGACCCGCGCGCGTTCGGTTGTGTGCCAACCGATTCCGACGGTGTGGTGACGGCTTTTCTGGAGAAGACCCAGGATCCGCCGACCGACCAGATCAACGCGGGCTGCTACGTGTTCAAGCGGCCGGTGATCGAGGCGATCCCGAAAGGCCGTGCGCTGTCGGTGGAACGGGAGACCTTCCCGCAGCTGCTGTCGGACGGGCTGCGGGTGTGCGGCTACGTCGACGCCAGCTACTGGCGTGACATGGGCACGCCGGAGGATTTTGTGCGCGGCTCGGCGGACCTGGTGCGCGGGATCGCGCCCTCACCCGCGCTGAAGGGCCATCGGGGGGAAAGCCTTGTGCACGACGGTGCTTCGGTGGCCCCGGGAGCGCTGTTGATCGGCGGCACGGTGGTCGGGCGCGGCGCGGAGGTCGCCGGCGGTGCCCGGCTCGACGGGGCGGTGATCTTCGACGGCGTGAAAGTCGGTGCGGGAGCGGTGATCGAGCGGTCGATCATCGGCTTCGGTGCGCACATCGGGCCGCGGGCGTTGATCCGCGACGGCGTGATCGGCGACGGCGCGGACATCGGCGCACGCTGCGAGCTGCTGCGCGGCGCGCGGGTGTGGCCGGGCATCTCGATTCCCGACGGCGGCATCCGCTTCTCCACTGACATCTGAAGTTGGCCGCCGCGCTGTGTGCCGCGCGCTCGGGTTTTCGCGAAAGCGCCACCACGGTAGCTCGCGGGCCGCGCACGCTACCGTGGTGGCGGTTTCGCGACGCGCCTGTGGATAACTCAGTCGCGCGGGCGCCAATTGTCGGTGGCGTCGCGCAAGTTCGGCCCATGGGCAATGTCATCCTCGGCACCGAAGCAATTGCGGCCGGTCTGGTCACACCGGGTCAGCTCAGATACGGATATCGTCGGCTCTATCCCGACGTGTATGTGCAGCGGGCGCAGGCGAAAAGCCTGACAGACGACGCCATGGGTGCGTGGCTGTGGTCGGGACGACGCGGCATCGTCACCGGCAGGGCAGCGGCGGCACTTCACGGAGCACGGTGGGTGAGTAACGACGCGCCGGTCGAACTGGTCTACGACTGCAGACGCCGGCCGGCCGGAATCATCGCGCGCAACGAACGAATCGACTGGGACGAAATCGATGAATCCGGTGCCCTCAACCTCGCCACCGTTGCGCGCACGGCATTCGATCTCGGTAGGCATCTGCCGCTGAACAGGGCCGTCGCGCACCTGGATGCTCTCGCCAACGCGACAGGTTTGACGCCGGAAATGGTCAAGCCTTTGGTCGATCGCTACAGCGGCGCGCGGGGGATGAAAACGTTGCGCAAAGCCCTCGAGCTGATGGACGGCGGCGCGGAATCTCCGAAAGAGACATGGCTGCGGTTGCTGTTGATGCAGGGGTTCCCGCGACCTGAGACACAGATTCCGCTGGTGGACGAGTGGGGAGTGCCTACCATTCGCCTCGATATGGGCTGGGAGGTCGAGAAAATCGCCGTCGAGTACGACGGTGCCCATCATCAAGAGGACAGGGTGCAATACGTCCGGGATGAGAAACGTCTTCGATTGATCCACGCTCAAGGCTGGCTCTACATCAAGGTCATCAAAGAGGACAAGCCTGCGGAGATCATGGCACGCGTTCGCCGGGCGTGGGCCCTTCGCGAAACCGCCTCCACGGTAGCGACGCGGGCGTCGTGACTACCGTGGTGGCGGTTTCGCGAGATGCTCGGGGAACGGGGGCGAGGCTGCTGCCGCGGCGGCGGCGAGCTGGGTGAGGCCGAAGTCGCAGTCTTGCGGCAGCGCCTCCAGCGGCCACCACCTCAGGTCCAGCGACTCGTCGCTGCGCACCGGCTGCGCTCCCGCGGGTGCGCGCACCACGAACTGCACGTCGAGGTGACGCGTCGGCACGCCCAGCGAGCATGTCACCGGATGCACATGCAGCGCAGCGGGTTCCGGCGCGATGGTCAACCCGTCGATACCGGACTCCTCGGTCGCCTCGCGCAGCGCCGCCGCGACGATCGTCTGGTCGTCGGGCTCGCAGTGACCACCGAGCTGCAACCACCGCCCGATCCGCGGGTGCAGCGTCAGCAGCGCGTGCCGTCCGCTGTGGTCGATCACCAGCGCCGAGCCCGTCACGTGCCCCGGCACGCACTCCCGCAGGCAACCGTCGGCCCGCGCCGCCAAGAACGCCAGCACCGCATGCCGCAGCGAGTCCTGAGCGTGGTCAGGCGGATTCCACGCGGTCAGCACATCGACAGTCGACTGATGCAGGCTCATCGGCGCACCAGCAGCGTATCGGTGGACACCGGCGGGCGTGGCGTCAACGGCTCGACGGGATAGCCGATGGCGATGGCGCCCAACGGTTCCCAATCGTCGGGCAGGTCCAGATCGGCGCGCACCAGGTCGGGGGCGAAGATCGTCGACCCGATCCAGCAGCTGCCCACCGACCGCGCAGCCAGCGCGACCAGCAGACCCTGCACCGCCGCACCGGCCGCGACGGTGAACATCGTGTGTTCGGCCGCGGTGCGCCGCGCATCGGGGTAGGTGTGCGCGCCGTCGGGAACCATGAACGGAATCACCAACTCCGGCGCGTCGTAGAGGATCTGCCCGCGACCGACCCGACGCGCGACAGCGTCCGGGTCACGGCCGTCGCCGAGCAGATCGGCGCGCCAGCGCTCCTTCATGTTGTCGAGCAGCCGCTCCCGCGCCGTGGCGTCGCGCACCCACACAAAGCGCACCGGCCGCGTGTGATGAGGCGCCGGTGCCGTCAGCGCCTCCGCGACGGAGGCCTCGATCAGTTCCCCGGGCACCGGCTGATCGCTGAACGATCGCACCGAGCGGCGCAGCAACTGCGCCTGCGAGCGACCCAGCGCCAGCGCCTCCTCGGTGCCCAGCCAGAACAGGTCCTCCTCGCCGGCACGCACCAGCTTGCGCGCCGAGGACCCGTCGTCGCGCAGCGTCAGCCCCCGCACGACCGCGACCGGCACACCGGTCAGCTTGCCCTTGACCAGATCCGCGGCGGCGGCGATCTCGTCGGCGACCGCGATCTCGGTGACGATCAGCTCGTTGCCGTGCTGATCGTGTTCCCCGGCATAGGCGTGCAGCACCTCCAGCCCCGCGGCGCCGATCGCGACGTCGGTCTGTCCGGTGCGCCACGCCCGCCCCATGGTGTCGGTGACGACGACGCCGACCTGCACTCCGAGCCGCTCGTGCAGCGCCGCCACCAACGCCGCAGCGCTGCCGTCGGGATCGACGGGCAGCAGGGCCAATTCGTTGGAGTCGACGTTGGAGCCGTCCACACCGGCGGCGGCCTGCACCAGACCGAGGGCGTTCTCGGTGATCAGCGTGCGCCCCTTGCGGGCCAGAACCCGCACCGCCTCGTCGTCGATCAGTTTGCGGCGCAGCGCATCCCGCTCCTGGGGGTCCGACGGGGCGGCGACCATCCGGCCCTCGGTCTTGGACAGCACCTTGCTGGTGACGACGAGCACATCGTCGTCCTGCAGCCACGGCGCGGCCCCGGCGATGGCCCCGGCCAGATCGTCCCCGGGCCGGAACTCCGGAAGCCCCGGTACCGGCAGCAGTTCCACCCGTGCCGACGTGCCGTGGTCGTTCACCAGGACACCCCGGCCAGTTCGATTCCGGCGCGGACCATCTCGGCGGTTGCGGCCGGATCGGTCATCAGCAGCGGAACCGACCGCACCTGCACGCCGTCGACCGACGCGGGGTCGCCGGTGTGCACCAGCCAGCCGTCCAGGATGCCCGTCGAGGAACGGGCACCGAAGTGATTGCCGACGGCCTCAGAGGTGCTGGGCACCCCGATCACGTTCAGGCACGCGTCGGCCATGCCGCGCAACGGCTTCCCGGCGATGATGGGGGAGTAGCCGATCACCGGCGCCTTGGTCGAGCGCAGCGCGCCGCGGATGCCGCCGATCGCGAGGATGGCGCCGACGCTGACCACCGGGTTCGACGGCGCGATCAGCACGATGTCGGCGTTCTCGATCGCCTCGGTGACACCGGGCGCGGCCGTGGCCTTGTCGGAACCGACGAATGCGAAGCTCTCGGTGGGGATCTGGGCGCGGTAGCGCACCCACCACTCCTGAAAGTGGATGGCGCGCTTCTCGCCGGCCGAATCGCCGGGCCCGGGATCGGTGACCACGACATGGGTTTCGCTGCGGTCGTCGCTGGCGGGCATCAACAGCGCACCCGGCGACCACCGCCGGCACAGGGCCCGGGTGACGTCGGAGAGCGGGTAGCCGGCCCGCAGCATCTGGCTGCGCACCAGGTGGGTGGCCAGGTCGCGGTCGCCGAGGCCGAACCAATCCGGCTGCACGCCGTAGGCGGCGAGTTCTTCCTTGGCGTTCCAGGTTTCGTTCTTGTGGCCCCAGCCCCGCTCGGGGTCGATGCCGCCGCCGAGGGTGTACATGCACGTGTCGAGATCCGGGCAGATGCGCACGCCGAACATCCACGCGTCGTCGCCGACATTCACCACAGCAGTCACTTCATGCTCATTGGTATCGTGAGTGCCGAACTGCCCCAACCCCAATAGATGTTGGACGCCGAGCAAGAACCGTGCACCACCGACGCCACCGACCAGAACCGTGACCTTCACAACGATCGAGACTAGGCCGTCAGAGCCGCGAACTGCGCCTCGGGCGGAACGTGATAGACACGCCACAGCGCGACGCGCCGTAAACAAGTCACGGAATGGTATGAATTCCTGTTCTAGCGCTTGACCGGGGCAGCTAACGCGTGTGTAATCACACCAGTGTCATTTCGCGGTTCTCCGGCCGGTTCCGGTGTCGCAGACCGAGATTCGATCACTTGTTCGAATTGGGATGGCCGCACGTTCGGCAGTGGGGCCGGCATATACGGATCTACGAGACCTGTGGAGGAGGGGAACATGGCATTTGAACAGGCCGATTTCGGTGATTTGATTCGGTTCGACAACAGGCTCCTCGGCTCGGTGGGAAGTGCGCCGCACATCCAGACCGGACCGACACCGAGCGGAGCCAACGGGCGGCCGCAGCTGAGTCTGGTGCCCGATCATTCGGATTTCTTCAGCGAAGACTCCGAGCTGCCTGAAGAGGATCAGTGGCAGGAGCGCGCCCTGTGCGCCCAGACCGATCCCGAGGCGTTCTTCCCGGAGAAGGGCGGCTCCACCCGCGAAGCCAAGCGCATCTGCCAGGGCTGCGAGGTCAAGGACGCGTGCCTGGAGTACGCACTGGCCAACGACGAGCGCTTCGGTATCTGGGGCGGTCTGTCCGAGCGTGAGCGCCGGCGCCTCAAGCGCGGCATCATCTGATCTTCGAGCGCGCCCCGCGCGTTCACCCGCCGTCAGCCGTCGTCCAGGGTCGGGTCGATGACGGACGGTTCCACCCCCAGGTAGGTGGCGACCTGCGCCACCAGCAATTCATGCAGCAGCTCGGTCAGCTCGTCGGTGTCTTTAGCCCGACGCTCGATCGGCTTGCGGAACAACACAATTCGGGCGCGAGTGGAGTTACCTCGGACGTCCACCCCCGCAGGGATCAGCCGGGCCAGTGCGATCGGGCCGTCGGCGACCACCTCCGGTGGCCACTGCACACTGTCAGGGTCTTTGGGCGCGATGCGCGGGATCTCGTCGACCGCCACGTCGAGCGTCGACACCCGGTCATGCCAGCGCCGCTCGATCGGCTCGTATGCCTCCAGCACCGCCATGTCGAAGCGTTCGGCGCGGCTGCGCCACCCCGGAACGGTCGGGGGTAGCAACGGCCCGCGCATCTCCCGGCCCCGCCGCGACCCGCGATGAAGGCGCCTCGTCACGAAAAAGATCGTAACGGTTGGGCTTCGGCCGCCCGGCGGCTGCGCGTGTCCGCCGCAACCCGGACGACGTCGCAGGATAACCTTCCGCTGTGAATGTTCCCCGTCGCTGCTGCCGGCCTGGGTGCCCGCACTATGCGGTCGCGACGCTCACCTTCGTCTATTCGGACTCGACTGCTGTCGTCGGCCCGCTGGCCACCGTGTCCGAACCGCACTCGTGGGATCTGTGCGTCCTGCATGCCGGCCGGATCACCGCGCCCCGTGGCTGGGAGCTGGTCCGTCATGCCGGGCCGCTGCCGTCGCATCCCGACGACGACGATCTGGTGGCGTTGGCAGACGCGGTCCGAGAAGGCCGTGAGGCGACCGCGCCCGCCGCGGGCTTCACCCACGGGTTCAGCGACCCGGTCAGCGGTGTGCACGGGGGCGCGCTGATGGCCCCGCCTGCCCGGCGCCCCGAGACCAACGGACGCCGGCGCGGCCACCTGCGCGTACTGCCGGATCCAACGGACTAGGCCCTACCGCGAGGGCGATTCATCCGTGGGTGAGTCGCCGTGAGGAACGCCCGCGACGGCTAGGCTGATCACTACCAGTCTCTTCGTCCCAAGGAGCTCCATGTCTCGTCCCGCCGCGGCGGTGCAACGCGTCATCAAGGCCTATGACGTGCGTGGACTCGTGGGCGAGGAAATCGACGAGAGTTTCGTGCGCGACGTGGGGGCGGCGTTCGCGCGGCTGGTCCGTGACGGCGACACCCGACCGGCGACACAGATCGTCATCGGTCACGACATGCGGGACAGCTCCCCGGCGCTGGCCGAGGCCTTCGCCGACGGCGTCACCGCGCAGGGCCTCGGCGTCGTGCGCATCGGCCTGGCCTCGACCGACCAGTTGTACTTCGCGTCGGGTCTGCTGGACTGCCCGGGCGCGATGTTCACCGCCAGCCACAACCCCGCCGCCTACAACGGCATCAAGCTGTGCCGCGCCGGCGCCAAGCCCGTCGGCAAGGACACCGGTCTGACCACGATCAGCGACGAGGTGATCGCCGGGGTGCCAGCACATGACGGTCCCCGGGGCGCCGTGTCCGACCGTGACGTGCTCGCCGACTACGGCGAGTTCCTGCGGTCGCTCGTCGACATCGCCGCGGCGCGCCCGCTGCACGTGGCCGTCGACGCCGGCAACGGTATGGCCGGCCACACCACTCCGGCGGTGCTGGGCCCGATTTCGTCGGTGAAGGTCTCGCCGCTGTACTTCGACCTCGACGGCACTTTCCCCAATCACGAGGCCAACCCGCTGGACCCGGCCAACCTGGTCGATCTGCAGCAGTACGTGCGCGACACCGGAGCCGATATCGGGCTGGCGTTCGACGGCGACGCCGACCGGTGCTTCGTCGTCGACGAGACCGGGCGGGCCGTGTCGCCGTCGGCGGTCACCGCGCTGGTGGCCGCCCGCGAGCTGCAGCGCGAGATCGGCGCGACGATCATCCACAACCTGATCACCTCCCGCGCCGTGCCCGAGCTGGTGGCCGAGCGCGGCGGCACCCCGGTGCGGTCCCGGGTCGGCCACTCCTACATCAAGGGCCTGATGGCCGAGACAGGCGCGATCTTCGGTGGCGAACACTCCGCGCACTACTACTTCCGCGACTTCTGGGGCGCCGACTCCGGCATGCTGGCCGCGCTGCACGTGCTCGCCGCGCTCGGGGAACAGGACCGCCCGCTGTCGGAGATGATGGCCGACTACCAGCGTTACGAGGCATCCGGCGAGATCAACTACACCGTTGCCGACGCACCCGCGGTCGTCGACGCAATGCTGCAGGCATTCGGCAACCGCGTTCACGCTCTCGATCACCTCGACGGAGTCACCGTCGATCTCGGCGACGGCCGTTGGTTCAACCTGCGGATGTCGAACACGGAGCCGTTGCTGCGGCTCAACGTCGAAGCCCGCAGCACCGAGGAGGTCACCGAGCTCGTCGACGAGATCGCCAGCTACATCACCTCGGGCGCAGAGGATTCGACGTGAACGCGAGCCCGCTCTCGGCTGCCGGCGTCGATCTCGACGACGCCGAGGCTCTGCTGGCCGCGGATCGGGTGGGATTGCTGCGGGCGGCGTCGATGGCCGGTGCGCAGGTGCGCGCCACCGCCGCCGCGCTCGAGGAGGGCGACCTCGAGGCGGTGCGCTCCGACTCGCCGCCGCGCACGATCGTGTGGGTCGCCGGCCGCGGCAACGCCGAGATCGCGGGCTCACTGCTCGCCGCGCTGCTCGGTGGGTCGGTCGGCGCACCGCTGGTCATCGCCTCTGAGGCGCCGCCCTGGATCGGCGCCCTCGACGTGCTGATCGTCGCCGGCGACGATCCCGGCGACCCGGTGCTGGCGTCGGCGGCCGCGACCGCGGTGCGGCGTGGCACCCGGGTGATCGTGGTGGCGCCTTATGAGGGACCGCTGCGGGACGCGACCGCGGGACGTTCGGTGGCGCTGCCGCCCCGGCTCCCGATTCCCGACGACTTCACCTTCTCCCGGTATCTGGCCGCCGGGCTGGCCGCGCTGCAGGTGACCATCCCGGGCTTCTCGATCGACCTCGGCGCACTCGCCGACGAGCTCGACGCCGAAGCATTCCGAAACAGCGCCGGCCGTGAGGTTTTCACCAATCCGGCCAAGAGTCTGACCTCCCGGATGGTCGACCGCGAGGTCGTGTTCGCCGGTGACTCCGCGGCGACGGTGGCGCTGGCCCGCCACGCCTCCGCGGTGATGCTGAGCGTCGGGCATCAGAGCGTGGCCGCGGTGGAGTTGAGCGGTGCGTTGGCCGCCATCGGATCCGGGTGGGGCCGGACCGGCGGTCGGGAGGTGTCGATCTTCCACGACGAGGAGATCGACGGACCGGCCTCGCAACGTACCTGTACATTCGTGCTGACCACCGACGCCGAACGTCCGGCGCTGTCAGCGCGGCTGAGGGGGTTCGACGACGTTCACGTCGTCAACGCCGACGACGTGCCCGACGTCGCGGCAACAGGGGGGGACAGCGAGCCGGGCTCAGCCACGATGCCCGGATCCACGAGTCCCGAACAACAATTGGCGCTGTTGGCAGTCCGCTTCGAGATGGCGGCGGTCTACCAGCGGCTGGTTCGAGGTTGAGACGAGTGCATCTGCTCAAAGGCGCGGTGCGGACCTACGCATGGGGTTCGCGAACCGCAATCGCCGAATTCGTCGGCGCGCCCAGTCCGACGGCGCATCCCGAGGCCGAACTGTGGTTCGGCGCGCACCCGGGAGACCCCGCCTACCTGCAGACCGACGACGGAGACCGGTCTCTGCTCGACGCGCTGCGCGCCGATCCGGAAGGGGAGCTCGGCGCCGCGGTGCGCGGCCGGTTCGGGGACACGTTGCCATTCCTGGTGAAGGTGCTCGCCGCGGACGAGCCGCTGTCGCTGCAGGCGCACCCCAGCACCGAGCAGGCCGTCGAGGGGTTTGCCCGGGAGGAGCGGCTGGGCATCCCGATCTCGGCGCCCAACCGCAACTACCGCGACCGCAGCCACAAACCCGAGATCATCGTCGCGCTCAGCCAATTCGAGGCGCTGGCCGGCTTCCGCCCCGCCGCGCAATCGGTGAAGCTGATGCAGGCGCTCGGGGTGGCCGACCTCGACCCGTTCGTCAGCCTGCTGCACGGTCAGCGCGACGAGGACGGCCTGCGGGCGCTGTTCACCACCTGGATCACCTTCCCGCAGCCCGACCTGGACGTGCTGGTGCCCGCGGTGATCGACGGAGCGATCAGCTATGTGCGTTCCGGGGCAACGGAGTTCGCCCGTGAAGCCAGAACCGTTCTGGAGCTCGGGGAGCGCTACCCCGGGGACGCGGGGGTGCTGGCGTCGATGCTGCTGAACCGGCTGTCACTGGCGCCGGGGGAGGCGCTGTACCTGCCCGCCGGCAACCTGCACGCCTACCTGCACGGCATCGGTGTCGAGGTGATGGCCAACTCCGACAACGTGCTTCGCGGAGGCCTGACCCCCAAACACGTCGACGTGCCCGAGCTGTTACGGGTGCTGGACTTCACCCCGGCCGAGGACGTGCTCGTCGAGCGCGAGACCCACCGCGACGGAGCCGAGATCGTCTACCCGACACCGGCGCCCGAGTTCTCGGTGTCGGTGCTGCGCCTGGACGACGAGTTGGGGCACGAGGTCGACGCGCCCAACCGCCACGAAGGACCGCAGATCCTGCTGTGCACCGAAGGGGCGGTCACGGTACACGCCAAGTCGAACGCCGTGGTGCTGAAGAAGGGCGCGGCCGCGTGGGTGTCAGCCGACGACGGGCCGATCAGGCTGTGCGCCCACGAGCCCACCTGGCTGTTCCGGACGACCGTCGGGATCTAGCCCGCTGCTGGGCCGTCCACAACCGCATGTTGTGCGCGATGGTGCGCCCGATCAGCCGCGGCGACGGCACCATGTAGAGGCTGTCGAGCAGGCTGAATCGACGCAGAAACCATTCGGCCAGAACGGGATCCGTCTCGGCCGCACCGAGGAACTGATCGAAGAGACCGCCCACGGGACGATACCACCACGGCATCGGCCCGTGCGCGCCGTGCATGGTCAGATCCCCGATGGCGTTCATCGTCCACACCGGATAGGTGGTCTTGGCCGTCGCGGTGAAAAAGGCGCGCCGCGGGTCCGGCGCCGGCAGCGCGCGGCGTAGGTGACCGGCCTGCAACGACGTCATCGTCATCCCCTGGCCGAACGTCGGATTGAAGCTCGCCACCGCGTCACCGAACGGCAGGATGCCCGCGGGGAACCGGTCCAGCTTGTCGTAGCGGCGCCACCGGCTGGTCGGATACTTGTGCACCGCCACCTCGCCCAGCGGTTCGCCGCGGCGCACCGCACCACTGAGATGCGCGGGCAGCACCTCGTCGGCCAGAGCGCACATCCCGTCGAAGTCGTTGGGCGGCTGCACCTTCGCGACTCCGAACGTGGTCAGACCCCAGGTCCCGTCCTCGTAGAACAGCATGCCCAGGCCACGCGGCTGATCGCGGGACGCGCCGGCCACCACCACCTTCTCGGCGATCAGGCCGTCGGGGATACGCAACTGATGCGTGGCGTAGCTGATCCCGACGTCCACCGTGTCTTCAGGCGGGCGGTCGAAACCCCACTGCTGCAACCAGACCGGAAGGCGCGTACCGCGGCCGGTGGCGTCGATGACGAGATCGGCGTCGACCGTCTCGCCGCCGGCCAGTCGCACCCCGGTGACCCGGCATCCGTCGAACACCGGTTCGTCGACACCGCCGTTGCAGACGGTCACGTTGGCGATCGCCGCGGTGCGCCGCCGGATCTGCCACTCCAGGTGTGCCCGGCTCGGCACATAGGCGGTGAACTCGTCCTGCAGGCGGTGCTGGGTGCCGAGCACGTGGCCGGCCGCGCCGAAGTGGATGCAATCAGGCCGGTTCTCCAAGATCGGCACCCCCCAGCGACCATGTCGGCGAGCAACCCCGGGAACAGCGACTCGAACTCCTGCGCGCCGCGGGCCATCAACAGATGCACGTGACGGCTCTGCGGCACCGCCTGCCGGTGCGCCGGTACATCCGGCAGCGAGTCGCGTTCGTACACGGTGACACGGTCGAAGGCCTCGGAGAGCACCCGCGCCGAACACAGTCCGCCGAGGCTTGCCCCGATCACGATCGCGTGTTTGGCGGTCTGAGTCATTGAAATTCACGGTAATGGGTAGATTCCGCTGAAGCGATGACGAAAGAAGGACGATCGATGGTGCAGGAGTCGGACTCGCAAACGGTCAGCAGACGGCGGACCAAGTCGGTGGAGCAGTCGATCGCCGACACCGACGAACCGGACACCAAGCTCCGCAAGGAGCTGACCTGGTGGGATCTGACCGTCTTCGGGGTGTCGGTGGTGATCGGCGCCGGCATCTTCACCATCACCGCGTCCACGGCGGCCAACATCACCGGTCCGGCGATCTCGCTGTCGTTCATCTTCGCCGCGATCGCGTGCGGGCTCGCCGCGCTGTGCTACGCCGAGTTCGCGTCCACGGTGCCGGTCGCGGGCAGCGCCTACACGTTCTCCTATGCGACGTTCGGGGAGTTCGTCGCGTGGATCATCGGCTGGGACTTGATCCTGGAGTTCGCCGTCGCGGCCGCCGTCGTCGCCAAGGGATGGTCCAGCTATCTGGGCACGGTCTTCAACTTCTCCGGCGGAACCACGGAAGTGGCTGGTTTCGAACTGGATTGGGGAGCGCTGGTGATCATCGCGCTCGTCACGATGATCCTGGCGATGGGCACCAAACTGTCGGCCGGCGTCAGCCTGGCCATCACCGCGGTCAAGGTGTCGGTGGTGCTGCTGGTGGTGATCGTCGGCGCGTTCTACATCAAGGCGGAGAACTTCAGCCCGTTCGTGCCGTCACCCGAAGCCGGCGGCGAGGGCGGTTCGGGGACCGAGCAGTCGCTGTTCTCGCTGCTGACCGGCGCCGAGGGCAGCCACTACGGCTGGTACGGCGTGCTGGCCGGCGCATCAATCGTGTTCTTCGCGTTCATCGGCTTCGACATCGTGGCCACCACCGCCGAAGAGACCAAGATGCCCCAGCGCGACGTCCCGCGCGGCATCCTCGCCTCCCTGGGGATCGTCACCGTGCTCTACGTCGCGGTCGCAGTGGTGTTGACCGGAATGGTCAGCTACCGCGATCTGCGTGAGGCCGAAACCCAGAACCTGGCCACCGCGTTCTCGCTGAACGGCGTGGACTGGGCCGCCAAGGTGATCTCGATCGGCGCGCTGGCCGGATTGACGACCGTGGTCATCGTGCTGGTGCTCGGGCAGACCCGGGTGCTGTTCGCCATGTCGCGTGACGGGCTGCTGCCGCGTCAGCTGGCCAAGACCGGCGAGCACGGCACGCCGGTGCGGATCACGCTCATCGTGGGCGCGGTCGTCGCGGTGACGGCGACCGTCTTCCCGATCGGCAAGCTGGAGGAGATGGTCAACATCGGCACGCTGTTCGCGTTCGTGCTGGTGTCGGCCGGCGTGATCGTGTTGCGGCGCTCGCGGCCGGACCTCAAGCGCGGGTTCCGCACGCCGTGGGTGCCGCTGCTGCCGATCCTGTCGATCATCGCGTGCGTCTGGTTGATGCTGAACCTGACCGGGCTGACGTGGATCCGCTTCCTGATCTGGATGGCCATCGGCGTGGTCGTGTACTTCCTCTACGGGCGCAGGCATTCGCTGCTCGGGAAGCGCAACCTGACGAACTGACCGAGGTCTCGGCATTCGCATCACTGTTGGCACCGTCATCGCGACGGTGCGTGTCTGCGGGGTGCTGACCGGCGTGTCGCGCTAGTCGGCGCACGCTCGCGGCGTCGCGGCGGCAGAGAACACCAGGCCGCGCCGTGCAGCTCTGGCATCGATGTGTGTGCGATTGGCACCCGCTTTGCGGCACGACTGCAGTCCCCGCCCACCCACGAGCGTGCGCTTCGTTCGCCTCGGAACGGCGTGTCGCGCTGCAGACTCGCACGCTCGCGCCTGGAGGGACTGCTTTACAAAGTGTGGGTCTGTGTCTAGACAGACGACAAAAGTGGCTCTATAGTCAACCTCGAAGGGTGACCGCACTCACAGCAAGGAGGCAACGGGTGACCGCACCAGAGGTGTCTGAAGTCGATGTGGAGCAGTGGCGCGACAAAAAGCGCTACCTGTGGCTGATGGGGCTGATCGCCCCGACGGCGTTGTTCGTGATGGTCCCGCTGATCTGGGCGCTGAACCAGATGGGCTGGCACACCGCCGCGCAGGTGCCCCTGTGGATCGGCCCGATCCTGCTCTACATGCTGCTGCCGGTACTCGACCGCTTCTTCGGGCCGGACGGCCAGAACCCGCCCGACGAGGTGATGGAGCGGCTGGAGAACGACAAGTACTACCGCTACTGCACCTACATCTACATCCCGTTCCAGTACGCCAGCGTGATCTTCGGCGCGTATCTGTTCACCGCGTCGGACCTGAGCTGGCTGGGCTTCGACGGCGGGCTGAGCTGGTTCGCCAAGATCGGTCTGGCGCTGTCGGTCGGTCTGCTGGGTGGTGTCGGTATCAACACCGCGCACGAAATGGGCCACAAGAAGGACTCTTTGGAGCGTTGGCTGGCCAAGATCACGCTCGCGCAGACGTTCTACGGCCACTTCTACATCGAGCACAACCGCGGCCATCACGTCCGCGTCGCCACCCCCGAGGACCCCGCGTCGGCTCGGTTCGGTGAGACGTTCTGGGAGTTCTTGCCGCGCAGCGTGTTCGGCAGCCTGAAGTCGTCGTGGGAGCTGGAGGCCAAGCGCCTGGAACGCACCGGCAAGAGCACGTGGCACTGGTCCAACGACGTGCTCAATGCGTGGGCGATGTCGCTGGTTTTCTACGGCGTGCTGATCGCGGTGTTCGGCTGGGCGCTAATTCCCTACATCCTGATCTCGGCGGTGTTCGGGTTCACGCTGCTGGAGACCGTGAACTACCTGGAGCACTACGGACTGCTCCGGCAGAAGACCGCGAGCGGCCGTTACGAGCGCTGCGTGCCGTCGCACAGCTGGAACTCCGACCACATCGTCACCAACCTGTTCCTGTACCACCTGCAGCGGCACAGCGACCATCACGCCAACCCGACCCGTCGCTACCAGACGCTGCGCAGCATGGACGGCGCCCCCAACCTGCCCAGCGGGTACGCGTCGATGATCGGTCTGACGTACTTCCCGCCGTTGTGGCGCAGAGTGATGGACCACCGTGTGCTCGCCCACTACGACGGCGACATCACCCGGGTGAACATCCATCCACGGGTGCGGGACAAGGTGCTGGCCCGGTACGGCGCCGGCGACGAGCAGCGGTACCAGGCGTGAGCGTCTACCGCTGCCCCGGCTGCGACTACGTCTACGACGAGGCCAAAGGTGAACCGCGCGAGGGGTTTCCGGCGGGCACCCGCTGGGACGAAGTGCCCGACGAATGGTGCTGCCCCGACTGCGCGGTGCGCGAGAAGGTTGATTTCGAACCGGTGTGAACAACATCGAGAAAGCGATAGCGAGAGGAAGAGCCATGGACTACAAGCTGTTCGTGTGCGTGCAATGCGGATTCGAGTACGACGAGGCCAAGGGTTGGCCCGAGGACGGCATCGCCCCGGGCACCCGCTGGGACGACATCCCCGACGACTGGAGCTGCCCGGACTGCGGCGCGGCGAAGTCGGATTTCGACATGGTCGAGGTCGCCCGGCCGTGAACGCGCCGTCATCCTCCGCGAGCGTGCGGATTCGTCAGCGCCGCGCCGTGCGCAGCGCCGCAGACACGCACGCTCGCGGAGAGGGCGGCAGAGCATGACGGCGGGAACCGTTATTGTCGCGCGTGTGAGCAGCCCCGCCGACAAGCGCGTCACCTATGCCGAGGCCTCGCGGGTGCTGCTGCGGGACTCGATCCTCGACGGAATGCGCGAGCTGCTGCTCACCCGCGACTGGTCCCACATCACGCTCTCCGACGTCGCCAAGGCCGCCGGCATCAGCCGGCAGACCATCTACAACGAGTTCGGCTCGCGGCAGGGCCTGGCCCAGGGGTACGCGATGCGGCTGGCCGACCGGCTCGTCGACCAGATCCACGGCGCCATCGGCAATAACGTGGGCGACGTCTACGCCGCGTTCCTGCAGGGCTTCCGCGACTTCTTCGCCGAGTCGGCCGCCGACCCGCTGGTGATCTCGCTGCTCACCGGGACTTCGAAGCCCGACCTGCTGCAACTGATCACCACCGACAGCGCGCCGATCATCAACCACTGCTCGTCGCGGCTGGCGGAATCGTTCATGACCAGCTGGGTGCGCAGCAGCTCCGAAGACGCCGGGGTGCTGGCCAGGGCCATCGTCCGGCTGGCGATGAGCTACATCTCGATGCCCCCGGAATCCGACCACGACGTCGCCCGCGACCTGGCCCGGCTGATGACGCCGTTCGCCGAGCGATACGGGGTCGTCGAGCCCTGAAATGCGTGGTCGTGACCCGGCAACCCTGCGGAGCGGGATGTGGGTCGTCGCGCCCGGAGAGTGCGTCGTCACGGACGGCCATGACCAGGCAACGGACCCGAGGCGCTACGGTGTCATAGACGCCCCTGGCCGGCAGAGCGCCGAAGCGCCTGTCCCGCGAGCCCGCAGGCCGGGGTTGTTCGCATGGGTGCCGCCGCTGCGCGCGCGCCCGTGCGCTCACAGGCAATTGACGAAACACAAAAGGGGCTCTACATGACTGCTCTGACCGCCGATGTCCGCAACGGGATCGACTACAAGGTCGCCGACCTGTCGCTGGCAGATTTCGGGCGCAAAGAGATCCGCCTCGCCGAGCACGAGATGCCCGGCCTGATGGCGCTTCGCCAGGAGTACGCCGAGGTCCAGCCGCTCAAGGGGGCACGGATCTCCGGCTCGCTACACATGACCGTGCAGACCGCCGTACTGATCGAGACGCTGACCTCGCTCGGCGCTGAAGTGCGATGGGCGAGCTGCAACATCTTCTCCACCCAGGACCACGCCGCCGCCGCCGTCGTCGTCGGCCCGCACGGCACCCCCGAGGAGCCCAAGGGCACCCCGGTCTTCGCCTGGAAGGGCGAGACGCTCGAGGAGTACTGGTGGGCCGCCGAGCAGATGCTCACCTGGGAGGGCGAGCCGGCGAACATGATTCTCGACGACGGCGGCGACGCCACCATGCTGGTGCTGCGCGGCGCCCAGTTCGAGAAGGCCGGCGTCGTGCCAACCCTTGAGGACGATGACATTGAAGCCTCTGCCGAGTACAAGGTGTTCCTGAACCTGCTGCGCGAGCGGTTCGAGACCGACAAGGACAAGTGGACCAAGATCGCCGAGTCGGTCAAGGGCGTCACCGAGGAGACCACCACCGGCGTGCTGCGCCTGTACCAGTTCGCCGCCGCCGGCGAACTGGCCTTCCCGGCGATCAACGTCAACGACTCGGTCACCAAGAGCAAGTTCGACAACAAGTACGGCACCCGGCACTCGCTGATCGACGGCATCAACCGCGGCACCGACGTGCTCATCGGCGGTAAGAAGGTCCTGATCTGCGGCTACGGCGACGTGGGCAAGGGCTGCGCCGAGTCGCTGGCCGGCCAGGGTGCCCGCGTCGCGGTCACCGAGATCGACCCGATCAACGCGCTGCAGGCCCTGATGGACGGCTTCGACGTCGTCACCGTCGAGCAGGGCATCAGCGAGGCCGACATCGTCATCACCTCCACCGGCAACAAGGACATCATCACCCTCGACCACATGAAGGCGATGAAGAACCAGGCCATCCTCGGCAACATCGGCCACTTCGACAACGAGATCGACATGGCCGCGCTGGAGCGTTCGGGCGCCACCCGGATCAACATCAAGCCGCAGGTCGACCAGTGGGTCTTCGACAACGGCAACTCGATCATCGTGCTGTCCGAGGGCCGGCTGCTCAACCTGGGCAACGCCACCGGCCACCCGTCGTTCGTGATGAGCAACAGCTTCTCGAACCAGGTGATCGCCCAGATCGAGCTGTGGACCAAGAACGACGAGTACGACAACGAGGTCTACCGCCTGGCCAAGCACCTCGACGAGAAGGTCGCGCGCATCCACGTCGAGGCACTCGGTGGCACGCTGACCAAGCTCACCAAGGAGCAGGCCGAGTACATCGGTGTCGACGTCGAGGGCCCGTACAAGCCGGAGCACTACCGCTACTGACGTGGCACGACTGCTGAGCGCGGTGACCCTCGGCGTTGTGCTGGCCCTGGCGGCATGTCAGGGCCAGCCCGCCGAGGAGGCCGCCGAGCCCGAGGTCACCTCGACACGGTCCGCCCCGGAAGTGCGGCACGACACCGAGGAGCTGGCCACGACGTTCCCAGCCCTCGGCGCGCCGGTGTCGGCGTCGTGGATCCGATGGGACAACAGCGGCGCCACCGAGCCGACCCGCCTGTCACTGACGTGGATCGACGCCGTCGTGCAGGTCACGCCCGAAACCATGACGGGGTTGGTCGGGAAGTACGACGCCGAGGACGTCGGCAACCGGCCGGCGGTGCAGAAGGTCCTCGAACCCGCACTGCCGCCCGGACCGTTCCTTACCGGCGTGGAGTTGAACATCTTCTTCGGCGGTCCGCGCAGGAGCACCCGAGTGTTCCTCGACCCGCCAGTGAACACCGTGGTGCTGCAGTCGAGTGTGGCCAGCTCCGCCAAGTGAGCGATGCAGGCGTGGGAAGCCCACCTCGACCGGTCACGAAACCAGCTGGTGCTCAGCGCCTTCGACGATTAGGCGACCTGCAGCGTCATGTACCGCGCCGAATCTGTGGACAGCAGCCCCAGCTGCCGGTAGACGTTGGCCCGCCACACGGGAGCCTGCGAGTTGACCACGATGCCGCCGAGCGCCCATCCGTGCATCTGCCCGTCGCCGATGATCACCGTCAGGTCGGCGTCGGGGTCCTGCGACAGCACCTTGTCGCGGAACGCCAGAACGCCCGGCAACAGCTTCTCGATCGTGCCGATGTACACCGTGGTCGGCGGCAGACCGGTCAGATCCGCTCCCGAGATCGGGTTGACGCGGGGATCGTCGAGATCCCAGTCGCCGTTCCAGCGCGGCCCCTCGCCGGGCTCGCGGCGCGGCAGGATCGGGTCGTCGATCGCGTCGATCTCCGGCCCGCGCAACGTCAGGTGCAGCGCCGGGGAGACCAGCACCATGCGCGACGGCTGCGCCTCGGCGGGCACGCACGTCACCTCGATTCGGCAGCGGCGCAACATCTCCTGCACCGCAAGCACCGCATACGAGCCTCCCGAGGAGTCGCCGTAGAGGCTGACGTTGTCCACCCCGTGGGTGTCGATCAGGATCTTCAGGTAGTCGGCCATCGGCGGCACCAGCGTCTCGGCGGTGCCGGTGCTCTTCGGCGGCGCCATCGGATAGATCGGCACCAGTACCGTCGCCCCGGTTTCGCGGGCCATCTGCGCGTAATCCGACCAATGCAGGACGGTGGCCTCGGCCTCGAACCCGCCGCCGTGCAACGCCACCACGAATTCACCGGACGGCTTGGGGGAAGCCAACTCCCACACCGTCCACCCGTTGTACTGACGTTCGGTCACCTTGAGTCCGAGCGTCAACAGCCATGGGGGAGTGGTGCTGGTGGAGGCGCCGGCCACACCGCTGAGGATCTTGATGCCGGTCTCCTCGTTGATCCATCGCAGGGTCCGCAGCAGTCCGACGACGAAGTTGTCGCCGAACGACGGTGGTGCGGTGGTGATCGTCTTCGGACCTGGCGCAACATCATTGAGGCCGAGTTGACGGTAGATGTCGGGGCGTACCTTGGGCCCCGCCGAGTTGAAGGAAAGCCCGCCGAGCGCCCAGTCGTGGAACTGCCCCGTGCCGATGACGGTCGACGCCACACCGCCTGCGGCTGACCACTTCTCGTGCAGCAGCAGTGTGTCGGGCAGGGCGTATTCCAGTTCGCCCACATAGATCGTCGATGGGGGAAGCGCAGCGAGCACTTCGTCTTCGAAGAACAATGGGCTGAGCAGCGGGTCCCGTGGATCGAGACCATCGCCCCAGTGGTTCTCGCGGGTGTAGAAGTCGAGGTTCCGCACGTCGATGATCGGGTCGTCGACCTCGTAGATGTCCGGATTGGAGAGTGAACCGTCGGGGGTGAAGGACAGCAGCACCATGCTGGCCGGCACCGGCTTTCCGTCGAGGATGAGTTCGCGCACCGCCGCCATCGCCAGCGACGGACCGGCGGAATCGGCGTAGATGCTGACGTTTTCCGCGCCGTGGGTGTCGATCTGGCCGGAGAGGAACTGCGCCATGGCCGGAACAACCTTGACCGCGGTCCCGGCTTTCGTCGTCCCGAGCGGGTACATCGGCACGACTACCGTCGCGCCGGTCTCGCGCGCCATGTTGGCGTACGCGAGCCAGTGGGTGACAAGCGGCTCCACGATGAACCCTCCGCCGTGCACGGCGACCACCGTCTTGCCGGTCGGGTTCGGCGGGTGGAACTCCCACACATCCCACACCGCACCCTCCGGGTCGTCGGCCGCCTCGAACTCGGTGCGACGGACGTTGAGGCCGCCCTTGACGAACCATGGCGGATTCCGGCTCTCCAGTGCCTTGCCGATCAGCCCGTAGAAGTCGACGCCGATGAAGCTGGAGATCCCGCGCAGGACGTAAAGGCTCGCGACCACGATCCGGTCGAAGAACGTCGGCTCATCGGTGTAGACGATCTCGTTCTGCGCCGCCGCATCGACGGCGGTCGTCCTGACCGCCGTCGTCGCGACCGACGGCCCCGACTCGGACGGTCCCGCGTCGAATTCGCGGCGCGATGCGGCCGTCGCGCCGAACAACTGCGCGGCGGCGACGGGGGCCGGCGACGGCGCAGGCTCGTCGTCGATGTCGACCGCCGTGTTGCCATGGTCGACGACTTCGGGCGCGTCGTCCACCGCCGTGTTGCCATCGTCGACGACTTCGGGCGCGTCGTCCTCAGCCGCCTCGCCATCGTCGGTCAGCTCGCCGGAGGGCGCTTCCCCGGCGACTTCTTCATCGGTGACCTCTTCGGGAACGTCCTCGTCGGCGGCGGCCGGCGCCTCGGAACCGGCGTCAGCGGACTCGTCGCCGACCCCGGATGCGGAGTCTTCCCGGGTCGGACCGGTCTCGCGTTGCTCCGACGAATCGATGCCCGCGGAATCGTCGGCCGCGGCCACCCCGCAGCCCACTCCGAAGAACACCGCCGCGCCGACACCCGCTGCGACAGCCAAACCCGCGCCTTTGCCGCCTCCCTGACCACCCCGCACTTGTAGAACTATGGGCGGGGATCCGATCGCCGTCAATGTTTGCCCGCCACATGTCCGAAAAGCTCGATTAGGCTCGCCGGGTGCTCATCGTGATCGAGGGAGTCGACGGCGCCGGCAAACGCACCCTGACCAACGGTCTGCGCGCGGCGTTCGAATCCGGCGGGCTGTCCGTGACGAGCCTGGCGTTCCCGCGGTACGGCGTCTCAGTGCATGCCGACGTCGCGGCCGAGGCGCTGCACGGCCGGCACGGGGACCTCGCCGACTCCGTGTACGCGATGGCCGTGCTGTTCGCCATGGACCGTGCGGGCGCACGCGACGAGATCGAACAGCTCCGGACCACCTACGACGTGGTGATCCTGGACCGCTACGTGGCGTCCAACGCGGCCTACAGCGCGGCCCGTCTGCATCAGGGCGCCGACGGCGAGGTGGTCGCCTGGGTGCGCGACCTCGAATACGGGCGGCTGGGTCTGCCGAAATCCGATTGGCAAGTGCTGCTTGATGTTCCGACCGAGCTCGCGGCGCAGCGGGCGGTGAACCGGGCCGCCGAGGAAGCCGACCGGGCGCGCGACGCCTACGAGCGTGACGACGGGCTGCAGCGGCGCACCGGCGCGGTCTATGCCGAACTCGCCGCCGCGGACTGGGGTGGGCCGTGGGTGGTGGTGCCCCCGGAGGTCGACGCCGCAGCACTCGCCGCGCGGCTGTCGTCGCGCTGAGGGTTGCGGTAACGGAGCGAACTCGTGCCTGAGCGGATAGGCTCCAGTTCCGGGGAAGTCGCCACGGTGACAGTTGTGCTCAGGGGGAATCGTTGCTCGTTCAATCGCGTGTCCAGACCGTATCGCTGCAAACACTGGATCAGCTGCTCGCCTGCGTCAGGTCGGCGAATCAGCGCTTCGATCAGGGCCGGCACACCGAGGTGAAACCGTTGGCCGGTCACCTGCGGGCGCTGCTGTATCGCACCGACGGATCGGACGCGCTCTACGGATTGCGTGACACGCTGACCTGGGTGGACACCGCCGGTGTGCCTAACCAGAAGACGACCTGCGCGCTCGCCGGGCTCACCCTGATGCGGATCCGCAGCCGCCACCACGGCGCCGAGGAGTACGTCCCGAAGCTCGCGATGTACCCGCCGGCGCCGATCCGCACCCGCAGCGGTGACCAGATCTTCAGCGGTTCCCGTATTCCGTTCGAGCACTGGTGGACCAATCCCGTCATCCAGGACGCCGCCGGCGCGCAGTACTCGCGCAAGCAGCTCGTGCTCGCGATGGCCCCGACGGAAGACCGGGAAGCCCGGGCCGCGCGGCGCGCGCTGTCCCGCAGCGCGACGCTGGGCTGGGTGGTCGGTGGGACGACCTCGGCCCGGCTCTGCACCAGCCCGGTCGTCGCCAGCGTTCGCCAGATCGGCTACGAGGTGTTGCAGTCCGTCGCCGAGCAGCGCGACGTGCTCGAAGCGGTCGACTGAGGCTCACGCCGCGAACCGCGCTCAACTCGCAAAACACCCCGCGTGGTAGCGGCGCTTTATCGCCATCTGGTGACACCATGGACACCATGAGGCAAAGGATCCTGGTAGTCGACGACGACCCTTCGCTCGCCGAGATGCTCACCATCGTGCTGCGGGGGGAGGGATTCGACACCGCCGTCATCGGCGACGGCACCCAGGCGCTGACCGCGGTGCGCGAACTGCGTCCCGATCTGGTGCTGCTGGATCTCATGCTGCCCGGCATGAACGGCATCGACGTGTGCCGTGTGCTGCGCGCGGATTCCGGCGTGCCGATCGTCATGCTGACCGCCAAGACCGACACCGTCGACGTGGTGCTCGGCCTGGAGTCCGGCGCCGACGACTATGTGATGAAGCCGTTCAAGCCCAAGGAGCTGGTGGCCCGCGTGCGCGCGCGGCTGCGCCGCAACGAGGACGAGCCGGCCGAGATGCTCTCGATCGCCGACATCGACATCGACGTGCCCGCCCACAAGGTGACCCGGCAGGGCGAACAGATCTCACTGACGCCGCTGGAGTTCGACCTGCTGGTGGCGCTGGCACGGAAACCACGCCAGGTGTTTACTCGTGATGTGCTGCTCGAACAGGTGTGGGGTTACCGCCACCCCGCCGACACCCGTTTGGTGAACGTGCATGTCCAGCGGCTGCGGGCCAAGGTCGAGAAAGACCCGGAGAACCCGCAGGTGGTGCTGACCGTTCGAGGAGTGGGATACAAGGCCGGACCTCCGTGATCAGACGGCCCGCCGTCGGCGTGATCAGACGGCCCGCCGTCGGCGTGATCAGACGGCCCGCCGTCGGCGTGATCAGACGGCCCGCCGTCGGCGTGATCAGACGGCCCGCCCGGCGGTCGCCGTGATCTTCGGGTCCCGGCGGCGCATCCACCGTCGGTCGGCCCCGCTGATCCGCGGACTGGGTGTGCTGGGCCGCGCGCTGAGCACGGTGTGGCGGCGGTCTCTGCAACTTCGCGTGGTCACGCTGACCCTCGGATTGTCGCTGGCCGTCATCCTGGTCCTCGGCTTCGTCCTGACCAGCCAGATCACCGACCGCATCCTCGAAGTCAAGGTCGGCGCCGCCACCGAGGAGATCGAACGCGCCCGCACCACCGTCAGCGGCATCGTCGGTGGTGAGGAGACCCGGTCGTTGGACAGCAGCCTGCAGTTGGCGCGCAACACGCTGATCGACCGCAAGGCCGACGCGGGCGCCGGCCTTGCCGGGACGTTCGACGCGGTGCTCGTCGTGCCCGGCGACGGTCCCCGCGCAGCCACCGCCGCCGGCCCGGTCAACCAGATCCCCGACACCCTGCGCGACTTCGTCAAAGCCGGACAGGTCAGCTACCAGTACGCCACCGTGCACATCGACGGCTTCTCCGGGCCCGCATTGATCATCGGCAGCCCGACCTCGTCACCGGTGACCAACCTCGAGCTGTACCTGATCTTCCCGCTCAACAACGAGGACTCCACGATCGCTCTGGTGCGCGGCACCATGGCCACCGGCGGCATCGTGCTGCTCGGTCTGCTCGCCGCGATCGCCCTGCTGGTCGCCCGCCAGATCGTGCTGCCGGTGCGGTCGGCGTCGCGGATCGCCGAACGCTTCGCCGAGGGACATCTGACCGAACGCATGCCGGTGCGCGGCGAGGACGACATGGCCCGGCTGGCGGTGTCGTTCAACGACATGGCCGAGAGCCTGCACCGCCAGATCACCCAGCTCGAAGAGTTCGGGAACCTGCAGCGCCGCTTCACCTCCGACGTCAGCCACGAGCTGCGGACACCGCTGACCACCGTGCGCATGGCCGCCGACTTGATCCACGACCACGCCGAAGACCTCGACCCGGCCCTGCGCCGCTCCACCGAGCTGATGGTCAACGAGCTGGATCGGTTCGAGTCTCTGCTCAACGACCTGCTGGAGATCTCGCGCCACGACGCCGGCGTCGCCGAACTGGCCGTCGAGGCCGTCGACCTGCGCTCCATCGTGCAGAACGCCCTGGACAACGTCGGGCACCTGGCCGAGCATGCCGACGTCGAGATGAACGTCGACCTTCCCACCGACGAGGTGATCGCCGAAGTCGACCCGCGCCGGGTCGAGCGGATCCTGCGCAACCTGATCGCCAACGCCATCGACCATGCCGAGCACAAACCCGTCCAGATCCGGATGGCCGCCGACGTGGACACGGTCGCGGTCACCGTCCGTGACTTCGGCGTCGGGCTGCGCCCCGGTGAGGAGAAGCTGGTGTTCAGCAGGTTCTGGCGCGCCGACCCGTCCCGCGTGCGCCGCTCCGGCGGCACCGGCCTGGGGCTGGCCATCAGCATCGAGGACGCCCGGCTACACCAGGGCAGGCTGGAAGCCTGGGGTGAACTGGGCAAGGGCGCTTGCTTCCGACTGACGCTGCCGCTGGTGCGCGGCCACAAGGTGACCAGCAGCCCGCTGCCGGTCAAGCCGATCGAAGTGTCCGGCGGATCCAGCCGCCGGGTGCGCGAGACGGCAGGGGAGAGCGTGTGAGACGCGTTGCCGCGCTGTGGCTTTGCGCGTTCATGGTGATGTTGACCGGCTGTGCCGGGGTGCCGAGCTCGTCGTCGCCGCAGGCAATCGGGACCGTCGACCGGCCGGCGCCGCCCAGCCTGCCTAAACCCACCCCCGGCATGGACCCGGACGTGCTGCTGCGCGAATTCCTCAAGGCCACCGCCGATCCCGCCAACCGGCACCTGGCCGCCCGGCAGTTCCTCACCGAATCGGCGTCGGCCACTTGGGACGACGCCGGCAGCGCGCTGCTGATCGACAACGTCGTGTTCGTCGAAACTCGCTCGCCGGACCGGGTCCAGGTCACGATGCGCGCCGACATCCTCGGCTCGCTGTCGGACATGGGTGTCTTCGAGACCGGCGCCGGCGCGCTGCCCGATCCGGGCCCGATCGAACTGGTCAAGACCTCGGGCGGGTGGCGAATCGACCGGCTGCCCAACGGAGTGTTCCTGGACTGGCAGCAGTTCCAGGCCACCTACAAGCGGCACACGCTGTACTTCGCCGACCCCACCGGCAAGACCGTCGTGCCCGACCCTCGCTATGTCGCGGTGTCCGAACCCGACCAGCTGGCCACCGAATTGGTGAGCAAGCTCGTCACCGGCCCGCGCCCCGAGATGGACAAGACGGTGCGCAACCTGCTCGGCCCGCCGATGCGGTTGCGCGGGCCGGTGACCCGCGCCGACGGTGGCAAGACCGGCATCGGCCGAGGCTACGGCGGGGCCCGCATCGATCTGGAGAATCTGTCGACGACGGACCCGCACAGCAGGCAACTGCTTGCCGCGCAACTGATCTGGACGCTGGCCCGGTCGGGCATCAACGGCCCGTACGTGATCAACGCCGACGGTGCCGCCCTCGACGACCGCTTCGCCGAAGGCTGGGACACCGCCGACGTCGCGGCGACCGACCCCGGCGCCGCCGACGGCGCGGCGGCAGGCCTGCACGGGCTCGTCGGAGGGTCGCTGGTGCGGATCGACGGTCAGCGTGCTCCGCGCGTCCCCGGACCGTTCGGACAGATGCCGGGGCAGACGGCCGCGGCGCTGTCGCGCTCCGGCCAAGAGGTCGCCTCCATCGTCACGCTGCGCCCCGGCGCACCTGACATGGCGTCGTCGCTGTGGGTGGGGCCGCTGGGCGGCAACGCCACCCAGGCCATGGACGGCCGCAGCCTGAGCCGGCCCAGCTGGTCGCTCGACGACGCGGTCTGGGTCGTCGTGGACGGCAACAACGTCGTCCGCGTCATCCAGGACGCCTCCGGACAGCCCGCCCGGATCCCGGTCGACGTCAGCGCTGTCGTCACCCGGTTCCCGGGCGCCATCGCCGAACTGCAGCTCTCCCGCGACGGCACCCGCGCGGCCATGGTGATCGAGGGCAAGATCGTCCTGGCCGGGGTCGAGCAGACCGCCGGCGGGAACTACGCGCTGACCTACCCACGACGGCTCGGCTACGGGCTGGGGGAGACCGCGGTGTCGCTGTCCTGGCGCACCGGTGACGACATCGTCGTCACCCGCACCGTCCCGCAGAACCCGGTGTCCTACGTCAACCTCGACGGGGTCAACTCCGACGGTCCGAGCCGCAACCTGCTGATGCCGGTCCGCACGGTCGCCGCCGGCCCGTCGGCGGTGTATGTCGCCGACGGGCGCGGCGTGCTGCTGCTGTCGGGCTCGGCCGCCGAGGACCCGGCATGGAACGAGGTGCGGCCGCTGATGTCAGCGGGTGCGGTGCCGGTGCTGCCGGGCTGACACTGAACGTGCTGCCGGAACAGCCCTCCGGCGGCCAGCTCTACGGAGAGGTTCGGTATGGCGATGGAAGTTCCGCGCAAGACAGTGCTCGCCGGTGCGGGGATCGGCTTGGCGGCGGCTGCAGTGGCCGCGTGTTCGGGTGGATCGAAATCGGAATCGGGATCGGGACCGGAGTCGGTATCGGAGACGGCTCCGGCGTCGGGGGCGTCGCCGGCGGGCAAGCCCCTGACCTCGACCGCCGATGTGCCTGTGGGCGCCGGCGTGATCGTCGGTGAGATCGTGGTGACCCAGCCGGCCGCCGGCGAGTACAAGGCGTTCTCGGCGGTGTGCACCCACAACGGATGCCTGGTCGACGAGGTGGCTGAGGGGACGATCAACTGCCCCTGCCACGGCAGCAGGTTCGGTCTGGACGGCGAGGTGGTCAACGGTCCGGCCGAGAAGCCGCTGCAGCCAGTCGCCCTGCGGGTGCCGGGAGACTCGATCATCGCTGAGTAGCAAGGCATGCCCGGTCGCGAGTGAGAAGTGGTGGTTGTGAAAGCTGCCTTGTTCGCAGCCAGGAATGCTATTCCGCGACAAACGGGGCCGGAGTTGTCGGACGTCGGGCCGACACTGGGCCCGTGCTCGATCTGGTGCTTCCGCTCCAGTGCGGCGGATGCGACACCGATGGCACCGCGTGGTGCCGAAACTGCGCCGACGACCTCGCGGTCCGGTCCGACGAACCGCACCTGGTCACCCCGCGGATCGACCCCGGCGTGCCGGTGCTGTCGCTGGGCCGCTACGCCGGCCCGCGGCGAAAGGCCATCGTCGCGCTCAAGGAGCGCGGCCGCGCCGACCTGCGGCACCCGCTCGCCGCGGCACTGTCCGACGCGCTCGCGCATTTGCTGGTTTGGGGGCTGCTCGACGTGCCGCTGACCCTGGTGCCGGCGCCCACGCGCCGCACGGCGGCCCGGCGCCGCGGCGGTGACCCCGTGACCTGCATCGCCCGCGACGCCGCGGCGGGCCTGCCCGGGGTGACGGTCGCTCCGGTCCTGCGCTTCAGGGCGTTCACCCGCGACTCCGTCGGGCTGTCGCCGGCGGCGCGGCAGCGCAACGTCGCCGGGCGGGTGCGTGTGCGCGGGCCCGTCGCCGACCCCGTGGTGGTGGTCGACGACGTGATCACCACGGGCGCCACCGCCGCCGAATCGGTCCGCGTCCTGCAAACCATCGGGGCCGACGTCGTTGCTGTGCTCGCGCTGGCGAACGCGTGACCTCCCGCGCCTGATTACCCGAGGATCAATCCGGCGTGAAGAACTGAGAACAGAAGGACGATTTAGTGGCACGTCCGGTGAACAGCGACTACCGTCGGCACCAACCATCCGTGAACATTTCACGGCGGCGCTCAGTAGCGAGACGCCGGTATCGCGCCAGCGGTAGGAGGTGAGTAGTCGACACCTTGCACCGGCGAGTGGCGAGACCAGAAAGCCCCGTCGGTGCCACGTCTGTTCAGTTGGGCACGCACGGGGCGTGCGATCGCGAGAGGAAATCGAGTTGCCAAGTATGTCAAGAATTTCCGTGGACGCCGACAGCACGATTTTGATGGACCCCGACGACGCGGCGGGGTCGTCTGACGCGACTCCGAACGCCGAGGTGGTGGTGACTGGGCGCAACGTCGAAGTGCCCGATCATTTCCGCGCCTATGTCGCCGAAAAACTGGCCCGTCTTGAGAGATTCGACCGCACCATTTACCTCTTCGGAGTCGAGCTTTATCACGAGAAGAACCGCCGGCAGCGCAAGAACTGTCAGCACGTTGAGATCACCGCGCGGGGGCGCGGCCCGGTGGTGCGCGGTGAAGCGTGCGCAGACAGCTTCTACGCCGCCCTGGAAGCGGCGGTGAGCAAACTTGAGAGCAGGCTGCGCAAGAGCAAGGACCGTCGCAAGATCCACTACGGGGACAAAACCCCGCGGTCGCTGCACGAGGCCTGTTCACCTGACCACCTCGAGCAGGTGTTCGCGCCGCCCACCCAAGATGGCGCGACCCCCGATGCCGGACTCGCCGACACCGCCGACGACCACGAACCCGGGCGGATCGTGCGTGTCAAGGAACATCCGGCCACCCCGATGACCGTCGACGACGCGCTCTACGAGATGGAACTCGTGGGCCACGACTTCTTCCTCTTCCATGACAAGGAGAGCGACCGGCCCTGCGTGGTCTACCGGCGCCACGCGTTCGACTACGGCTTGATCAAGCTCGCCGTACCCTCCTGAGCAACCGGAATCCCCCGGGGCCCGATGTGTCGGATCCCGGGGGATTTCCGTGTGCGCCCCACCGCGGCTGTGAGGCGGCCACGAGGATCCGGCACGTCGCGGCGGAGACGCGCGACCAGCATTTTCGGCGCGTCACCTACGATGGTGTCCGTCTATTCGCGTAACGCATCCGGCGAGGAAAAAGGTATTCAGCGTGCTGTCGAAGTTGCTCCGTATCGGCGAAGGCCGCATGGTCAAGCGCCTCAAGGGGGTGGCTGACTATGTCAACACCCTGTCCGACGACATCGAGAAGCTCTCCGACGCCGAGCTGCGGGCCAAGACCGACGAGTTTCGCCGGCGGCTGGCCGACGGCAAGGAGGACCTCGACGACCTGCTGCCCGAGGCGTTCGCCGTGGCCCGCGAGGCGGCCTGGCGGGTGCTCAACCAGCGGCACTTCGACGTCCAGGTGATGGGCGGCGCCGCGCTGCACTTCGGCAACGTCGCCGAGATGAAGACCGGTGAAGGCAAGACGCTGACCGCGGTGCTGCCGGCCTATCTGAACGCGCTGTCCGGCAAGGGCATGCACATCGTCACGGTCAACGACTACCTCGCCAAGCGCGACGCCGAGCAGATGGGCCGCGTGCACCGCTTCCTCGGCCTCGAGGTCGGCGTGATCCTGTCCCAGATGACCCCGGATCAGCGCCGGGCGGCCTACAACGCCGACATCACCTACGGCACAAACAACGAGTTCGGCTTCGACTACCTGCGCGACAACATGGCGCTGCGGCTCGAGGACTGCGTCCAGCGCGGCCACAACTTCGCGATCGTCGACGAGGTCGACTCCATCCTGATCGACGAGGCCCGCACCCCGCTGATCATCTCCGGCCCCGCCGACGGCGGCTCGAACTGGTACACCGAGTTCGCCCGGCTGGCCCCGCTGATGGAGAAGGACGTCCACTACGAGGTGGACATCAAGAAGCGGGTGGTCGGCATCAACGAGCTCGGCGTCGAGTTCGTTGAGGACCAGCTGGGCATCGAGAACCTCTACGAGGCCGCCAACTCGCCCCTGATCAGCTACCTCAACAACGCCATCAAGGCCAAGGAGCTGTTCGAGCGCGACAAGCACTACATCGTCCGCAACGGCGAGGTTCTCATCGTCGACGACTTCACCGGCCGCGTGCTGATCGGCCGGCGCTACAACGAGGGCCTGCACCAGGCGATCGAGGCCAAGGAACACGTCGAGATCAAGGCCGAGAACCAGACCGTCGCGACCATCACGCTGCAGAACTACTTCCGCCTCTACGACAAGCTGGCCGGCATGACCGGCACCGCCGAGACCGAGGCCGCCGAGCTGCACGAGATCTACAAGCTCGGCGTGGTGCCGATCCCGACCAACCGGCCGATGATCCGCTCCGACCAGTCCGACCTCATCTACAAGACCGAGGAAGCCAAGTTCATCGCCGTCGTCGACGACGTGACCGAGCGCTACGAGAAGGGCCAGCCGGTCCTGATCGGCACCACCAGCGTGGAACGCTCCGAGTTCCTGTCCCGGCAGTTCGAGAAGCGGCGCATCCCGCACAACGTGCTCAACGCGAAGTACCACGAGCAGGAGGCCGGCATCATCGCCGAGGCCGGCCGGCTCGGCGCGATCACGGTCGCCACCAACATGGCCGGCCGCGGCACCGACATCGTGCTCGGCGGCAACGTCGACTACCTGCTCGACCGGCGGCTGCGTCAGCGCGGCCTCGATCCGGTCGAGACGCCCGACGAGTACGAGCAGGCCTGGCACGAGGAGCTGCCCGCGGTCAAGGAGGAGGTGGCCGAAGAAGCCAAGGACGTCATCGCCGTCGGCGGGCTCTACGTGCTCGGCACCGAACGGCACGAGTCGCGCCGCATCGACAACCAGCTGCGCGGTCGCTCCGGCCGCCAGGGCGACCCCGGTGAGTCCCGCTTCTACCTGTCGCTGGCCGACGAGCTGATGCGCCGCTTCAATGGCGCCACCCTGGAGACGTTGCTGACCCGGCTGAACCTGCCCGACGACGTGCCGATCGAGGCCAAGATGGTCTCGCGCGCGATCAAGAGCGCCCAGACCCAGGTCGAGCAGCAGAACTTCGACATCCGCAAGGAAGTGCTGAAGTACGACGAGGTGATGAACCAGCAGCGCAAGGTGATCTACGCCGAGCGCCGCCGCATCCTGGAAGGCGAGAACCTCGCCGAGCAGGCCCACAAGATCCTGGTCGACGTGATCACCGCCTACGTCGACGGCGCCACCGCCGAGGGTTACTCCGAGGACTGGGACCTGGAGAAGCTGTGGGAAGGGCTCAAGCAGCTCTACCCGGTGAGCATCGACCACCACGACCTGATCGACTCCGACGCCGTCGGCGAGCCCGGCGAGCTGACCCGCGAGGAGCTTCTCGACGCGCTGATCGCCGACGCCGAGCGGGCCTACGCCGAGCGTGAGCGTGAGATCGAGGAGATCGCCGGCGAAGGCGCGATGCGTCAGCTGGAGCGCAACGTGCTGCTCAACGTGCTAGACCGCAAATGGCGCGAGCATCTCTACGAGATGGACTACCTGCGCGAGGGCATCGGCCTGCGCGGGCTGGCCCAGCAGCGGCCTGAGGTCGAATACGCCCGTGAGGGCTACGACATGTTCGTCGCGATGCTCGACGGCATGAAGGAGGAGTCGGTCGGCTTCCTGTTCAACGTGCAGGTCGAGCGGGCCCCAGCCGCGCCGGCGGTGGCCGCCCAGCCCACCCCGTCCGGCCTCGCCGAGTTCGCCGCCGCCGCGGCCCAGCAGGGCGGCGTGGCCACCAAGGAGCGGCCCGCCCCCGCGGCCGGCCTACGCGCCAAGGGGCTCGACGAGAAGGCCCAGCCGCTGACCTACTCGGGTCCGTCCGAGGACGGCGGCGTCGAGGTCAAGCGCTCAGGCGGCGCTCCGTCGACCGGCGGCAGCCGCAAGGAACGGCGCGAGGCCGCCCGCCAGCAGCAGAAGAGCGGCCGGCACGCCAAGCGCCGCTGACTCATCCGATCTGCAGCGCCACCAGGCGCCAGCTGTTGTCGTGGCGGATGATCCGTCCCGCGACGGCGTGTACGCGGCCGCTGCGGGTGAACGACGCGAACACCTCCGCGGCGGTGACCTCCCCGTCGCTGCCGACGGAGCGGACCCGCACCCGTCGCAGCGTCGCGCTGCCCGTCCGCGGCGCCGCGGCGCGGGCGATGACGCAGTCGACGAGCACCGGCGGCATCAGCGGACGCAGCTGCGCCACGGGCCGGCGCCGGTCGATGACCTCGATGACCCGGCGCAACGCGGTCTCGGCGAACAGCACGGCCGACCGCGGCGGCGGCGGCTCGTGGGAAAGTGGCGGCGGACGGCGGGTGCGCACCGGTCGTTGCGGCGCCCGGTGCAGGGCTGCCCCGGACGGGACCGGGCACGGCGGCGCCGGGCGGGCCAACGGCCGTGGGCGGGGTTCGTAATCGACGACCGGCGAGGTTCTCCACGCCGACGGCGGCTGCGCGAGTTCGGACAGGTTGCGGGGTGCGGACATGCGGGCTCTCCAGTGATCGCGGTGGTCGATCTGCCGGAGAGTTGCAGACCGCTCCATGTTCGCACGGCTGCCGGACCCCATCGAGCACCTGATGTGCACATGTGGTGGGCTGCCCGGGGGAATGCCGATACCGTGGCAGGGTCCGTACAGCGACGAGGCGAATGGGGAGGCAGCGCCGCACATGGTGACGAGGTTGTCGGCGTCGGACGCGTCCTTCTTCCGCCTGGAGAACTCGGCGACGCCGATGTACGTCGGGTCGCTGCAGATCCTGCGCAGGCCCCGCAACGGGCTGAGCTACGAGACACTGCTGGCCACCGTCGAGCAGCGGCTACCGCAGATCCCTCGCTACCGGCAGAAGGTGCGCGAGGTAACCCTCGGACTGGCCCGGCCGGTGTGGATCGACGACCGTGACTTCGACATCACCTACCACGTCCGGCGCTCGGCGCTGCCGTCGCCGGGCAGCGACGCCCAGCTGCACGAACTGGTGGCCCGGCTCGGGTCCCGCCCGCTGGACAAGACCCGGCCACTGTGGGAGATGTACCTGGTCGAGGGCCTGGCCAAGAACCGGCTGGCCATCTACACGAAGTCGCATCAGGCGCTCGTCAACGGCATGACCGCGCTGGAGATCGGGCACGTGATCGCCGACCGCACCCAGAAGCCGCCGGAGTTCGGTGAGGACATCTGGATCCCCGGCCGCGAACCCGGTGACCGGCAGCTGCTGATGGGCGCGCTCGGTGAGTGGATCATGCGACCCACTGCGCAGGCCGCCGCCGTCCGCTCGATGATGACCGAGGCCGTCACCAACACCAGCCATCTCGTCGACCTCGGGCGTCGCGCCGCGGACGTGGCGCGCACCGTCGCCCGCGGCGCCGCGCCGAGCAGCCCGCTGAACACCACCGTGTCCCGCAACCGGCGCTTCTCAGTGGCCTCGGGCAGCCTCGACGAGTTCCGCGCCGTGAGGGCCCGCTACGACTGCGACGTCAACGACGTGGTGCTCGCGATGGTCGCCGGCGCGCTGCGCAACTGGCTGCTGTCGCGCGGGGAACCGGTGCGCGCGTCGACCACGGTGCGCGCGATGGCGCCGATGCCGGTGTACCCCGACGCCGAGATCGACTCCGCCGGTCCCGGCCAGGCGATCGGCGAGGTAGCGCCGTTTCTGGTGGATCTTCCTGTGGGAGAAGGGAATCCGGTGGTCAGGCTGTCCCAGATCGCGCACGCCACCGAAACGCATCCGACCGCGCCGGCCCTCGTCGACGCCCGCACCATCATCACGCTGTCGGGCTTCGCGCCACCGACGTTGCACGCCATGGGCATTCGTGTCGCGACGAGCTTCTCGGCGCGGCTGTTCAATCTACTCATCACGAATGCTCCCGGCGCCCAGAACCAGATGTACATCGCCGGCACGAAACTGCTGGAGTCCTACGCTGTTCCGCCGTTGCTGCACAACCAGACACTGGCGATCGGCGTCACGTCCTACAACGGGATGCTGTACTTCGGCATCAACGCCGACCGCGACGCGATGAGCGACGTCGACATGCTGCCCAGCCTGCTCCGCGAGAGCCTCGACGAGCTGGTGGAAGCCGCGCGGTGACCATGTCGTAGCGGGCCCGGGATTGACTGGGCAGCGCCACAAGGGTCGAATGGTCGGCGATGGCTGACTTTTCCGAGCACCAGGCGACCGTTGTTCCTTCTTCCGAGGGGGACGCCGACTCCGGCCGTCACCCGGTGCTCGACATCCCGGTCGAGGAGGAGCGGATCACCCGCAGTCGCGGCATCGACTGGGTGGTGTTCGGTGTCACCGCCGTCATCGCGCTCAGCTTCCTGACGTGGGGTTTCCTGAGCACCGAGACGCTGGCCGGCGTCTCGAGCGCGGCGCTGACCTGGGTGATGAACAACACCGGCTGGCTGTTCGTGCTCACCAGCACCGGCTTCGTGGTGTTCGTGCTGTACCTGGCGCTCGGCCGGTACGGCACGATCCCGCTGGGCCGCGACGACGAACCGCCGGAGTTCAAGGGGATCTCGTGGGTCGCGATGATGTTCAGCGCGGGCATGGGCATCGGGTTGATGTTCTTCGGGGTCGCCGAACCGTTGTCGCATTTCACGACCCCGCCGCCCGGTACCGGTCCGGCAGGCAACCCCGAGGCCGTGCAGAACGCGATGGCCACCACGCTGTTCCACTGGAGTCTGCACCCGTGGGCGATCTACGCCGTGGTGGGTCTGGCGATTGCCTACGGCGTGTACCGCAAGGGGCGTCTGCAGCTGATCAGTGCCGCGTTCGAACCGCTGCTCGGCCCCCGGGCCAACGGCGCGTGGGGCAAGGTCATCGACATGCTGGCGATCTTCGCCACGCTGTTCGGTTCGGCGGCCTCGCTGGGCTTGGGTGCCCTGCAGATTCGTAGCGGTCTGCAGATCGTCGGCGGCATCGGAGAGACCGGAAACACGATCCTGGTCGTCATCATCACGGTGCTGACACTGTGTTTCGTGCTGTCGGCGGTCTCCGGGGTGGCGCGCGGCATCCAGTGGCTGTCCAACATCAACATGGTGATGGCGATCGCGCTGGCCTTCTTCGTGTTCGTGGTCGGCCCTACGGTTTTCATTCTCAACCTGTTGCCGACCACGCTGGGTAGCTACTTCGCCGACCTGAGCATGATGTCGGCGCGCACCGGCGCCGAGGGTCCCGACGTCAACGCCTGGCTGCAGTCGTGGACGATCTTCTACTGGGCGTGGTGGGTGTCGTGGACACCGTTCGTCGGCATGTTCATCGCCCGCATCTCGCGGGGCCGCACCATCCGTCAGTTCGTCGCCGGCGTACTGGTGGTGCCGAGCCTGGTGTCACTGGTCTGGTTCGTGGTGTTCGGCGGTTCGGCGATCAACGTGCAACAGAGCGGCACCGATCTGGCCGGCGAGGGCGGCGTGGAGGAGCAGTTGTTCACACTGCTCGACCAGTATCCGATCGCGACGGTCGCCAGCGTGGTGGTCATGATCCTGGTGGCGATCTTCTTCGTCTCCGGCGCCGACGCCGCGTCGATCGTGATGGGCTCGCTGTCGCAGAAGGGCACCATCAGACCCAGCCGCGGCACCGTCGTGTTCTGGGGTGTGGCCACCGGCGCCGTCGCCGCGGTGATGCTGCTCGTCGGCGGCGAGGACGCACTGACCGGCCTGCAGACCATCACGATCATCGCGGCGCTGCCGTTTGTGCTGGTGATGGTCGGGCTGGCGGTGTCGCTGCTCAAGGATCTGCGTCGCGACCCGATGATCGTGCGGCGCGAATACGCCGTCGAGGCCGTGAACAGCGCGGTGATCGCCGGGGTCACCGCGCACGGCGACGACTTCGTGCTCGCCGTGCAGAAGGACCCGCACGCCGACACCGACGACGACGAGCCGAGCGCGTCGCGCTGAGCAGGTGAGCGCGACCGGGCGGCTACCCTTCAGGTCGTGCGCGTCTACGTCCCGGCAACACTGGCCATGCTGCAACGCCTGGTCGCCGACGAATCCCTGCGGCCCGTCAACGGGACCGCGTTCGCGGTGACGCCGGCGTTGCGGGAGGCCTATGCCGAGGGGGACGAGGACGAACTGGCCGATGTCGCCTTGCGTGAGGCGGCGCTGGCGTCGCTGCGCATCCTCGACGACGCGGGCACCGGTGGTCTGCCGCCGCGGCGGGTGGTGGTCGAAGCCGACCTCGACGACGACGCCGTCACCGCGCGGCCCGACCTCGACGACGCCGTGGTCCGCATCTCCGGGGCCGTCCCGCTCGACCGGGTGATCGCCGGCTACGTCGACACAGCGGCGGCCGAGGCCGCCGTGCTGGCCGCGACGGAGGTCATCGACGCCGCCGATCTCGGGGACGAGGACGCCGAGCTGACCGTCGGCGACGCCCAGGACCACGACCTGGCGTGGTACGCGCCCCAGGAGTTTCCGTTCCTGCTCGAGCTGCTCTGAGGCTGGATACGGTGCCGTAAGTTACGGTACCGTAGGTTCACGCGTCGCTCCGGTGGGTACGCCATCGACAGCCACAGCAAGCCGGGTAGGAGCCCATGGCCAAGAACACCATCAAGAACACCGCGAAGGTCGCCGACACGGTGCGGCCGACGATCGCCGGCGCCAAGGAACGGCCCGGCTGGCATCTGCTGCGCACCATCGCAGGCCGGATCACCACACCGTTGCTGCCCGACGACTACCTGCAACTGGCCAACCCGCTGTGGTCGGCCAGGGAACTGCGCGGACGCGTGCTCGAGGTGCGCCGCGAAACCGTCGACTCGGCCACCCTGGTCATCAAGCCGGGATGGGGGTTCTCGTTCGACTACGAGGCGGGTCAATACATCGGTATCGGACTGCTGGTCGACGGCCGTTGGCGCTGGCGGTCCTACTCTCTGACCAGCAGTCCCATCACCAGCAAGGGCTCGCGCACCATCACCATCACGGTCAAGGCGATGCCCGAGGGCTTTCTGTCGACACACCTGGTCGGCGGCGTCGCGCCCGGAACGATCGTCAGACTGGCTGCGCCGCAAGGCAACTTCGTCATGCCGAATCCGGCGCCCGACTCGGTGCTGTTCCTGACCGCAGGGTCGGGCATCACCCCGGTGATGTCGATGCTGCGCACGCTCGCGCGGCGTGAGCAGATCACCGACGTGGCACACGTGCACTCGGCGCCCACCGAGGACGACGTGATGTTCGGCGCCGAACTGTCCGCGCTGGCCGCCCGGCACGACGGTTACCGGCTGCAACTGCGGCCCACCCGCACCGTGGGTCGGCTGGACCTGGCCCGCCTGGACGAGGTGGTGCCCGATTGGCGGGAACGCCAGACGTGGGCGTGCGGACCCGAGGCCATGCTCGAAGCCGCCGAGCGGACCTGGGGGGCGGCCGGGATCGCCGACCGTCTGCACCTGGAGCGCTTCGCCGTCACCCGGGCCGCGCACGGCAGCGGCGGCACCGTCGAATTCTCCCGGTCGGGCAAGACCGCCACCGTCGACGGTGCAACCTCACTGATGGACGCGGGTGAGGCCGCCGGGATCCAGATGCCGTTCGGCTGCCGCATGGGCATCTGCCAGTCGTGCGTGGTGGGTCTGCTGGACGGCCATGTGCGCGACCTGCGCACCGGGGTGGAGCACGAGCCGGGAACCCGGGTGCAGACGTGCGTGTCGGCCGCATCGGGTGATTGTGTGCTCGACGTCTGACATTTACTGACTAGTAACCTACGACGACGTAGGTTACGGTAGCGTAGGTAGACGAGAGGAGGGCTGATAATGGCCATCACCGACGTACCAGAGTTCACGCACCTGACCGAGACCGACATCGAGAATCTCGGACGCGAACTGGACGCCATCCGCCAGGACATCGAGGACTCCCGAGGCGAGCGGGATGCGCGTTACATCCGCCGCACCATCGCCGCCCAGCGTGCGCTGGAGGTGGCCGGCCGGCTGATGCTGGCGGGCAGCTCCAAGCGCCGGTTCTGGTGGGCCGGCACCGCGACCTTGGGCGTGGCCAAGATCATCGAGAACATGGAGATCGGCCACAACGTCATGCACGGTCAGTGGGATTGGATGAACGATCCCGAGATCCATTCCTCCTCATGGGAATGGGACATGAGCGGCGCCTCCAAGCACTGGCGCTTCACCCACAACTTCATGCACCACAAGTACACGAACATCCTCGGCATGGACGACGACGTGGGCTACGGCGTCATCCGCGTGACCCGCGATCAGCGGTGGCGGCCGATGAACATGCTCAACCTGTTCTTCAACACCCTGCTCGCCGTCGGGTTCGAGTGGGGCGTGGGTCTGCAGCACCTGGAGCTCGGCAAGATCTCCAAGGGCCGCGACGATCGCCGGGCCACGCTGGTGCGGGTCCGTGAGTTCGGGGTCAAGGCCGGCCAGCAGGTGTTCAAGGACTACGTGGCGTTCCCCGCGGTGACGTCGCTGTCACCCGGCGCGACGTTCAAGTCGACGCTGACGGCCAACGCGGTCGCCAACGTGATCCGCAACATCTGGTCCAACGCGGTGATCTTCTGCGGCCATTTCCCCGACGGCGCAGAGAAATTCACCAAGACCGACATGATCGGTGAGAGCCGCGGCCAGTGGTACCTGCGGCAGATGCTCGGCAGCGCCAACTTCGACAACGGCCCCGTGCTGCGGTTCATGAGCGGCAACCTGTGCTACCAGATCGAGCATCACCTGTACCCGGATCTGCCCAGCAACCGGCTCCACGAGATCTCGCTGCGGGTGCGCGAGCTCTGCGAGAAGTACGACCTGCCCTACACCACCGGCTCTTTCCTGGTGCAGTACGGCAAGTCGTGGCGCACGATCGCGAAACTGTCGCTGCCGGACCGGTTCCTGCGCGACACCGCCGACGACGCCCCCGAGACGCGCAGCGAGCGGATGTTCGCCGACCTGGATCCGTCCGAGCGGCGGGGGCTGAAGTCGGCGATCGCCGCGGTGCGCCGGCGCCGGCGCGAGAAGGCCGCCGTGAAGGCCGCGGTCAAGCCGCGGGACCTGGCTGCCTGAGTCTGCTTGCAGACACAGAATCGCCCGCTGTCAGCTTGGGTTCACACGGTCGTCGCAACGCTCTCAATCTGAGAGGTTGCGGCGACCGTGTCGTTTTCGGAGGACTGTGTTCGATTTGGTGATCAGCTGGCAAAGCTCGTCGATGCGGGCGTGCCAGTGCGGGAAGCGGCGGAGTCGTTGGGGGTGTCGCGGCAGCGGGCGTATGCCATCTTGAGGGCCACCGGCCGGCCGATGGGCTCGCCGCGTCCGGATGTCACCGGCGTGGACCCTGCGCGGGTGGCAGCGGTATTCACAGCGACTGGCTCGGTGAATGCGGCGGCCAAAGCTGTCGGAGTGGCGCACTCCACGGCCCGCCGGATGCTCGTGGAGGCGGGCTTGGTCGACCCAGCACCGCGCACGCGCGGGCAAGCCCGCTGAGCGGGCCCGGTTTCACGAATTGCTCGAGACGGGCTGGTCGTCGGCGCGGGCCGCCCGAGAGGTCGGGGTCAATGAGCGCACCGCCCGGGATTGGCGTGCCGGTATCCGCCAGATCGGCAACACGCGGGTGTATTCCGATGGCACGGTCGTCGATTACGCCAGCGGGACGCGGTACATACAACCGGTGAAATCCACTGCTGCCGACCAACATCCTGCATCTGAACAGGCATCCCTCAGTAGGTATTTGCAGCTCGCTGATCGGCTGCTCATCGCCGACGGCCTGACCGCCGGCCTGAGTTACACAGCCATCGCTGACAAGATCGGTCGAGATAAATCGACGGTCTCTCGTGAGGTCGCTGCCCACCGTGTCGCGGGCTTATATCTGCCGTATCAGGCCGAGACGGCCGCCGCGGCAGCTCGGGCCCGTCCGAAGCAGTCCAAACTGGTGAGCAACCAGAAACTGCGGCAGGTGGTCACCGACGGTTTGAGCAACCGGTGGTCCCCTGAGGAGATCTCGCATCGTCTGGTCAAGGATTTTCCGGACGACGAGAGTATGCGGGTGAGCCACGAAACGATCTATCAAGCACTCTATTTCCAGGCCCGCGGAGGCCTCAAAAAGGAAGTGGCCCAAGCGCTTCGGTCTGGCAGAACCCGCCGCAAACCACGCCGCAGGGCCGGACAGCGCTACCAACGGTTCGTTGACCCGATGATCATGATCTCTGATCGACCCGCCGAAATCGAGGACCGCGCCGTGCCCGGGCACTGGGAAGGCGACCTCATCACCGGGGAACTCAACAGGACCGCCATCGCCACCCTCGTCGAACGCACCACCCGCTACACCATGCTGGTGCACCTATCCGGCGGCCACGACGCGGAGTCTGTGCGCGACGGCCTGATCGCCACCATGAAGACACTGCCCGAACATCTGCGGGGATCGCTGACCTGGGACCAGGGCGCCGAGATGGCTGGACACAAGCAGTTCACGATGGCCACCGACATGCAGGTGTACTTCTGCGACCCGGCCAGTCCCTGGCAGCGCGGCACCAACGAAAACACCAACGGCCTGCTTCGCCAGTACTTTCCCAAAGGTACCGACCTGAGTATCTATGGGCCTGAGGACCTCGAACACGTCGCCCAGCAACTCAACGGCCGACCACGCAAAACGCTCGACTGGGATACCCCAGCCGAGCGTTTGCGTGATCTACTACAGACCCATTAACCAGCAGTGTTGCGACGACTCCTAGAAACCGCCCAGCCGACAGCGGGCGATTCTGTGTCGTGCCACGCTGTCAGTCGGGGACGTAGTCGAACGTGTCCGGGTTCGGTCCGATGCGGCCGGACTCGCCCCGGTCGAGTGCGGAGATCGCGGCGACGTCGTCGTCGCCGAGTTCGAAGTCGAACAGCGCGAAGTTGTCCTTGATGCGTTGTAGCGTGACCGATTTCGGAAACACGATATCGCCGCGCTGGATGTGCCAACGCAGCACCACCTGGGCCGGCGTCTTGCCTGTCGCGTCGGCGATGCGGGTGACGACGGGATCGTCGAGCACCTTGCCCTGCGCGATCGGGGACCATGCCTCGGTCGCGATGCCGTGTTGCCGGCCGTAGGCGCGCACCTCGTCGTTGGCGAAGTACGGGTGCACCTCGATCTGGTTCACCGCCGGCACGGTGCCGGTCTCGTCGGCGAGCCGCTGCAGGTGCGCGACCTGAAAGTTCGACACGCCGATACTGCGCGCCCGGCCGTCATTCTTGAACTCCTCCAGTGTCTTCCACGTCGACACGTAGTCACCGTCGTACAGGGTGGGCAGCGGCCAGTGGATCAGGAACAGGTCGACATAGTCGGAGCCGAGTGCCTCCAGCGTGCCGTCGAACGCGCGGCGGGCGTCGTCGGGCCTGTGGAAGCCGTTGTTCAGCTTGCTGGTGACGAACACCTCGGAGCGGTCGATGCCGGCGTCACGGATGCCCTGACCGACGCCCTGCTCGTTCTGATACATCTCGGCGGTGTCGATATGGCGGTAACCGACCTCGAGGGCCGACCGCACCGCGGCGGCCGTCTCGTCCGGCGGCACCTGGTAGACGCCGAAGCCGAGCTGCGGAATCGTGGCACCGTCGTTCAATTCAATCGTAGGTACGTTGCTCAAAGTCACTCCTCCTCATTCGCCGACAGCGTGCCCGGCGGGCAGGCCCTGCAAACCATCCACGGGAACCAACATCCCGGCCGCCTTCACCCTTCCCGCAGCGCAGCCAGCAGCCGGCGGGCTGCGTGCACCCGGGCCTCGGCCGCGCCGGTCAGCCCGTCCAGCGCGCACTCAGGGTCTGCGGGCGGCCCCATGTGCCCGCAGCCCCGCGGACAGTCGTCGATCGCGTCGGCCAGATCGGAGAACGCCAGCACGACGTCGTCGGGCGCGATGTGGGCCAAACCGAACGACCGGATGCCCGGGGTGTCGATCACCCATCCGCCCGCCTTCAGCGGCAACGCCACCGACTGCGTCGAGGTGTGCCGGCCCTTGCCCACGTCGGTGACCGTGCCGATCGCCCGTTCCGCTTCGGGCACAAGGCGATTCACCAGCGTCGACTTACCGACCCCGGAATGGCCCAGCAGCGCGGTGACCTTGCCGGCCAGCAGGGCGCCGACCGCATCCAAAGGGTCGTCGCGCCCGGCGGTGGTGATGGTCAGATCGAGGTCGCGGAACTGTTCGGCGAACGGCGCTGCCGGTGCGAGGTCGGTCTTGGTCAGACACAGGATCGGCGTCAGTCCGCCGGCGTACGCGGCGATCAGCGTGCGTTCGACCAAACCCGTGCGGGGCGGCGGATCGGCCAGCGCCACCACGATCAGCAGCTGATCGGCGTTGGCGACCACCACCCGCTCGGTCGGATCGGTGTCATCTGCGGTGCGCCGCAACACTGTTCGGCGTTCACCGCGACGCACGATGCGGGCCAGGGTGTCGGCGCGGCCTGACAGGTCGCCCACCACGTCGACATCGTCGCCGACCACGATCGGTGTGCGGCCCAGCTCGCGGGCCCGCATCGCCGTCACCCGGCGCGCAGGGTCGCCGTCGAGGACGCAGCCCCAGCGGCCCCGGTCGACGGTCACCACCATGGCCCGCTCGGCGTCGGCGTGTTCGGGGCGGGTCTTGGTGCGCGGGCGAGTGCCGCGTCCGGGTCGGATCCGGACATCGGACTCGTCGTATTCGCGCTTGCTCAAAGGCTTTTATTTCCTCCGCGCGTGCGCGGCGCCGGTCTGAAGGTCGGTCTGACCGGCCAGCATGTCGGCCCACAGCTGCGGAAAGTCCGGCAGCGTCTTGGCGGTGGTGCCGATGTCCTCGACCTCGATGCCCGGCACCCGCAGGCCCACGATCGCTCCGGCGGTCGCCATCCGATGGTCGGCATAGGACCGCCACACGCCGCCGTGCATCTGCCGGGCGGTGATCACGAGGCCGTCCTCGGTCTCCTCACATTGCCCGCCGACGCGGTTCAGCTCGGCGCTCAGCGCTGCCAATCGGTCGGTTTCGTGCCCGCGCAGATGCGCGATGCCGCGCAGCCGTGACACCGAGCCGGGGGTGGCCAGCGCCGCCATCGCCGCAACCGACGGGGCGAGCTCACCGACGTCGCGCAGGTCGACGTCGATGCCGTCATAAGCCGTCGCGCCCTGCACCTCCAGGTAGGAATCACCTTGCCGCACATGGGCTCCCAGGCCGGTAAGCAGCGACAGGATGGTATCGGCGGGCTGTGTGCTGGCCGTCGGCCAGCCCATGATCCGCACTGTGCCCCCGCTGATCACGGCGGCAGCCAGGAAGGGGACCGCGTTGGACAGGTCGGGTTCGACGACCCAGTGCCGGGCCGCGATCGGGCCCGGCGCCACCTGCCAGCGGTCGGTGGCGCTGTCGTCGACCTCGACGCCGGCGTCGCGCAGCATCGCCACCGTCATCGCGATGTGCGGAGCGGACGGCACCGCGCCGCCGGTGTGCACGACGGTCAGACCCTCGGTGAACGCGGCGCCGGACAACAGCAGCCCCGACACGAACTGCGACGATCCCGACGCGTCGATCTCGACTGTGCCGCCGCGTACCGATCCCTGGCCGCGCACCGTGAACGGCAGACCGTCACCGTCGACGGACACCCCCAGCCCGCGCAACCCGTCCAGCAACGGGGCGATCGGGCGCGAGCGGGCCTGCTCGTCGCCGTCGAACGTGACGTCCTCGGTGGTCAGCGCCGCGACCGGCGGGACGAACCGCAGCACCGTCCCGGCCAGACCGCAGTCGATGCGTGCCTCGGCCTCGGGAGCCAACGCCCCGCCGAGGGTCAGCTCGGTGGCGTCGCTGTCGTCGGACTCAACGGACACCCCGAGCCCCTGCAGGGCCGCGATCATCAGGTCGGTGTCCCGGCTGCGTAGCGCTCCGCTGACCGTCGACACCCCCTGGGGCACCGCCAGCGCGGCCAGCACCAGCGCCCGGTTGGTCTGTGATTTCGAGCCCGGCACGGTGACGGTCGCATGGATGGGCGTAGCTGTCGACGGTGCCGGCCAGGTAGTCACGGGTTCATTGTTCCCTGTCGCGGACCCGGGGCGTGAAAGCACCCTGGACGTCGCCCGTCGCGCCGGATTCTCCGGGTCTGGAACCATGGAGACCATGTGCGGACGATTCGCGGTGACGACCGATCCGGCGCTGCTGGCCGAGAAGATCAAGGCCATCGACGAGGCGACGGCAGAGCGCAAGGACGCGCCGGGCCCCAACTACAACGTGGCGCCGACGACCACGGTCGCGACCGTCGTCAAACGCCACACCGACCCCGACGACGAGGCGACCCGGCGGGTGCGGCTGATGCGCTGGGGCCTGGTGCCGCCGTGGGCGAAGGCCACCGACGACGGCGGCCCGGACACCAAGAGCGGACCCCTGCTGATCAACGCCCGCTCCGACAAGGTGACCTCCTCGCCGGCGTTCCGCAGCTCGGCCAAGGCCAAGCGGTGCCTGGTGCCGATGGACGGCTGGTACGAATGGCGCGGCGACAAGGGCGCCAAGACACCGTTTTTCATGTACGCCGGCGACGGTGAACCGCTGTTCATGGCGGGGTTGTGGTCGACGTGGCGCCCCAAGGACGCCGGCAAGGACACCAAACCTTTGCTGAGCTGCACGATCATCACCACCGACGCCGCCGGGCCGCTGGCCGACATCCATGACCGGATGCCGCTGACCGTCAGCGAGCGCGATTGGGACCGCTGGCTGGACCCGGACGCCCCGATAGACGAGGGCCTGCTGCGCGGCCACGGCGACCTCGACCGTATCGAGATCCGTGAGGTGTCGAAGCTGGTGAACAGCGTGCGCAACAACGGCCCGGAACTCATCGAGCCGGTCGAGCCGCAGGCCGAGCAGGGCACGCTGCTTTGAGCCACCCGCTGCACGCCTCCGGCGTGGTCGACACGCTGGCCGCCGATCTGCGGGCCGCCGAGTACACCACCGACGGGGTGGCCGAACTGCTCGGAGCCGACGCCTCGGCGGCGTTCAGCCGCGGACTGTGGTGGTCGGCGCTGCGCGCGACCGACCGCGCCGAACCGGGCGACCGTCCGCTGGCCACGTTGGTCCGGCTGTTCCTGCTGGGCACCGCCGAGTCCAGGGACCGGGTCGGGCAGGCGCTGCCCGGCGCGGGCGTCGACGCGCTCATCGACAACGGCGTCGTCGAACCCGCCGGCCCGGACACGGTGCGCGCCGTGCTCGACATCCGGCCGCACAGCGACGGCGCGCGCGACTTCCTGGTGGTCTCCGACCAGGATTCCGCGCTGCGGTCGGGTCCTGTCCGTCACGACCACGTCCTGGGCATCGGCGGGGCGTCGGTGTCGCTGGCCCACGCCGTCGTGCGCTCTCCGGTACGTCGCGCGCTGGATCTGGGCACCGGATGCGGGATCCAGGCGCTGCACCTCGACGCGCACTGCGAAGACATCGTCGCCACCGACACCAACCCGCGGGCGCTGGCGCTCGCGGCGGCCACCGCACGCCTCAACGGCATGTCCTGGGATCTGCGGTGCGGCAGCATGTTCGAGCCGGTGGCCGGTGAACGTTTCGACCTGATCGTGTCCAACCCGCCGTTCGTGGTCGGCGCCGGAACGCTCGACTACATCTACCGCGACTCGGGGATGGCCGGAGATGCGCTGTGCCAGAACCTCATCGAGCAGGTCGCTGACCATCTGGAGCCTGGCGGCACCGCCCAGATCATGGCGAACTGGATCGTGCGCCGCGGCCAGGAGGAGGGAGCCTGGCGCGACCGCGTGGGTTCCTGGCTGGCCGGGACCGGGTTGCACGCCTGGGTGGTGCAGCGCGAGTTCGCGGATCCCCTCAGCTACGTCTCGCTGTGGACGTCGGATGCCGGTGAGCCGCCCGAGGACGCGGCGCGCCGGGGCGGGCAGTGGCTGGACTGGTTCGACGCCGAGGGCGTCGCCGGGGTCGGCATGGGCATGATCACCCTCCGCGCTCCCCGCGTCGGCGAAACCCGAAGTCCCGACCAGGTTTTCGAAGAGATCACCGGCGCCGACGAGGCGCTGACGGGCCCCGAGGTCGAGGCGTTCCTGGCCCGCCGCGAGTACCTGCACGACACCGGTGACGAGCAACTGCTCGCCGCCCGGCTGTCCACCGCGCCGGTGTTCCTTGAAGAGCAGTCCCTGCCCGGGCCCGACGGCTGGCAGGTGGTCGGCGCCGCGGTACGCCGCCCGGGCGGTCCGGGCGCGGTGATCGGCGTCGACGAGGTTTCGCGCGCGCTGTTCGCCGGCTGCCGCGGCGAGGTCCCGCTGGGCACGCTGATCGATCTGCTGGCCCGTTTTCACGGCGTGGACGCCGACGCGCTGGCCACAGCGGCACTGCCGGTGGTCCACGAGGCGATCGGACGCGGCATCCTCTATCAGGCGCAGTGAGAACTCACGCACGCACCGTCGCGGTGACCACCACATAGGGGGCTTCGAAGGCCACCGCGCCGGACGCCTCGACGTGCCGCTGCAAGGTGTTCTCGAACTCCGTCGCCAGCCTGTCCTGCTGGGCGGGGTCGGCGCGGCGGAAGGTCTCCACGTGCACCGGAGACTCCGCGCGCAGGAAGTGCATTGCCGCGTCCAGCGACTCGAACTCCCACCGGTGCCGGCCGCGCAGAATGTCGATGTCATCGAAATGCGGCGCCAGTCGGGCGGTCAACAGGTCGGTGTCGCCCCATTGATCGGGGGAGAAGCCGGACGACGCCGGCGGGCCCAGCACCGCGACGACGGGGTCGAAGAACGGATTGCTGGTGGCGCGCACCCACGCCGAAAAGGCAAGAACGCCCCTGGGTTTGAGAAGGCGGATGATCTCGGTGACCTGCGCGGCGGGGTCGACGAAGATGATGCCCATGTTCGACACCGCCGCGTCGAACGCCCCGGCCGGCAGCCCCGTGTCGGACGCGTCGCCGGTGCGCCAGGTGACCGATTCGGCGCCGTCGCGTCGCCCGGCGATGGTCAGCAGTTCCGGGGTGTAGTCGACACCGGTGACCTGTGCACCGCGGGCGGCCGCAGCCAGCGCGGCACTGCCGGTGCCGCAGGCGAGGTCGACCACCGCGCAGTCGCGCAGGGAACGGCGTCGGTGCGCTGCGTCGACGACCTGCTCGGCGATCGAGGCTATGCGGTCACCCACCGCGTCGTAGCGTCCGGCGGACCAGATTGTCGAGGAGACCATGGGGTCAGCCTGCCACGGCCTCGGCTGGCGCGGTGTGTGCCGTGCGCTCTCGCGAAAGTGCCTTCACGGTAGTGATCAGGCGCGCGGCGCTACCGTGGTGGCGCTCTCGCGAACGCTACGGGCCCGTGTAGCCCGGCGGGTTGGCCGACTCGACCCAGAAATCCACGCCGAGATCGGATCCCGGCACGCAGTCGTACACCGACAGGTCGGTGACCCCGGACTCCAGCAGCACGTCCTCGCACAACAAGGTGTTGCCGGTGTAGCTCGACGGCTTGGTCAGGATCACGTACGCCGCGTCCGAATACACCTCGGGCTTGCGTGCACGCGCCATCGACTCGTCTCCGCCGAGGAGATTCTGCACAGCCGCGGTGGCCACCATCGTGCGCGGCCACAACGTGTTCGACGCGATGCCCGCCTCCCGCATCTCCTCGGCGATTCCCAACGCGCACAAGGTCATCCCGAACTTCGCCATCATGTACGGCGTGGGCTTGAGCCATTTCGGCTCGAGGAGAACCGGCGGGGACAGCGTCAGGATGTGCGGGTTGTCGCGGCCCTTCATGTGCGGGATGCAGGCCTGCGACACCGCGTAGGTGCCGCGCACCTGGATGCCGTTCATCAGATCGAAGCGTTTGAGCGGGACTTCCTCGATGGAGCCCAGGTTGATCGCCGAGGCGTTGTTGACGCAGATATCGATGCCGCCGAACTGCTCGACGGTCTCGGCCACCGCGGCTGCCACCGAATCCCCGTCGCGCACATCTCCGACGATCGGCAACGCCTGCCCGCCGACCTCCTCGATCTCCTTGGCCGCGGTGTAGACCGTGCCGGGCAGCTTCGGATGCGGCTCGGCGGTCTTGGCGACCAGCGCGATGTTGGCGCCGTCGGCGGCCACCCGTTTGGCGATTGCCAGACCGATGCCGCGGCTGGCGCCCGAAATGAACATGGTTTTGCCGGCTAGAGACATGGGCCCACCCTAGAGCGCACAGATGTCGGCGGTGACGGCATTGGTCAGGCGCACCAGATCGTGCGGATCCAGCGAGATGTCCCACCCCCGTTTCCCGGCGCTGCACAGCACCCTGTCCCAGTGCAGTGCCGACGAATCGACCACGGTGGGCAGCGCCCGACGCTGGCCGATGGGGGAGATGCCGCCCACCACGTAGCCGGATGAGCGCTGGGCGTCGGCCGGGTCGGCCATCGTCGCCTTCGCCGCGCCGAGCGCGGCGGCGGCCGCCTTCAGCGACAGCTTCGACGGCACCGGCAGCACCGCGACACCCAGCCCTTTCGGCAGCGCCACGACCAGCGTCTTGAGGATCTGCGAGGGGTCGATACCGCCGGCCTGCGCGAGTTCGGCCACCGCCTCCTCACCGAACGAGTCGTTGCGGGAATCGTGCCGGTACTGAAGAACGTCGTGGGGAATACCCGCAGCCACGAGGGCCGCGATCGCCGGTGTCGCTGCACGTGCCACCGGCACAGCGTAGGGCGGGGCGGGAACAAGCGCCCCGGTGGCCGGTGTTGTTCACGACAGCTCTGGACGGGCGTCAGCCCCGGTCAGCGGCTGTCGTCGGAGTCAACCTTTAGGATCGGCAGAAGGGGATTGATGGTGGCATTGTTGGCCATGGAGGCCCCATCGGGTTCGGTGCATTTACTGGACGTGATCGGCGGCGCCGCTACAGAAGGGACGGTGTTCCCCAGGATGACTGACACCAGCGGGTCGGCCGCGGAGGCGACCCTCGACGTTGACACCCAGGTCCGGGAGGAGACCGACGCCGAGCTGACCGCGCGATTCGAGCGCGACGCGATCCCGCTGCTCGACCAGCTCTACGGCGGCGCGTTGCGGATGACGCGCAATCCCGCCGATGCCGAGGATCTGCTGCAGGAGACGATGGTCAAGGCCTACTCCGGGTTCCGCTCATTCCGTGAGGGCACCAACCTCAAGGCGTGGCTGTACCGGATCCTGACCAACACCTACATCAACAGCTACCGCAAGAAACAGCGCCAGCCGGCGGAGTATCCGACCGAGGAGATCACCGACTGGCAGCTGGCGGCCAACGCCGAGCACTCCTCGACGGGGTTGCGGTCAGCGGAGGTGGAAGCGCTCGAGACGCTGCCCGACAACGAGATCAAGGAAGCTCTGCAGGCTCTGCCCGAGGAGTTCAGGATGGCGGTGTACTACGCCGACGTCGAAGGCTTCCCGTACAAGGAGATCGCCGAGATCATGGACACGCCGATCGGAACGGTGATGTCGAGGCTGCACCGCGGCCGACGTCAACTGCGTGAACTGCTCGCCGGCGTGGCCCGCGACCGCGGCTTCATCCGGGGTGAGCGCTCCGGTACGCCGGAGGAGGTGACCTCGTGAGCGACGCTGAGAACACCCAGGAGCGCTGGAAGCCACCGATCGGCCCGGTCGACCCGGAGCATCCGGAATGCGCCGCGGTGATCGCCGAAGTCTGGACGCTGCTCGACGGGGAGTGCACGGTCGAAACGCGAGACAAGCTCCGCCAGCACCTCGAAGAATGCCCGGCGTGCCTGCGCCATTACGGCATCGAGGAGAAGATCAAGAAGCTGATCGCCGTCAAGTGCGGCGGTGAGCGGGCCCCGGAGGGTTTGCGGGAACGCCTGCGAATCCAGATCAGTCAGACCACGATCATCCGTCGCGGCTAGACCTGCCGCGGACACAAATCCGCCCGGCCTCTTCACGAGTGCCGGGCGGTTGTGTTTCCGCGGAAGTCAGCGGCCTACGGACTTCGAGCCTGCGTTGGGGCGCTTGCCGTGGTTGGCCTTCGAGTGCTTGCGGTCGCGCTTCTTTCGGCCACGCTTGGCCATGGTGTACCTCCAGGTGGTTATCGGGTGTCACGCCGCGCAGCGGTGTGCGTTGACCCTATTGTCGCATGCTTTGCCGACACCAATTTCGCCGCGGGCTGTGACCGGCGACATGGGTCGCAGCGGTGTGGTTCGATAGACCGGTCAAGCACCAGTGGAAATGAGTGGGGTGAAGATGGCCGAGGATGTTCGCGCGGAAATCGTGGCCAGCGTGCTGGAGGTCGTGGTTCACGAAGGCGATCAGATCGGCGAAGGCGACACCCTGGTGCTGCTCGAGTCGATGAAAATGGAGATCCCGGTGCTCGCCGAGGTCGCCGGCACCGTCAGCAAGGTCAGCGTGTCCGTCGGCGACGTCATCCAGGCCGGTGACCTCATCGCCGTCATCAGCTAGCGCCCTGACGAGGACGGATCTTCTGCACCGCACAACCGTCGTAAGCCATGTCCACACTCGGTGACCTGCTCGCCGAGCACACCGTGCTGCCCGGCAATGCCGTGGACCACCTCCACGCGGTGGTCGGTGAGTGGCAGCTGCTCGCCGACATGTCCTTCGCCGACTACCTGATGTGGGTGCGGCGCGACGACGACAGATTGGTGTGTGTCGCGCAGGTGCGGCCGAACACCGCCCCGACGGTGCTGCTGGCCGACGCGGTGGGCACGCTGGCCGAGCCCGAGGACATCCCGATCGTGGCCGCGGCGTTCCGCTCCGGCGACATCGGACGCGTCACCATCGACGGCCAGTACGGCTCGCCGGGCCTGAACGTCGAGGCCGTGCCGGTGCGCCACGGCAGCGACGTCGTCGCGGTGCTGACCCACCAGACCTCGTTGGCCCCGCGCCAGGTCAGCCCGCTGGAGGCCGCGTACGTCGCCTGTGCCGGCGATCTGCTGCAGATGCTGTCCGAAGGCACCTTCCCCAACGTCGGCGACCTCGCGATGTCGCGCTCCAGCCCCCGCGTCGGTGACGGCTTCATCCGGCTGGACGAAGCCGGTGTGGTCACCTTCGCCAGCCCGAACGCGATCTCGGCCTACCACCGGATGGGGCTGACCGCCGAACTGGACGGTCACGACCTCGTCAGCGTCACCCGTCCCCTGATCTCGGACCCGTTCGAGGCGCAGGAGCTCGCCAATCACGTCCGTGATTCGCTCGCCGGCGGCTCCAGCATGCGGATGGAGGTCGACGCCGGGGGCGCCACCGTTTTGCTGCGCACGTTGCCACTGGAGGCGCACGGGGTGGGTATGGGCGCGGCGGTGCTCATCCGCGATGTCACCGAGGTCAAGCGCCGCGACCGCGCGCTGCTCTCGAAGGACGCGACGATCCGTGAGATCCATCACCGGGTGAAAAACAATCTGCAGACCGTCGCGGCGCTGCTGCGGCTTCAGGCGCGCCGGACGAACAATCCCGAAGGCCGTGAGGCACTGATGGAATCGGTGCGACGAGTCTCGTCGATCGCGCTGGTGCACGACGCGCTGTCGATGTCGGTCGACGAGGAGGTCAACCTCGACGAGGTGATCGACCGCATCCTGCCGATCATGAATGACGTTGCGGCAGTGGATTCCCCGATTCGGATCAACCGCGTGGGCGACCTCGGCGTGCTGGACGCGGACCGCGCGACCGCGTTGATCATGGTCATCACCGAACTGGTGCAGAACGCGATCGAGCACGCCTTCGATCCGGCGGCGCCGCAGGGCTGCGTAACGATCCGGGCGCAGCGTTCGGCCCGCTGGCTCGACGTCGTGGTCCACGACGACGGGCGGGGACTGCCCGACGGGTTCAGCCTGGAGAAGTCGGATCGGCTGGGCCTGCAGATCGTGCGCACACTGGTCGCGGCCGAGCTCGACGGTTCCCTCGGTATGCACAACACGAGCGCCGGAGGCACCGATGTGATTTTGCGAGTGCCGATCGGCAGACGGGTCAGAGTCAGCCAATACTGACGCGCTGTGCCATTTCTGTTAATTGCTGATTTTAATTCAAGGCATTACACAAAGTTACGGCCCCGACTGTCGTCGGGGCCGTCGCTGCGTATGCAGGAAAAGGTCAGACCCCGGTGCGGGCCTTCGTCCTGGCGTTGCGACGCTTGAGCGCACGACGCTCGTCCTCGCTCATGCCGCCCCACACGCCGGCGTCCTGTCCGGACTCCAAAGCCCAGCTCAGGCAATCCGCGGTGACCGGGCAGCGGTTGCAGACGAGCTTCGCGTCAGCGATCTGGGCAAGCGCCGGGCCGCTGTTTCCGACCGGGAAGAACAGCTCCGGATCTTCGTCGCGACAGACCGCCTTGTGGCGCCAATCCATAAGATCAAACTCCTCGTCAATGTCATGTGTGCGCAGCAGAGCGCACGCGCTTTACTTCGGCTGTTAACGCAAGCGCACCAAATGTTTCTGCGCTGTTGCATCCGATGCTTTCACAGGCTGAACAGATGTCAATAGAACTTCGTTAACTCGTGGGCTATCTCACTACCGAGGACCGCTAACCGATCCCTCACTCCGTTGTACTACGCTCTATCCATCTGCGCCCTAATTCATCCGCGCAAATTTCGTCACACCGACTATCCGTGCAGCTCAGGGGTGCTTATCGACCCATTTTCGGCAGCGGTGCGACCGCCTGAAGGGCGTCGGGCACCGAGGTGAACCGCATCTTGTCGCGCGTCCCGATGTGATCCCCGTCGATCTGGCACGCGACCGGGGTGTCGCTCGTCACCTCCAGCCACGGCAGGTCGTCGTCACGAACCAGATGCCTGGCCGCCAGCTTCGGTTTACGCGACACCATCTGCCGCACCAGGCCGAGGTTGGACCACACGTTCATGCTCGTGGTCGCGAACACCCCCAGCCCCGTTTCGAACGTGGTGTCCGGGTTGGTCCACACGGGCCGGGCGTTGGCGTAGGTCCACGGGCTGGAGTTCGACACGAACGCGAAATGGACGCCCGGAATGGGTTCGGTGCCGGGCAGGTGCAGCGTCAGCGACGGCTCCTTGCGTGCGCTGGCCAGCACCTCGCGGATCGCCACCCGGATGTAGCGGGAGGCGGTCACCTTGCGGCCCTTGGCCCGTTGAGCCTCGACCGCGGCCACCACGTCGCCATCGACGCCCATACCCGCGGTGAAGACCGCCCAGCGCTCCTGGCAGTCCATCAGCCCGATACGGCGCCAGGACCCATTGCGCCGGTAGTCGCCGAGCAGGTCGACGAGTTGATTGGTGGCCTCGATCGGGTCGGGGCTGATGCCCAGCGCGCGGGCGAACACGTTGGCCGAGCCGCCAGGCACCACCCCGACGGCAGGCCCGCCGGCGCCCGGTCCGCACTGCCCGAGAACGCCGTTGACCACCTCGTTCACCGTGCCGTCGCCGCCGTGCACGATCAGCACATCGACGCCGTCGCGAGCGGCCTGCTGGGCGATCTCGACGGCGTGGCCGCGGTGATCGGTGTGAACGACGGTCAGGCGGACGCGGCTCTCCAGCGCGTGGGCCAACAGGTCACGGCCGGCCGGCGTCGTCGATGTGGCATTCGGGTTCACGATCAGCACGGCACGCACGGGGCCTGAGCCTAGCGCCCGGAGGTGGCGGCGCCGGTACCGTACAACGGTGACCGAACGCCGATTGCTACTCGTGAACGGGCCGAATCTGAACCTGCTGGGCACCCGGCAGCCCGAGGTGTACGGCTCGACGACACTGGCCGAGATCGAGGCGAGGGCCGCCCAGGTGGCACAGGAGGTGGGCCTGAAGCTTCGCGCGGTGCAGAGCAACCACGAGGGTGTGCTCGTCGACGAAATCCACGCCGCCCGCGCCGACTGCTCCGGCATCGTGATCAACCCGGCCGCGTACAGCCACACCTCGGTGGCGATCGCCGATGCTCTGCGCTCGGTGGGGCTGCCCGTCGCCGAGGTCCATCTGAGCAATATCCATGCGCGCGAACCGTTCCGGCATCATTCGTACGTGTCCGCAGTGGCCGACATGGTCGTCGCCGGCGCGGGTCCGCTCGGCTACGAGATGGCGGTGCGCTACCTCGCGGACAGGCTCGGACGGTGACGCCCCGCCCCGGGGGCACGGTGGCGCCCCGGGCGGTGCGCATCGCCGGTGGAATCGCTGCGCTGGAGGGCGTTCTCGGGATCGTGATGGCCGTCGTGCTGGTGGTGCGGGAGGCCGCCGGGCATCACGAGGTTGCGATCAGCGGCTACGGCACCGCGGGCTGGTTCGCGATCATGGGCTCCGGGGTGACGGCGGCGGGCGCGGCGCTGTGGACCGGCAGGCGCTGGGGCCGGGGCATCGCGGTGTTCGCCAACCTCGTGCTGCTCGGCGTGGCCTGGTACGTCTACAGCTCGGGCCAGCTGCGCTACGCCGTGGTGGTGGCCGGCGCGGCGATCGCGGTGCTGGCTCTGCTCTTCAGCCCGACCGGCCTGCACTGGCTGACTCAGTCGGACTCCGACCCCAGCTCGGAGGCCAATTCCGACAGGCGTGGACCCGACACCCGGTAGGTGGTCCACTCGCTCTGCTGTTCGCCGCCGACGCTGTCGTACAGCGCGATCGCGTTGACGTTCCAGTCCAGCACCGCCCAGCTCAGCCGCGAATAACCGCGCTCGACGCATTCACGGGCCAGGGTGGCGAGCAGCTTGCGTGCCAAGCCGCGCCTGCGGAATTGCGGACGCACGAACAGGTCTTCCAGGTAGATCCCCGCTACGCCGTCCCAGGTCGAGAAGTTGCGGAACCACAACGCGGCCGCGGCCGCCTGCCCGTCGACCTCGACGAGGTGTGCATACAGCGTGGGATCCGGTCCGAAAAGTGCGTCACGCAACTGACTTTCGGTCACGGTGCACTCGTGGGCGGCGTGTTCGAACTCGGCGAGCTCGTGGATCATCGCGGTGAGCTCGGTTTCGTCCCCGGCGCGCACCGCGCGGATGGTCTCGCTCATTGTCGCGCCCCCAGAGCCGCCAGAATGGTGCGGAACTTCGTTGTGGTCTCGTCGACTTCGTCGTCGGGATCGGATTCGGCGACGATGCCGCCTCCGGAGTGCGCGACGGCCGAGCGCCGGTCGGCGGACAGGTGAGCGCACCTGATCGAGACCACCCAGCGGCCGTCACCGCGGCGATCACACCAGCCCACCGCACCGGCGTAGAAGCCGCGGTCGCCTTCGATCTCGTTGATCAACGCGATCGCCCGGTCGGTCGGGGATCCGCCCACCGCAGGAGTGGGATGCAAAGCGACAGCGAGATCCAGTGCCGTGGTGGACTTTTCGCGTAGCCTTCCGGACATGGGGGTGAACAGGTGCCAGACCGCGGCGGTCTTGCTGAGTTGCGGCCGGTCGGCGATCTGCAGGTCGGTGCACAACGGCTCCAGCGCCGAGCGCAGCGCGTCGACGACCAATTGGTGCTCGTGACGGTTTTTCTCCGAAGCTGCCAGCGCCGCTCCGTTGGCGGCATCGGTGTCTGGATCGGCCGACCGGGGCGCCGAACCCGCGAACGGCCGGCAGATCACCTGCTGCCCTTGGCGGGCCACCAGCAGTTCCGGGCTCGCCCCCACCAGCGCGGCCCCGGAGTACCCCTCACCGGCAGCCGACAGGTCGACCAGATACTTGGTGGCCTGCGCGTCGTTGGCGGCGAGCCGGTTGAGCACGGTCCGGGCGTCGAGCCTGCCGTCGGCAGTCAGGTGCAGTGCGCGCGCCAGCACGACCTTCTGCAGCGCATCGTCGGGATCACGCAGCCGGGTCAGCGCCGCACCGATGCGGCGGCGATGTTCGTCGGCGCCCGGCGTGGTGGCGGTGATCTCCGCCGACACATGGTCGCGGGACGGCCACGCCGGCGGCACGTCGGTGAACCGCACCGACTGAGGCCGTATCAGCGCCGCGGGCCGGCTGAGGTCAAATGGCAAGGCGCCCAAAATGATCGGCGCGCTGTGCGAGGCCAGCGCGGCCCGGGCGTCGGCAATGTGGGGGAACGCGGTGTGCACACCGTCGCCGACGACGGCACAGTCGGGACCGGCCAGGACGAACGCGGGTTCGCGGGTCACGTCGACACGGCCGGGTGGGGGAAACCGGTCTGGGCCAGTGCGCTGAGCTGACGCACCCCGTGCTCGAAGCCGCACACCGCGATCGAGGCGGCGGGCATCGCGAACCGGACGCCCTCGTAGACCGGTTGTTCGATCCACCGGGTGATCACCGCGCGGGAGAAGTGACCGTGGCCGACGAACACCACATCCCGCGATTGGATGTGCTGCAGCGCCAGCTCGATCGCGCGATCGGCACGCGCGCAGACCTCGGCTGAGGTCTCCCCACCCGGGCAGCCATGCGTCCACACCAGCCAGTTCGGCACCGTCTTGCGGATGTCCGCGGTGGTGGTGCCCTCGTAGTCGCCGTAATCCCATTCGGCGATCAGGTCGTTGACCTCGTCGGCCGTGAGACCCGCCAGTTCGGCGGTCACCCGGGCGCGCACCCGGGGGCTGGTCACCACGTACGGATCAAACAACTGCAACTGCTTGAGCGTGTCTGCTGCGGCGAGCGCCTGCGTCCGGCCATGCTCACTGAGCTCGAGTTCGGTCTGGCTCGTATGCTTGCCCGATTTCGACCATTCGGTTTCGCCATGGCGGAGCAGGATCAGCCGGTGCTGCAGGAGGCCCACAACGACCGATTCTGCCGTACGTCGCCGTTTCGACGGCAATGCGCGGGTGAAGATGAACAGGGGAGGATCAACCATGTCAGGATGGGCACTGTGACGCGGGTACTTGCGGTCGCCAACCAGAAGGGCGGGGTCGCCAAGACGACGACGGTGGCGTCGTTGGGGGCGGCGCTGGTCGAACTGGGCAAGAGTGTGTTGCTCGTGGACCTCGATCCGCAGGGATCGCTGACGTTCTCGCTCGGCCACGACCCGGACAAGCTGCCGGTCTCGGTACATGAAGTGCTGCTCGGAGACGTCGAACCGGACGCGGCGTTGGTCGAAACTCCGGAGGGCATGACGTTGCTGCCCGCCAACATCGATCTGGCAGGCGCCGAGGCGATGCTATTGATGCGGGCGGGGCGGGAACATGCGCTCAAGCGGGCGCTGGACAAGATCAGCGCGAATTTCGATGTCGTGCTCATCGACTGCCCGCCGTCGCTGGGCGTGCTGACCCTCAACGGTCTGACCGCCGCCGACGAGGTCGTCGTGCCGCTGCAGTGTGAGACCCTCGCGCACCGCGGTGTGGGGCAGTTCCTGCGCACGGTGTCGGATGTGCAGGCCATCACCAACCCCGACCTGAAGCTGCTCGGCGCGCTGCCCACGCTCTACGACGCGCGCACGACGCACAGTCGGGACGTGCTCTTCGACGTCGTCGACCGCTACAACCTGCCGGTGCTGGCGCCGCCGATTCCGCGCACGGTGCGCTTCGCCGAGGCCAGCGCCTCGGGTTCGTCGGTGCTCACCGGCCGCAAGAACAAAGGCGCGATGGCCTACCGGGAGTTCGCGACGGCGCTGCTCAAGCATTGGAAGAGCGGCAAGGAACTGGCCACCTTCACCCCCGAGGTTTAACTCAACGCCACCAGTTCACCGCCGCGCTGTTCCAGCAGCGTGGATCCCGCCACTGCGGGCACGACGGGCCCCTCGACCGGCGGCCGCCGCAGCGGGATGTGCCGGTCGCCGGTGCCGGTCATCGGATCGAACACGTCGTAGCCCGTGGTGACCGGTACCAGCAGCCGGCCGGCCATCACCGTCGCGGGTCCCACCGGTGCGTGCTCACCCGCCGCGGCGACGGTGTACTTGTACTCCAGCGTGTCGGCGGAAAACACCATCAGCGCATCGCCGGTCCACCAGGTGATCAGATCGCCGGCCCGAGACGCGTTGGCATCGGGGGAGGGTTCGCCGTCGACGACGGTGCTGTCGATCACCGCGCCGGTGTCGTCGATGATGTCCAGGCGCGGAGCCGGGGTGGGCACGTACAGCGCGGTCGCGGTGTCCGTCACCGCCACCACGCGGGCTCCGGTGCCGTCGGCGACACCCTTCTGCTGGACGTACTTGAGCTCGGGGGTGTCCTCCTCGTCGGACGGACGCAGCAGTGTCAGCCGCAGATCGTCCTGACCCTCGCAGGACTCCAGCACCGACACCGCGCTGGAGCCGGCCGCCGCGGAGACGAACCGGCACAGCGGTGAGGCCGGCACGCCCGGTTTGATCGGGGCGTCGAGCGCGCCGTAGCTGAGCATCCGGACCATGTCGGAGCGCCACATCTCCAGCCGCGTCTGTCCCGCCGACAGAACCGTGGTGCCGTCGCCGGACAGGGTCACGTGCGGGTCGGCGTAGCTGCTGCGCGCGGGGCCGCGCCGGCCCGTCTTGGCGTCGACGGTGCTCACCTGTCCGCAGCCGCGGACGTCGGGATAGACCGCGACGGCGTAGTTGTAGACCCAGGTGACGCCGCACAGCTCGCGGTCGCGCGAGTAGCTCCACAGCGTGGCCCCGGTTGCCGGGTCGCGGCCCTGGATCGCCGTGCCCTCGCCGGTGACGACGGCGCCGCCGACGACGACCGGTGCGGTGGTCTTGGCGCTGCGGGCCGTCCACCGCTGTTCGAGCGAATCAGGAACGGCCGCAGCCGGTTTCAGGCTCACGACCGGCTGTTCGGCGGGTTGGCTCCGGGTGGCCCTGGCATCACTGGTCCACCATACGAAGACCCCGACGACGACGATGACCACCACGATGGCCGTCGCCGCCAGCAGGTCTCCCCGGGTGCGGCGCTCGGGTCTGACCAACGCAGTGGGTCAGTTGGTGGTGCCGGTGCCCGCGGTCGCGGCTTTGCCGGGCCGGCGTCGACGCCGGCGACGGGCGGGGCGTGCGCCGCCCTCGCCGGCCTCGGCGCCTTGGTTCTCCCCGTCGGGAGCGGTCTGCTCGGCAGCGCCCTCAGGATGTCCGCTGACCGGTTTACCGCCGCGGGTCCGGCGCCGGGTGCGGTTGCGGGCCGGCTTCTCGGCGCGTTCGCGCGGTTCGCGCGGTTCCTTGTCGGCGGTGCGCTTCGGCCTGGCGATCGATCCGCCGGCGTCGGCCGGGATCTTGAGCTCTTCGTAGAGGTGCGGCGAGCTCGAGTAGGTCTCGGCCGGCTCGGGGGTGTCCAGGCCGAGGGCCTTGTCGATCATCTCCCACCGGGGTAGCTCGTCCCAGTCGACTAGGGTGACCGCGATGCCGGTCTTGCCCGCCCGGCCGGTGCGGCCGATCCGGTGCACGTAGGACTGCTCGTCCTCGGGGATCTGGAAGTTGATGACGTGCGTGATGTCGTCGATGTCGATGCCGCGCGCGGCCACGTCGGTGGCGACGAGCACGTCGACCTCGCCCGTGCGGAACGCCTTGAGCGCCTTCTCGCGCGCGCCCTGGCCGAGGTCACCGTGTACCGCACCGACCTTGAAGCCCCGCTCGGCGAGCTCGTCGGCGACCTTCTGGGCGGTGCGCTTGGTGCGGGTGAAGATCATCGTCGCCCCGCGGCCCTCGGCCTGCAGGATGCGGGCGACCATCTCGACCTTGTCGAGTGCGTGCGCTCGGTAGGCGAACTGCTCGGTGGTGTCGTGGGTGGCGGCGGAGTGCGGGGCCTCGGCGCGGATGTGCGTCGGCTGCGTCATGAAGGTGCGGGCCAGCGTGATGATCGGGTCCGGCATGGTGGCTGAGAACAACATCGCCTGCCGCTGCGCCGGGATCTGCTTGAGGATTCGCTCGATGTCGGGCAGGAAGCCCAGGTCGAGCATCTCGTCGGCTTCGTCGAGGACGAGCACGGACAGGCCGCCGAGCTGCAGGTGCCCCTGCTGGGCCAGGTCGAGCAGCCGGCCGGGCGTGCCGACGACGACGTCGACACCCTTCTGCAGTGCTTCGATCTGGGGTTCGTAGGGGCGGCCGCCGTAGATCGCGGTGACCGTGAGCTTGCGGGTGTCGTCGGCCATCAGATACTTCGACGCTCCGACCAGGTCTTCGTAGACCTGGATGCAGAGCTCGCGGGTCGGGACGACGATCAGGGCGCGCGGCGCGCCGGTGAGCGGGCGAGCGGTGTCGGTGGTGATCCGGTGCAGCAGGGGCACGCCGAACGCGAAGGTCTTGCCCATGCCGGTGCGGGCCTGGCCGATCAGATCGTCGCCGGCCAGTGCGAGCGGCAGCGTCAGCTCCTGGATCGCGAAGGCGTGCTCGATACCGTTGTCGGCCAGCGCGCGGACGATCTCGTCACGTACTCCGAGCTCGGCGAATGTGGGATTCGGATGTGTAGTTACAGGTGTCATGCAGGAAACGGAGCCTTTCACTTATTCCTCATGCGTTCCACGCGCGCACGAGTTGTGAAGAGAACTTCGCCGGGCCCTGCGCTGAGGAGGCGGGCCGCCGCGTGCACGCACATTTCCAAGGTGTCTGCGGCCAAAACGGCCGGCGTGACCTGGTTCGATCAGTCGGCTCGAGCGCCGACACCGACTCCATGGTAACCGGTCGATCCCGCAGAAGCGGCATCGCCGGGCCCGGAGTCTAGAGTTGGGCCATGTCTTCGACGCCGTCAGCGGCCGCTTCATCCGCCCAGGCGAGCGAACCGGTGGTCTCGAACGGTTCGCCCGTGACCACGGAGCATCCGGGCATCAACGAACTGTTCGCGCTGCTCGCCTACGGTGAGGTCGCGGCGTTCTACCGCCTGACCGAGGAGGCGCGGATGGCGCCGAACCTGAGCGGGCGGATCAACATGGCCAGCATCGCGGCGGCCGAGATGAACCACTACGAGGTGCTGCGCGACGCGCTGGAGCGCCGCGGCGTCGACGTCGTCCCGGCCATGACCAGGTACGCGTCCGCTCTGGAGAATTACCACCGCCTGACCACCCCCAGCACGTGGCTGGAGGCACTGGTCAAGACCTACGTCGGCGATGCGATGGCCGCCGACTTCTACCTGGAGATCGCCGACGTGATGCCCGCCGAGGTGGCCGACGTCGTGCGGTCCGTGCTGTCCGAGACCGGCCATTCGCAGTTCGTGGTGGCCGAGGTACGGGCCGCGGTGACGGCCAGCGATCGGCAACGGCACCGGCTGGCGCTGTGGTCGCGGCGCCTGCTCGGCGAGGCGATCACACAGGCCCAGTTCGTGCTGGCCGACCACGACGAACTCGTCGACCTGGTGATGTCCGGCGGCGGCCTGTCCCACATGACCGATTTCTTCGATCGGCTGCAGAAGACGCACGCCAGCCGCATGGAGGAACTCGGCCTGGCCTGAAATCCGCTTCTGCCGCCGAAATCGCATTCCGGTAGGTCGCCACTCGAACTTCGGCGGCTGGAATGCAATGTCGGGCGATCGAGTGTCAGCGGGTGCAGTTGGTGATGATCGAGTTGTTGTTCTGCGCGGCGATCAACGATCCGTTCGCGTCGATGATCGCGCAGTTGAGCTGACCGGACATGCTCGTCGCCGTCACCGAACTCAGCGTCACCCCGGGGTTCAGCACCACCGTCTTCGACCACGGCAGCGCGACGTTCACGTCGGTCTGCAACGCACCCTGCGCGTCGGTGTAGATCACGGTGACCAGATCGAGCAGCGGGCGGTTGCCGGTGATGCGGTAGGTCACCGTGCCCGCCGCCGCGGCCGGTGGGGGCGGTGCGGCCTGCGGGGCCGGCAGCACCGGCGCGGGCGCGGCCGGTGCCGGGGTGGGTGCCTCGGCAGTGGGGGTCACCGTGGTGACCGTCTCGGCCGGCAGGGACGGCGACACGGGCGCGGCGGCGCGGGGTGACGGCGTGGACGAGGGCTCCGATGCGGAGCTGGACGGCACCGGAGCGGCCACCGTCGCCGACACCGAGCCGCTGTCACCGCCGCCGAGGATCATGCTCGCGGTGATCACCGCGACGAACAGGATCGCCCCGGCCACTCCGGCGATCCACATCCAGCGGCGGTCGAGCTGCTCCTCGTCGAGGTACTGGTCGTAGTCCTCGGTGTAGCCGTCACCGGGGAACGGCGGCAGTGCGTCGGTGTCCAGGTCCCCGTAACGGTCCGGATCGTCGTCGCCAGGGCTCCCGTAGGAGCCGTATCGCCCACTGCCCCGCGGGCTTCGGATCCGCTCGGTCGGCGTCAGGGAATACGGTGAAGTAGCGGTGTATGGCCTGTTCATTCAGCTTGTCCCAGTCGTCTTTTCCGATTTCGGCCACGATGCTACTGAGGCAGAAGTGACAGATGGGGCTGACGAGGCCCTGCAGGCGGTCACGTTCGGGACTCGGTTGGATCGCTACGGCGTTATGACCGTGCGCGTTCGTTCGCTCGTCGCGTACGCGGGTCCCGGGACCGCCTCTGTGGGCCCACGTCCATTAGCCTCCTTGGAGTACGAGCACACGAACAGAAGGGTTTCCACCGTGGAGGTCAAGATCGGTGTCACCGACAGCCCGCGCGAGCTGATTTTGTCCAGCGCGCAGACGCCGGCCGAGGTGGAGAAGTTGGTCACCGATGCGCTCAGCGGCGATCCGAGCGTCCTGGGTCTGACCGACGAGAAGGGTCGCCGGTTCCTCGTGCAGTCCGCACGGATCGCCTACGTCGAGATCGGCGCGGCGGATTCCCGTCGGGTCGGGTTCGGGGTCGTCGGCGCGGAGGTCACCAAGAGCTGATCGTCGCGGGCCGAGACCGCATCCGCGTCGGGAAAGTTCGAGAAACCCCCGGCCCGGATGCAGTTTCGGCCCGAAACCGGATCAGGACCGCGTCAGCGGCACGTGTGAGAGCCCACCCCAGATGAACTGGACCGTTCCCTCGACGGCGTCGTCCTTGTCGATAGGGCGCTCGGCGTTGAGCCAGTAGCGCGCCGAGTCGACGCTGATGCTGACCAGCCCCACGGCGATCATCCGCGCGCGGTGCGGCTCCAGCCCGGAATCATGGCTGATCAGGTCGAACACCGCGTCGGTGCACGATTCGGTGGCGACCTTGACCTGCGCGGCGACCTGCGGCTCGGTCACGTAGTCATTCTCGAAGATCAGCCGGTAGCCCTGGCTGTCGTGCTCGATGAAGTCGAAGAACGCCTGCACGGCGGCGCGGACGCGCTGCCGGTTGTCGGTGGTGGTGCGCAGCGCCTGGCGCACGCCGGAGACCAGGTTGTCGACATGGCGCTGCAACACCGCCAGGTAGAGCTCCACCTTCGACGAGAAGTGTTGGTAGAGCACCGGTTTGCTGACGCCGGCGCGGTCGGCGATCTCGTCCATGCCTGCGGCGTGGTAGCCGCGGTCGACGAACACCTCGCTGGCCGCGATCAACAACTGGCCGCGGCGTTCATCACGCGGCAGACGGTTGCCACGCCGGGCTGCGCCGGAGGTGCTGGTGCCGTTTGCCGGCTGCCCCCCTCGTCGCTGCGCCGTCTTTGCCAGTTCGCTCATCAGAACCTCGAGATCTACAGCCGGCGCGACCGGCGTCTTGAATTCGCTCGCACTGACACTACTACCGTCGGGCGACCATACGTGTCATGACAGGTGTCACGTCGCCGGTTCGCGCCGTCCCGCCGTTTGCGGTGATCCGGTGGCGTGCCAGCACGGGATGTCCTCTGAGCTGTGTCATCCTGTTCCGGTGACCTACGGACCGGGGCGTCGCGAGGGCGGTCGCGTTCCGGTGCTTCGCGACCAGTGGCGAGAGCCCTTACGTGCCCAGCGTGACCCGCTGGCCGAGCAGCCGGGCCGGGTCCGCTCCAACCGGGACGACCGCAAGCGCTGGCGCAAGCAGACCTGGCTCGGTCGGTTCGTCTCCACGTACGGATGGCGGGCGTACGCGCTGCCGCTGCTCGTCGTGCTCACCGCGGTGGTCGTGTACCAGACCATCACCGGCACCAGCGCTCCGCAGGCGGTCGACGACGAAGGGCCGGTGCAGGGACCGCCCACGATCGGCGTCCCGAGCACGTCCATCGTGGGCGCCCCGCCCAAAGGCCTGACTCAGTTCGACGCCAACCTGCCAACCGGGATCCTGCCCGACGGCGGGCCGTTCACCGCGGCAGGCGCCCGCACCTGGCACGTCGTGCCGGGCGCCACCCCGCAGGTGGGGCAGGGCACCACCAAGGTCTTCACCTACACCGTCGAGGTGGAAGACGGGCTCGACACCACGAGTTTCGGCGGTGACGAGGGGTTCGCCCGCATGGTCAGTGAGACCCTGGCCAACCCGAAGAGCTGGACCCACAACCCGCAGTTCGCGTTCACCCGCGTCGACGCCGCCTCCGGGGTGGTGCCCGATTTCCGGGTGTCGCTGACCTCGCCGATGACGATCCGCGACGGCTGCGGTTACGACATCCAACTCGAAGCGTCCTGCTACAACCCGGCCTTCGAAGGGCAGCCGCGGGTGTTCATCAACGAGGCGCGGTGGGTGCGCGGCGCGGTGCCGTTCCAGGGCGACATCGGCTCGTACCGCCAATACGTGGTCAACCATGAGGTCGGCCACGCCATCGGCTACCAGCGCCACGAACAGTGCACCGAGAACGGCGCGCTCGCGCCGATCATGATGCAGCAGACGTTTTCGACCAACAACAGCGACGCCGCCAAGTTCGACCCCGGCACGGTCACCCCGGACGGGCTGACGTGCCGGTTCAACCCCTGGCCGTATCCGATCGCCTGATCACCGCGGCCGCGCCCGGCTGCGCCTGTCGTCTGCGAGCAGCGGGGAAGCGTCGGGCCCTCGTTGCTGTTGAAACCCTTACCTGCTGAGATGGGTCATACCGCCAACCAAGGAGATAGTCGGTGTCCTCACCGTTGCCGCCGCTGGTCGAGCCAGCGGCTGAACTCACTCGCGACGAGGTCGCGCGCTATAGCCGCCACCTCATCATTCCCGACCTCGGGCTGGACGGGCAGAAGCGGTTGAAGAACGCCCGCGTGCTGGTCATCGGCGCGGGCGGGCTGGGTTCGCCCACGCTGCTGTACCTGGCCGCCGCGGGTGTCGGCACGATCGGCATCGTCGAGTTCGACGTCGTCGACGAATCCAACCTGCAGCGCCAGATCATCCACGGAGTCTCCGACATCGGCCGATCGAAGGCGCAGAGCGCCAAGGACTCGATCGCCGAGATCAACCCTCTGGTGAAGGTCAACCTGCACGAGTTCCGACTGGAGCCCGATAACGCCGTCGACCTGTTCTCCCAGTACGACCTGATCCTCGACGGCACCGACAACTTCGCGACGCGGTATCTGGTCAACGATGCCGCCGTGCTGGCCGGCAAGCCGTACGTGTGGGGATCGATCTACCGTTTCGAGGGGCAGGTCTCGATTTTCTGGGAGGATGCCCCGGACGACCTTGGCCTGAATTACCGCGACCTGTACCCGGAGCCGCCGCCGCCGGGGATGGTGCCGTCGTGCGCCGAGGGCGGCGTGCTGGGCATCCTGTGCTCGTCGATCGCGTCGGTGATGGGCACCGAGGCCATCAAGCTGATCACCGGCATCGGTGAACCGCTGCTGGGCCGGCTGATGGTCTACGACGCGCTCGACATGACCTACCGCACCATCAAGATCCGCAAGGATCCGTCGACCCCGAAGATCACCGAGCTCATCGACTACGAGGAGTTCTGCGGCGTGGTGTCCGACGCTGCGGCCGAGGCGGCAGCCGAGTCGACGATCACCCCGCGCGAGCTCCGTGAGCTGATCGATTCGGGCAAGCCGCTTGCGCTGATCGACGTCCGGGAACCGGTCGAGTGGGACATCAACCACATCCAGGGCGCCGAGCTGATTCCCAAGGGCGCGTTCGAATCCGGCGAGGCGCTGGCGAAACTGAAGGTGGACCGGACGCCGGTGTTCTACTGCAAGACCGGGATCCGCTCGGCCGAGGTGCTTGCCATCGTGAAGAAGGCCGGATTCTCTGACGCACTGCACGTGCAGGGCGGGATCGTGGCCTGGGGCAGGCAACTCGAACCCGACATGGTCATGTACTAACGCTGGGTTGGCGCTCGCGGCAATTAGGCTGTGGCGGTGACCGCCGAGCGACCGCCAGAGCACGTACTCACAGCCTTCGGGCTGTCCGGAGTGCAGCCTGCGCCGCTCGGATCCAGCTGGGAGGGCGGCTGGCGCTGCGGCGAGGTGGTGCTCTCGGTGGTCGCCGACCACGCGCGGGCCGCGTGGTCGGCCAAGGTGCGCGAGACGTTGTTCGTCGACGGTGTGCGGCTGGCCCGTCCGGTGCGGTCGACCGACGGGCGGTACGTGGTCGCCGGCTGGCGCGCCGACACCTACGTGGCCGGGACGCCCGAACCGCGGCACGACGAAGTGGTCTCGGCCGCGGTGCGGTTGCACGAGGCCACCGCCAAGCTGGAGCGGCCCAGGTTCCTGACCCAGCCGCCCGTCGCGCCGTGGGGTGACGTCGACGTGTTCACCGCCGCCGACCGGGCGGCGTGGGAAGAGCGTCCGCTGCATTCACTGCCGCCGGGCGCGCGGGTGGCGCCGGCCACCACCGACGGGCAGAAGTCGATCGAGTTGATCAACCAGCTCGCGACGCTACGCCGGCCGACCAAGAGCCCCAGTCAGCTTGTGCACGGAGATCTCTACGGCACAGTGCTTTTCGCTGGCACCGCAGCGCCGGGCATCACCGACATCACCCCGTACTGGCGGCCCCCGGCCTGGGCGGCCGGTGTGGTCGTGGTGGATGCGCTGGCCTGGGGCGAAGCGGACGACGCGTTGATCGAGCGGTGGTCGGCGCTGCCGGAGTGGCCGCAGATGCTGTTGCGCGCGTTGATGTTCCGGCTGGCGGTGCATGCGTTGCACCCGCGGTCGACGTCGGCGGCGTTTCCCGGTCTGGCCCGCACCGCGGCGCTGGTGCGGCTGGCAGTCTGACCGGGCCACGTCTCCCGCGGAATAGCATTCCTGGCTGCGATTCGTCCCACGATCGCAGCCGTGACCGCTCACTCGGTGATCAGAACGCGTGCCGGTACTCGCGGAGCTGCACCCGTCCGTCCACTGCGAGCACCCCCTCGGCGCGCAGCCGTTCCAGTTGGCGGGTGGCCAGGTGCGCCGCAGGTCGGCCGGACGCCGAGATCACCCGGTGCCACGGCAAATCCGACGAGTCGGTCCGCATGATCCAGCCCACGATCCGCGGGCTCGACAGACCGGCGGCTTCGGCGATGTCACCGTAGGTCGCGACCGCGCCCGAGGGTATCGACGCGACGAGTCCGCGGACCGTCTCGACCTGCTCCTCGGTGATCGCCGCCATGCTCAGCCCAGGTGGTCGCGAATCACCGCGGCGGTCTCGGCCGGCTTGGCCAACGGCACCATGTGATCGCAATCCCATTCCAGCAGTGTGAAATCCGAGCCGAGGCCGGCATCGAGCGCGGCGATCAGCTCGTCACCGGCGTAGGGCGGGTCGGTGTGCAGGGCGCGCACCAGCGTCGTGGGTGTGCCGTCCCGCGGCAGCGGCACCGCGCGGGTCAGCTCGCTCCAGTAGCAGAGCATCGCCGGGATGCTGATGCGCCACCCGACCCGCCCGTTGGGCTGGTCGACGAGGTGTTCGTCGAGTTCCCTGTCCAGCTCCTCCTCGGCGACCTCGCCCCAGGACCCGCCGGCTTTCTCGTCGCGGGCTTCCGCGCGGTCGGTGTAATCGGGGGAGCGGTACATCTCGTCAGCGACCTCACGCATCCAGCGTCCGTCCAGGGCCACCGCGGGATCCAACAGCACGATGCCTTTGATCAGGTCGGGGCGCTGCGCGGCGAGGTTCAGCGCGATCGCCCCGCCGAACGAGTGACCGACCACCACCACCTGTCCGTCGGCCTCGGCGTCCACCAGAGCGGCCAGCGCGGCGACATTGGCCTCGATCGTCCACGGCGCATCCCACGACGAACGGCCGTGGCCCAGCAGATCCGGTGCGATCGCCGGCACGTCGGGCAGATGCCTGGTGAACAGACTCTCCCAGCGTTTGCCGTGGCCGGTCAGTCCGTGGATCGCCAGCACACGGGCAGGGCCGGACGATCCGAAACGGTAGGTGCACAACACATCGGTCACACGTGCAGATGCTGCCAGGTCGACGGGGCCGGGGTCTATCCGAGCGGTGTTGTCGGACCCCCGTGATCTGATGCGTGCATGTCCGCGCCGCACGCCGAACTCACCGCCGAAGTCCTCAGTCGACGGGACGTGCGGGGCACATTCCGCGTGCTGGGCGGGCCCGGCACCGGTAAGAGCACGCTGCTGGTGGACACCGCCGCGGCCCACATCCAGGCCGGGCGGGACCCGGAATCAGTTCTGCTGCTGACAGGTTCGGCCCGGCTCAATACGCAGGCCAGGGCGGCCATCACCACCGCCCTGCTCGGCGCCGGGGGACGCAGCGCCGTGCGCGAGCCGCTGGTGCGCACGGTGCACTCCTACGCGTTCGCGGTGTTGCGGCTGGCCGCCCAGCGCAACGGCAGCCCGCCGCCGCGGCTGATCACCAGCGCCGAGCAGGACGGCATCATCCGTGAGCTGCTGACCGGTGACCTCGAGGACGGCGACGCGTCACCCGTCCGGTGGCCGGAGCGGCTGCGGCCGGCGCTGAGCACCGTCGGGTTCGCCACCGAACTGCGCGACCTGATGGCCCGCTGCAGCGAGCGCGGCGTCGATCCGCTTGCGCTGCAACGCCTCGGCCGGTCCGCAGGCCGGCCGGAGTGGCAGGCCGCGGGCCGGTTCGCCCAGGCCTACGAGCAGATCATGCTGCTGCGGGCGGCGGTGGGTATGGCCGCCCCGCAGGCCACCGTGCCGGCCCTGGGAGCCGCCGAACTCGTCGGTGCGGCGCTGGAGGCGTTCGCCACCGACGCCGACCTGCTGGTCGCCGAGCGGGCGCGGGTGCAGCTGCTGCTGGTCGACGACGCCCAGCACCTCGACCCCCAGGCCGCCCGCCTGGTCGAGGTGCTCTCCGCCGGCGCCGAGCTGACCGTGATCGCCGGCGATCCCCATCAGACGGTGTTCGGTTACCGCGGCGCCGATCCCGCGCTGCTGCGCGGCGACGGGCCCGCACTGGCCCTGACGCGCTCCTACCGGAGTGCGGCTCGGATCGCCGAGCTGATCGCCGCGGTCGGGCGCCGACTGCCCGGTCCCGACGCCGTGCGGGAGTTCACCGGCACGGACGCGGCAGGTTCGGTCGCGGTGCGCATCGCCGCATCCCAGCACGCCGAGTCGGCGCTGATCGCCGACGCCCTGCGCCGGGCGCACCTGGTCGACGGCGTGCCGTGGTCACAGATGGCGGTGATCGTCCGGTCCGTGCCGCGGACGGGCGCCGCGCTGGGCCGCGCACTGGCGGCAGCGGGCGTGCCGGTGGACCTGCCGCAGAACGATTCTCCGCTGGCCGACCAGCCGGCGGTGCGGGCACTGCTGACCGTTCTGGAGGCCACCGCCGACGGCCTCGACGGTGACCGGGCGCTGGCACTGGTCACCGGACCGATCGGGCGCGTCGACCCCGTCTCGCTGCGGCAGCTGCGCCGGGCGCTGCGCCGGGCGGCCCCGGGCGCACCCGGGGCGTTCGGTGATCTGCTGGTCGACGCTCTGCACCGCGACGAGAACTCGTTGCCCGACGAGCAGGCGCGGGCACTGCGGCGGGTCGCCGGGGTGCTGGCCGCCGCCCGGCGCAGCGCTGACGAGGGACGCGACCCGCGCCACACCCTCTGGCAGGCCTGGCACCGTTGCGGCCTGCAACGGCGCTGGCTGGCCGCCAGCGAACGGGGCGGCCCGGCCGCGGTTCAGGCCGATCGCGACCTCGATGCCATCACCGCGATGTTCGACGTGGCCGAACAGTACGTCGCGCGGACCGCCGGCGCGTCGCTGCGCGGCTTGGTCGATCACATCGGCGCGTTGTCGCTGCCGCCGGCCCGGTCCGTCGAGCAGGCGCCGGAGGCGGTCGCGCTGCTGAGCGCGCACTCCGCGTTGGACCGGGAGTGGGAGTTCGTGGTGCTCGCTGGACTGCAGGAAGGCTTGTGGCCCAACGTCGCTCCGCGCGGCGGGGTGTTGGGCACCCAGCAGCTGGTGGACGTCATCGACGGCGTCGTCGACGCCGGGGACCGCGCCCTGTCGAGCCGGGCACCGCTGCTGGCTGAGGAGCGCAGGCTACTGATCGCAGCGATCGGCCGCGCCCGCGGCCGGCTGCTGGTGACGGCGGTCGACAGCGACAGCGGGGACGCTGCGATGCTGCCGTCCTCCTTCTGCCATGAGATCGCCGCGCTGGCCACTGAACCGGCACCTCAGCCGCCGCCGCCGATCAGCGCTCCGAGGGTGCTGGCGCCGTCGGCCGTCGTCGGTCGTTTGCGGTCGGTGGTGTGCGCAGCGCCGGACGCGGTTGATGACATGGAAAGAGCCTGCGCCGCAGCGCAACTGGCGCGTCTGGCCGAGGCCGGGGTGCATGGCGCGGATCCGGCGACGTGGTACGGAGCCCGCGACCTGTCCAGCGCCGAACCGCTGTGGGAGGGCGACGACCACGTGGTGACGCTGTCGCCGTCGACACTGCAGATGCTGTCGGACTGCCCGTTGCGGTGGTTGCTGGAGCGCCACGGCGGATCCCGTGGCCGTGACGTGCGCTCCAGCCTCGGCTCGCTGGTGCACGCCCTGATCTCCGAAGCGGGCCGCACCGAGGCCCAGCTGCTCGATGGACTCGAAAAGGTCTGGGGCGAGCTTCCTTTCGATGCCCGATGGTATGCCGACAACGAACAGGCCCGGCACCTGGAGATGCTGCGTACCTTTCTGCGGTGGCGGGAGGAGACCCGCGGGGAGCTCACCGAGGTCGGCACCGAGGTCGAGGTCGACGGGAAGGTCGGCGAGGCCGACGGCGAGCGGCCGGCCGTGCGAGTGCGCGGGCGACTGGACCGCCTGGAACGCGACAGTGAAGGCCGGCTCGTCGTCATCGACATCAAGACCGGCAAGAGCCCGGTGAGCAAGGACGACGCCCAGAGCCACGCCCAATTGGCGCTGTACCAGCTGGCGGTGGCGGCCGGCCTGCTGCCCGACGGTGACGAACCGGGAGGCGGACGCCTGGTCTACCTCGGCAAGACCACCGGTGGCGGCGCGACCGAACGCCACCAGGACGCGCTGACCGCCGACGGCCGCAGCGAGTGGGAAGCCCAGGTCCACGAGGCAGCCGCAGCCACGCAAGGGCCGGAGTTCGCCGCCCGGATCAACGACGGCTGCGCGCACTGCCCGGTCCGCGCCATGTGCCCGGCGCAGAACACCAGGAGGGACGCATGACGGGTCCGCGGTACAGTCCCGCCGAATTATCCACAGCACTGGGTCTTTTCGAGCCCACCGACGAGCAGGCCGCCGTGATCTCGGCCCCGCCGGGACCACTCGTGGTGATCGCCGGCGCCGGGGCGGGCAAGACCGAGACGATGGCCGCACGGGTGGTGTGGCTGGTGGCCAACGGGTACGCCCGGCCCGGGGAGGTGCTCGGTCTGACCTTCACCCGCAAGGCGGCCGGGCAGCTGCTGCGCCGGGTCCGTGCCCGGCTGGCCCGGCTGGCTGGGGCGGGTCTGATGCTCCCGGCGGGCAGTGCGGATCTCGCCGACGACCCCGTCACGATCAGCACCTACCACGCATTCGCCGGGAATCTGCTCCGCGACTTCGGTCTGCTGCTCCCCGCCGAACCCGACACCAGGCTGCTCGGCGAAACCGAGTTGTGGCAGCTGGCGTTCAGGGTGGTGTGTGAACATCCGGCGGCCCTCGACACCGAGAAGTCGCCGGCCTCGATCACCGACATGGTGCTGCGGTTGGCCGGGCAGCTTTCCGAACACCTCGTCGACACTGCTCAGCTGCGCGACACCCATGTCGAGCTGGAGCGATTGGTGCACCACTTGCCCGCGGGCCGTTACCAGCGCGATCGCGGGCCCAGCCAGTGGCTCCTCCGCATGCTCGCCACCCAGACCGAGCGCACCATGCTCGTCCCACTCATCGACGCGCTGCACCAGCGGATGCGGCAGGAGCGGGTGATGGATTTCGGGATGCAGATGGCCTCGGCCGCGCGGTTGGCCGCGCAGTGCCCGCAGGTCGGCGAACAGCTGCGGCAACGCTACCGCGTGGTCCTGCTCGACGAGTACCAGGACACCGGGCATGCGCAGCGGGTGGCGCTGTCCTCGTTGTTCGGCGGCGGTGCCGACGACGGGCTGGCGCTGACCGCCGTCGGGGACCCGATCCAGTCGATCTACGGCTGGCGCGGAGCCTCGGCGACCAACCTGCCGCGGTTCACCACCGACTTCCCGCTGGCGGACGGCAGCCCGGCGCCGACGCTGGAGCTGCGCACCAGTTGGCGCAACCCGCCCGAAGTCCTGCACCTTGCCAACGAGGTGTCCGTCGAAGCCCGGCGCCGGTCGGTTTCGGTCCGCGCGCTGCAGCCGCGCCCGGGCGCCGAGCCCGGCAGCGTGCGGTGTGCGCTGCTGACCGACGTGGAGGCCGAACGGGAGTGGGTCGCCGAGCAGATCGCGTCGCGGTGGCACGCCGGTTCCGCTTCCGGTGGGGCGGCGCCGACGGCCGCAGTGCTGGTGCGCCGCAACGTCGACGCCGGACCGATGGCCGATGCGCTGACCCGTCGGGGAGTCGCCGTGGAGGTGGTCGGCCTCGCGGGCCTCCTGGCGGTGCCGGAGGTCTCCGATGTGGTCGCCATGCTGCGGCTGGCGGCCGACCCGACCGCCGGGGCGGCGGCAGTGCGGGTATTGACCGGGCCACGGTGGCGCCTGGGCGCCCGCGACGTCGCGGCGCTGTGGCGGCGGGCGGTCACCCTCGTCGACGCGGGCGGTCCCGCGCCCGATGCGGTGTCGACGACCGCCGGGATCGTCGCGCAACTCGGTCCGGACGCTGACGCCGCGTGCCTGGCCGACGCGATCTGCGATCCGGGCCCGGCCGCGGCGTACTCCCCGCAGGGGCACGCCAGGATCGTCGCGCTGGGGCGTGAACTGACCGCGCTGCGCGCCCATCTGGACAGCCCGCTGCCCGAGCTACTCGCCGAGGTGCGCCGCGTCCTCGGTATCGACACCGAAGTCCGTGCCGCACAACCAGTCTCGGCAGGATGGTCGGGCACCGAGCACCTCGACGCGTTCGCCGACGTGGTGGCCGACTTCGCGTCCCGGGGCGCCACCACGGTGTCGGCGCTGCTGGCCTATCTCGACACCGCCGAGCAGGTGGAGAACGGTCTGGCGCCCGCCGAGGTCACGGTGTCAGCGGACCGCGTGCAGATCCTCACCGTGCACGCCGCCAAGGGCCTGGAATGGCAGCTCGTCGCCGTGCCGCACCTGTCCGCTCGGATCTTCCCGTCCACCGCCTCCCCGCGCACCTGGCTCACCGACGCCGCCGACCTGCCCCCGCTGCTGCGCGGTGACTGCGCGGCGGTGTCAGAACACGGCGTTCCGGTGCTCGACACCTCCGACGTCAGCGACCGGAAAGGCTTGTCCGACAAGATCTATGACCACAAGCGCAGCCTGGACCAACGTCGCACCGACGAAGAGCGCCGCCTGCTGTACGTGGCCATCACCCGCGCCGAGGACACGCTGCTGGTGTCGGGCCATCACTGGGGTGCGACCGAATCCAAGCCCAGAGGTCCGTCGACGTTCCTGACCGAACTCAAGGACGTCATCGACGCGTCGATCGCCGACGGAACTCCGTGTGGAACCGTCGACATCTGGACTGACGCCCCCGCCGACGGTGAGTCCAACCCGCTGCGCGACCGGGTGGTCGAGGCCGTGTGGCCGGAAGATCCGCTGGGCGGTCGGCGTGCGCACACCGACCGGGGCGCGCAGCTGGTCGCCTCGGCGATGTCCGCCGAGTCACCACCGGATCCGACACCCGATGTCCACGAATGGGCCGCCGACGTCGACGCACTGCTGGCCGAACGCGAACGTGCCGCCCGGCGGCCGGTGCGTCCGTTGCCGCAGCAGTTGTCGGTCAGCGCGATGGTCGAACTCGGCCGCGACCCGGAGGCGGTCGCCGCACGTCTGCAGCGCCGGCTGCCCCGGCGCCCGGATGCACAGGCCCTGCTGGGCAGCGCATTTCACGACTGGGTGCAACGCTACTTCCAGGCCGAGAAGCTGTTCGATCTCGATGACCTGCCCGGCGCGGTGGACGCCGACCGTGACGATCGTGGCGAGCTGGAGGAGCTGCAGAACGCGTTCGTGGTGTCACCGTGGGCTGCTCGCACCCCGATCGATGTGGAGGTGCCGTTCGACATGATGATCGGCGCACGGGTGGTCCGCGGCCGCATCGACGCGGTCTTCGCCGACGACGACGGCGGGGTCACGGTGCTGGACTGGAAGACCGGCGAGCTGCCGCCGACCGAAGAGGAGTTGCGGCACAATGCTGTTCAGCTCTCGGTGTACCGGTTGGCGTGGGCACGCCTGCATGACTGCCCGCTGTCCTCGGTGCGCGCAGCGTTCCATTATGTGCGGTCCGGACGCACGGTCATCCCGGACCACCTGCCCGACGAGGACGAGTTGATCGCGCTGCTGACCGACCGGTCCCGGGACGGGGAGGTGGCTCAGCTGTCGCGGTAGATTTTCCAGGCCTGCGTGATCATCGGGATCTGCAACGGCAGTCGGGCGATCGCACCCAACCGCATGGGCAGTGACTTGGTCGGGTCGTTGAACCACAGCCGGACCATGTTCACGTTGCCGGGGAACACGCCGACGAACAACGCGATCGCCGACAGCGCGCCGGCCTTGCGGGTCTTCGGCGCCAGCAGCAGTGCGCCCACACCGACCTCGGCGGCACCGGAGGCGTAAGTGTAGAAGCGCTGTGTGCCGGGGAGTTCCGCGGGCACGATCGAGTCGAAGGGCTTCGGGGCGACGAAATGCAGGATGCCCATGCCGACCAGCCAGGCGCCCATTCGGGCGCCGCGTGAGGACTTCGTGATCTGCTGCCGTGCCGTTGGAGACGTGGTCATGATTACATTGTGCTGGTGCGGCTGCCTCACTCCTTGACCGGCCCTCGTGGCTAAGGGACGTCTACGCCGGCGGGTACGCCGGTTCGATCAGGCGCTGGCCGATCTTCCGGTTCACGCGCTCACCGACCGCGTGCAGATCCCGACCGAGACGGTGAGCCCGGCGCGGCGCATCACCGTACGCGTCATCTACGCGCTGGGGGCGCTGTTCGCCGCGGTGCTGATCGTCTACCTCGACCGCGACGGGTACCGCGACAGCCAAGAGAATCCACTGTCCTTCCTGGACTGCCTGTACTACGCGACGGTGTCGCTGTCGACGACGGGTTACGGCGACATCACCCCGATCACCCCGGAGGCGCGCCTGGTCAACGTCCTGGTGATCACGCCGCTGCGGGTGGCTTTCCTGATCGTGCTGATCGGCACCACCGTCGAGACCCTCACCACGCAATCGCGTCAGGTCTATCAAATCCAGCGCTGGAGGAGCAGATTGCGCAACCACATCATCATCGTCGGCTACGGCACCAAGGGCCGCACCGCCGCCGCGGCGATGGTCGGCGACGAGATCGCACCCGGCGACATCGTGGTGGTCGACGAGGACACCGCGGCCCTGGAACGCGCCAAGAGCGCGGGCCTGGTCACCGTTCGCGGCAGTGCCACCGACTCCGAGGTTCTGCGCCTGGCCGGCGCTCAGCACGCCAGGACCATCATCGTCGCGGCCAACCGGGACGACACCGCTGTCCTGGTCACCCTCACCGCCCGCGAACTCGCGCCGAAGGCCAAGATCATCGCCGCGGTGCGCGAAACCGACAATGAACACCTACTCAAGCAGTCCGGGGCGGACTCGACCGTCGTCACCTCCGAGACGGCGGGCCGTTTGCTCGGCATCGCGGTAAAGACCCCCAGCGTCGTCGAGATGATGGAGGATCTGCTCACCCCCGACCGCGGTTTCGCGATCGCCGAACGGGAGGTCACGCCGAAGGAGGTCGGTGGCTCGCCACGCCATCTGCCCGACATCGTGCTCGGTGTGGTCCGCGGCAACAGGCTGATCCGGGTCGACGACCCCGAGGTCGACGCTCTGGAGCCGGGAGACAGGCTGCTCTACATCAGGTCCGCGGACGAGGAGCGATGAGCGCTTGCCGCGAAGAGCAGAAGGCAGCGATGAGCGCTTGCGCCGCGACGAGCCCTCGGGCGAGGAGCCGTCGAGTGAAGAGCAGAAGGCAGCGATGAGCGCTTGCGCGAAGAGCAGAAGGCAGCGATGACACCTTTCCGGCTACGCAATGTCCCGCTGCTGTCCCGGGTTGGCGCCGACCGCGCCGACACGTTGCGCACCGATGTCGACGCCGCGGTCGCCGGATGGCCCGACGCGCTCTTGCTGCGGGTAGACCGGCGTAACCAGGTGTTGATCTCCGGCGGCCGCGCGGTGCTGAATCGCGCCGTGTCCGCCGGTGCCGCCCCGCCCGAGGACGCCGTGTTTCTCGGCAAGCTCGGCGACGGCACCCACGTGTGGGCGCTGCGCTCGGAGCTCGAACCCCCGGAGGACTCCGACGCCCCGCTCGAAGTGCTCGACCTGCGTCGCACCGGCGAGGTGTTCGACGACGTCAGCGCTCAACTGGTCGCCACCGCGACCGCGCTGCTGAACTGGCACGACCATGCCCGCTTCAGCCCGGTCGATGGTGCCCCGACCACGCCGATCAAGAGCGGCTGGGCGCGGATCAACGCGGTCACCGGTCACGAGGAGTTCCCGCGCATCGACCCCGCGGTGATCTGCCTGGTGCACGACGGGCACGACCGCGCGGTGCTGGCCCGACAGACGGTGTGGCCGCCGCGGCTGTTCTCGATTCTGGCCGGCTTCGTCGAGGCGGGGGAGTCGTTCGAGTCCTGCGTGGTGCGTGAGATCGCCGAGGAGATCGGCCTGACCGTCACCGACGTCGAGTACCTGGGGTCTCAGCCGTGGCCGTTCCCGCGGTCGCTGATGGTCGGTTTCCACGCCCTCGGTGACCCCGAGCAACCGTTCTCCTTCAACGACGGCGAGATCGCCGAAGCCGCATGGTTCACCCGTGCCGAGATCCGCGAGGCGCTCGACCAGGGGGACTGGAGTTCGGGCAGCACCTCGAAACTACTGCTGCCCGGGTCGATCTCGATCGCGCGGGAGATCATCGAATCCTGGGCCGCGCTGGACTGACGTCGCCGGAGCCGGGCCCTGCGAGTTATCCGGCCAGCTTGGCTTTGACCTGCTTGATGCTCGGATTGGTCAGCGTGGAGCCGTCGGTGAACTTCACCGTCGGCACGACGTGGTTGCCTCCGTTGACCGACCCGACGAACTCCGCGGCGGAGGGATCGGCCTCGATGTCGACCTCGGTCCAGCTGATGCCCTCGGACTTCAACGCCATCTTCAGACGCGAGCAGTAGCCGCACCACGTGGTCGTGTACATGGTCAGGGTGGCTTCGTCAGCGCTCATAAGCCCATCAACGTAGCCGACGCGCCCGACATGCCCGTCCCGAGGTCCGCGCTTGTCGGGGCACGCTGACATGATGGTCGGCATGCCCTCGACAGCCTCTCGTGACCGGCTGCTGGGTGACCTCGACTCCGAACAGCGCGAGGCGGTGCTGGCGCCCCGGGGCCCGGTCTGCGTGCTCGCCGGTGCGGGCACCGGGAAGACACGCACCATCACCCGCCGCATCGCCCATCTGGTGACGGCCGGCCACGTCGCCCCCGGTCAGGTGCTGGCGGTCACCTTCACCCAGCGCGCGGCCGGGGAGATGCGGGGCCGGTTGCGCGCCCTTGACGAGGGCGCAGGCACCGGCGCGGTGCAGGCGCAGACGTTTCACGCCGCCGCCCGGCGCCAGCTGTCGTATTTCTGGCCGCGCGTGGTCGGCAACACCGAGTGGCAGCTGATGGACAGCAAGTTCGCCGTCGTCGCCCAGGCCGCCAACCGCACCGGGCTCCCTACCGGCACCGACAATGTCCGTGACCTCGCCGGGGAGATCGAGTGGGCCAAGGCGTCACTGATCACTCCGGAGGCCTACGCGCAGGCCGTCGCCGAGGTCGGCCGCGACATCCCGTTCGACGCGGAGAAGGTCGCGACGGCCTATGCCAACTACGAGACCCTCAAATCACGCCGAGAAGGCATGGCGCTGCTGGACTTTGACGACCTGCTGTTGCACACCGCCGCCGCCATCGAGAACGACAGCGCGGTGGCCCAGGAGTTCCGTGACCGGTACCGCTGCTTCGTCGTCGACGAGTACCAGGACGTCACGCCGCTGCAGCAGCGCGTGCTCGACGCCTGGCTGGGCGGCCGCGACGACCTGACGGTCGTCGGCGACGCCAACCAGACCATCTACTCGTTCACCGGCGCCTCACCGCGCTACCTGCTCGACTTCTCGCGACGGTTCCCCGAGGCCGCGGTGGTGCGGCTGGAGCGCGACTACCGCTCCACCCCGCAGGTCGTCTCGCTGGCCAACCGGGTGATCGCGGCCGCGCGCGGGCGGATGGCGGGCAGCCGGCTACACCTGATCGGCCAGCGCCCGCCGGGGCCCGAACCGGTGTTCAAGGAGTATCCCGACGAGGTCGCCGAAGCGACCGCGGTGGCCCGCAGCATCGGCAAGCTCATCGAATCCGGTACTGCCGCTTCGGAAATCGCCGTGCTCTACCGCATCAACGCTCAGTCAGAAGTCTACGAGGAGGCCCTCACCGAGGCCGGCATCGCGTTTCAGGTGCGCGGCGGTGAGGGGTTTTTCAGCCGCCAGGAGATCCGGCAGGGCCTGCTGGCGTTGCAGCGCGTCGCCGAGCGCGGCCACATCGAGGATCCGCTGCCCGAACTGGTGCGCGCCACGCTGGAGCCGCTGGGCCTGACAGCGGAGCCACCCGCAGGCGTCAAGGCCCGCGACCGCTGGGACGCCCTGACCGCGCTCGCCGAGCTCGTCGACGACGAGGTGGCCCAACGTCCGCATCTGGATCTTCGGGGACTCCTCACCGAGTTGCGGCAGCGCGCCGACGCCCGCCACCCACCTGTGGTGCAGGGCGTCACCCTGGCCTCGCTGCACGCCGCCAAGGGCCTTGAGTGGGACGCGGTGTATCTGGTCGGGCTGGCCGACGGCACCCTGCCGATCAGCCACGCGCTCGCCCACGGCCCCGACAGCGAGCCCGTGGAGGAGGAGCGTCGCCTCCTCTATGTCGGAATCACCAGGGCGCGTGTGCATTTGACGCTGAGCTGGGCGCTGGCCCGCAACCCGGGCGGTCGGCAGGGGCGGCGGCCGTCCCGGTTCCTCAACGGCATCGCGCCGCAGTCCCAGCGGGACGACGGGCCCAGCAAGCCGCGGAAGCCTCGTGGACCGGCGCCGCGCTGCCGGGTGTGCAACGCGCCGCTGACCACACCGCCGGCGATCATGTTGCGCCGGTGCGAGAGCTGCCCTTCGGACATCGACGAGGAACTGCTGGCCGAGCTGAAGGATTGGCGGCTGCGGGTCTCCAAGGAGATGAGTGTGCCCGCGTACGTCGTGTTCACCGACAACACCCTGATCGCGATCGCGGAATCGCTGCCGTCCGACGACGCCGCGTTGGTGGCCATCCCCGGTATCGGCGCCCGCAAGCTCGAGCAGTACGGGCCGGACATCCTCGCACTGGTCAAAGGCCGCCAAAAAGCGTAAAGATCGCGCCAAAAGCGCTGGTCAAAAATGTGTTGTGCGATTTTGCTGCTAACCTCTAGCCTCAGAACACGCAGACCACGGCCTTGTGCGAGAGGAGGGTGCCCATCATGAACAGCAACGTTTTCACGGTTGCCGGCGTAGCTGCCGCCATGTCGCGGACCCTCCCTGCCCAGTTCTGGGCACGTCCCGCTCATCCCATCACCGCCGCAGCCGTCGCCGCCGCGCCGCGTAAGCGCCGCGCCGCCGCCGGTGCGATTGCGTCCGTGGGGGGCTACCTCTAGGTAAGCCCCCAACCGCCAACCAGGCCACGGACCCGCAATCACGGATCCGTGGCCTTCGTCGTTTCTGGTCGCAGATCCCCGAGAAGTTCACAGCACAGACAGCACCAACGACCAGGAAGCAGAGGAGCGACATGTCTTCGCCGACATGCGAGAAGACGAAGTTAACGGTGCCGTGTCATGTCGAGGACCCCGATCTGTGGTTCGCCGAGGATCCCCAGGATCTGGAACGGGCCAAGGGGCTGTGTGCGGACTGCCCGATCCGGCGCGAATGCCTCAACGCTGCGCTGCAGCGTCAGGAGCCGTGGGGCGTCTGGGGTGGTGAGATCCTCGACCGGGGTGCGGTCATCGCGCGCAAGCGGCCCCGCGGACGGCCAAGAAAGGACGCCAAAGAAACTGTGGCCGCGTGAGATTCAGTCGGCCCCGGCGCTCACACCGCGTCGGGGTCGGCGAATCCGGGCACCTTCTCCATGGCGATACGCCGGGTGTCGACGTGCGCGTCGAGCTGGCAGGAGATCGCGACGATGGATGCGATCACCCGCATCGGGATCGCCAGCTTCGGCGGGATGTCCATCTGCCGGGCCGTTTTGATCTGGCCGGCAGCTTTGTCCAACTCCAGGGCGGTCATCTTCTGCAACCACCGCCGGGTGTAGTGGAACACCGGCACCTCCAGCGGTTCGACGTACTGCTTGAGCATGTCGTCGATCTCGCGGGTGGAGACCCGCTGACCCTTCTGGATGAAGCCGGCCTTCTCCATGGTGGGCAGCAACTTGTCGTAGTTCTTGTCCACCGCGTAGCGCAGGATCTGGCCGAGCTCGACGGGCCAGCCGCCGGGCATCGGGGCGACGGCGCCGAAGTCGATGACGCCCATCTTGTCATCGGGCAGCAGCATGAAGTTCCCGGGGTGGGCGTCGCCGTGCACCATCTCGAGCCGCGTCGGTGCGTCGTCGCAGAACTCGAACAGCCGGGTGGCCATCAGGTCGCGCTGCTCCTGGGTTCCCTCCCGGATGATCTGCGACAGCGGGATGCCTTCGATCCACTCCTGGATGACGACCTTCGGCGCGCTGGCGACCACGCGCGGCACCACGAAATGTGGGTCGCCCTCGTAGGCCTTCGCGAACGCGCGCTGGTTGTCGGCCTCCAGTCGGTAGTCGAGCTCCATCTCGGTACGTTCGATCAGCTCGTCGACCACCCCCTGCACGTCGGCGCCGGGGGAAAGCTGCTTGAGCACACTGACCATGCGCTGCATGGTCTTGAGGTCGGCGCGCAACGCCTCGTCGGCGCCGGGGTACTGAATCTTGACCGCGACCTCGCGGCCGTCGGACCAGACGGCCTTGTGCACCTGGCCGATGCTGGCCGATGCCACCGACTTGTCATCGAAGGACTGGAAGCGTTCCCGCCACTTGGTGCCCAGCTGCTGGTCGAGAACCCGGTGCACCTTGGCGGCCGGCAGTGGTGGCGCCTCGCGCTGCAGCTTGGTCAGTGCCTCCCGGTAGGGCTTGCCGTACTGCTCGGGAATGGCGGCTTCCATCACCGACAGGGCCTGGCCGACCTTCATCGCGCCACCCTTGAGCTCGCCGAGCACGGTGAACAGTTGCTGCGCCGCCTTGTCCATCAGCTCGGCGTTGACCTCGTCTTTCGACTTGCCGGTCAACCGCTTGCCGATGCCGAGCGCGGCACGTCCTGCCATACCGACGGGCAGCGACGCCAACTTCGCGTTGCGCGCCGCGCGCCCGCGCTTGATCTCACTCACCGGTCCATCATCCATGACGGCGCTGAACTTCGACCAACGACTTGGCAACGCGCGATGTCAGCATGCGCAGTCCGGATGCCGCGACCAGCGACGCGCAGTCACCGATCCACTGGTCACCTCGAACTCCAGTGTGGTGTCCAGGGTCGCGGGGCTGTCGGCGCGCTCACCGCGCACCGCGCGGATGACGTGGTCGATCTCGTGGAGCGCAAGCGCGGCGGTGGCCAGCAACGTGGCCCGGTCCGCGCTGCCGACTGTGCGGCACAGCTGCGCGGCGACGGCGGGCCAGGCGGCGTCACGGTCACTGCGGTGCAGGTCCGCGCAGCGCAGGCAGCTGGTGGCGCCGGGAATCACCAGCGGCCCGATCAGCCCGGTGCCGTCGCGCACCCGCACCGGCAGGTGCGCCACACCCCCGTCGTGCAGTTCACGCACGACCCGCGGATCGGCGACCAGGTAGTCGGCCAGCACCACCAGATCGGCCTGCGTGGTCGAGGCGTGGGTCCGGCTGCTGAGGCTGACCCGCACATTCGAGCAGCGAAGCGATGCGGTGAGCAGATCGGTCAACGGGCCGTCGCCGTGCACCCGCACCGAGGCCGCGCGGGCGTCGGCCGGGGCAGCGGTGACGACGCCGCGGTCGACGAGATGGCTGAGAAGACCCGCGACGACGGTTTCGGCCACGCCTCGACCGGCGGCCAGCCTCTGCAGCTCCGGCGCGGTCGCCGCACCCTGCAGCGCCCGCAGCAATTCGGCCAGGACCGCGGCGGACAGCCCGGCGGGCGGGTGCACGATGACCGCGCGCCGCGGATCCCACCCGACCTGCACGGTGCCGTCTGGGCGGGACAGCACCGGGGTGGCGGTGCTCAGCGCGTACCGCGTCATGCATTGACAGTGTCATGGCGCGACGTCGGCGGGCGCAGTTATCCACAGGGCCGGTCTCACCCGCGAGGTCGCCCTGGCCCAGCCGGCGAGAACGCATGGGCTACGGATCACCCACCTCGTCGGAGGGGCACACCAGCCCCAAGAGCCACAACTATCCGCGTTTTTCAGGGGTCTACTCGGACTTTCCCTGCAGAGCGTGGAAATTTGTGACGGTTGTGACTTCGACCATGGGCGGACGGGTTGAGGGGTCAGGCCTTCGGGTCGTCGTGCCCCTCGTCACGTCCGCCGTCGCCGGTTTCTTCGCGGGGACCCTCGTCCTGTCCCCCGGAAAGCGCCTCGCCGAAAGCCTGCTCGATCGCGCTGTCGATGTCACTGGTGTCCCCGCCGATCATCTGGTCGATAAAGGCGGCCGGCTCGTCGAGGTCGGCGGCACTGGGCAGCAGGTCGGGGTGCTGCCACACACTGTCGCGGGCGTCGGCGCCGACGGCCTCGGTGAGCTTGCGCCACAGGTCGGCGGCCTCGCGCATCTTGCGGGGACGCAGTTCCAGGCCGACCAGGGTGGCGAACGTCTGCTCCGCCGGCCCTCCGGTCGCACGCCGGCGGCGCAGCATCTCGGACAGCGCCGACGTGCCGGGGATGCGGTCGCCGAGCGCATCGGACACCACGGTCTGCACCCAACCCTCGATCAGCGCGAGGGTGGTCTCCAGCCGTTCCAGCGCCGCGGTCTGCTCCGGGGTGGCCTTCGGCTCGAAGATGCCCTGGTTGAGCAGCTGCTCCATTTCGGACGGATCGGTCAGCGACGCCGGGTTGAAGCCGCGGGCGAACTCCTCGATCCCGGACATGTCGATCTTGGTGCCCTTGGCGAACGCCTCCACGGCGTTGAGCAGCTGGGTGGACAGCCACGGCACATGACTGAACAACCGGTGGTGGGCCGCCTCCCGGGCGGCCAGGAACGTGACGATCTCGCTGCGCGGCTGCTCCAGTCCCTCGGCCAGCGACTCCACCGCCTCGGGCATCAGCGCGGCGACTCCCTTGGGGCCCAACGGAAGACCGATGTCGGTGGAGGTCAGCACCTCCTTTGACAGCGTGCCCAGCGCCTGACCGAGCTGTGAGCCGAACGCCATCCCGCCCATCTGCGACATCATCGACAGCAGCGGCCCGGCCATCGCCTTGGCCTCCTCGGGCAGGGCCTGCGCCCACACCGTCGAGATCTGCTCGGCCACCGGATCGCACAGCCGCTTCCAGGTCTCCATGGTGTTGTCGATCCAGTCGGTCGGTGTCCACGCCGCCGTGCGGACGGTGCCCGCGGGCAGCGGGGTGACACCGTCGAGCCAGGTCTCGGCAAGCCGCACCGCGTCGGCGATCGCGGACGCGGTCTGTTCCGGCACGGGCGCGACGAAGCCGATCGAGTTGGACGCCAGCTGGCGGGCCAGGTCGTAGTTGACCGGGCCGGCGGACTTGCCGCCCGCCATCGACGTGCCTGCCCCGCTGAACATCTCGCCGAGTTTGGAGAAGATCTGACCCAGCTGCGACATGTCGAACTCGCCGCCGGGGAAGGCGCCGCCGAACGGGTCCCCACCCGAGTTGGGGTCCTTCTTGGGTTTGTCGCGGTCGGGGTCGTCCCCGGCGGAGAAGCCGAAAGGCAGGTCAGCCATGCCCTCAACGGTACTCACCCGGGACCCAGCGTGCGGGTGGCCGGGTCACGCTGAGAGTGAACCGGGGTGGTCTTCGCGGCCGGCCGCGGTCGCCGACCTTTACTGTGGGCGGCGTGAACAGGCGGATTTCCACGCTGGTCGTCGCGCTGGTGCCCATCCTGATCTTCGGGGTGTTGCTGACATTGGTGACCGTGCCCTACGTCGCGCTCGGCCCGGGGCCGACCTTCGACACGCTCGGGGAGGTCGACGGCAAGGAGGTCGTCGCGATCGAGGGCGCCGACGTTCACAAGACCTCCGGGCACCTGAACATGACCACGGTGGCCCAGCGGGACGGTCTGACCCTCGGTCAGGCGCTGATCTTCTGGGCCTCGGGTCGCGATCAACTCGTCCCGCGCGAGCTGGTGTATCCGCCGGACAAGACCAGGGAAGAGATCGACGAGGCAAATACCAAGGACTTCCGCCAGTCCGAGGACAGCGCCGAGTACGCCGCGTTGCAGTACCTGAAGTACCCGATGGCCGTCACCGTGGAGAGCATCGACGAGGACGGCCCGTCAAAGGGCAAGCTGCAGGCCGGTGACGCCATCGACGGGGTCAACAACATCCCGGTGGCGACGCTGGAGCAGTTCCAGGAGCTGCTCAAGGACACCAAGCCGGGGGATACCATCGTCGTCGACTATCGCCGCAAGAATGCGCCGATGGGCACCACCGAGATCACGCTGGGTTCCCACCCGGAACGCGCCCAGGGCTTCCTCGGGGTCAACGTGCTCGACGCGCCCTGGGCGCCGTTCGCCATCGACTTCAATCTGGCCAACATCGGCGGACCGTCAGCAGGACTGATGTTCAGCCTGGCCGTGGTGGACAAGCTGACCACCGGCGACGTCAACGGCGGCAAGTTCGTCGCGGGCACCGGCACCATCAGCGGTGACGGCAAGGTCGGCTCCATCGGCGGCATCACCCACAAGATCGCCGCCGCCCGGGACGCCGGGGCCACCGCGTTCCTGGTGCCCGCCGACAACTGCGCCGAAGCCAAGACCGCCGACGCCGACGGCATCGAGCTGCTCAAGGTGGACACTCTGGAGCATGCGATCGACGGGATGCGCACGCTTTCCGCTGGTGGTGAACCCCCCCGCTGCTGAATCACGGGCACAGGGCCGATGCGTAGAGTGATGTCTAAGTTGTCACACCTGAAGATCTGCTGGGAATTTCCGAGAGTGGAGTAACGAGTGGGGATGCGGCCCGCGGCGAGAATGCCGAGTCTGACCCGACGAAGCCGGGTTCTGATCGCCATCGCGATTGTCGTCGTGGTGTTGTTGCTGCTGGGCCCACGGCTCATCGACACCTATGTCGACTGGTTGTGGTTCGGCGAGCTCGGTTACCGGTCGGTGTTCACCACCCAGATCGTGACCAGGCTGGTCATCTTCTTGGCTGCCGCGTTGGTCATCGGCGGTGTCGTGTTCGCGGCGCTGGCGCTGGCCTACCGCACCCGGCCGGTGTTCGTGCCGACCGCCGGCCCCAACGACCCGGTCGCCCGCTACCGCACCGCGGTGATGGCGCGGCTGCGTCTGGTCGGGGTTGGCGTGCCGGTCGTGATCGGCTTGCTCGCCGGCCTGATCGCCCAGAACTACTGGCAGCAGGTGCAGCTGTTCCTGCATGGCGGCAGCTTCGGCGTCGCCGACCCGCAGTTCGGCATCGACCTCGGCTTCTACGCGTTCGATCTTCCGTTCTATCGGCTCGTGCTGACCTACCTGTTTGCTGCGACGTTCCTGGCGTTCATCGCGAACCTGTTGGGCCACTACCTGTTCGGCGGTATCCGGCTGGCCGGCCGCAGCGGCGCGCTGAGCCGGGCTGCCCGCATCCAACTGATCACGCTGGTCGGCATCCTGATGCTGCTCAAGGCGGTCGCCTACTGGTTCGACCGGTATGAACTGCTCAGCCACACCCGCAGCGGCAAACCGTTCACCGGCGCCGGCTACACCGACATCAACGCGGTGCTGCCGGCCAAGTTGATCCTGCTGGCGATCGCGGTGATCTGCGCGGCCGCGGTGTTCTCCGCGATCGTGCTGCGCGACCTGCGCATCCCGGCGATCGGTGTGGTGCTGCTGCTGTTGTCGTCACTGATCGTCGGCGCGGGCTGGCCGTTGGTCGTCGAGCAGATCAGCGTGCGTCCCAACGCCGCGCAGAAGGAAAGTGAATACATCAGCCGCAGCATCGCGGCGACCAGGCAGGCCTACGGTCTGACCGACGAAGCGGTGGAATACCGCGACTATCCGGGCAACGCCGCCGCCACCGCGCAACAGGTGGCCGCCGACCGGGCCACCACGTCGAACATCCGGGTGCTCGACCCGAACATCGTCAGCCCGGCGTTCACCCAGTTCCAGCAGGGCAAGAACTTCTACTACTTCCCCGACCAGCTGAACATGGACCGTTACCGCGACGAGGGTGGCAACCTGCGCGACTACGTGGTCGCCGCGCGCGAGCTGAACCCCGACCGCCTGATCGACAACCAGCGCGATTGGATCAACCGGCACACCGTGTACACCCACGGCAACGGGTTCATCGCCTCGCCGGCCAACACGGTGCGCGGAATCGCCAACGACCCCAACCAGAACGGCGGCTACCCGGAGTTCCTGGCCAGCGTCGTGGGCCCCAACGGCGAGGTGGTCTCACCCGGCCCGGCCCCGCTGGCCCAGCCGCGTATCTACTTCGGCCCGGTGATCGCCGGCACCGCCGCCGATTATGCGATCGTCGGCGAGAACGGCGCCCCGCGCGAGTACGACTACGAGACCAACACCGCCACCCGCAACTACACCTACACCGGCAGCGGCGGTGTGCCGATCGGCAACTGGCTGACCCGGAGCGTGTTCGCCGCGAAGTACGCCGAACGCAACTTCCTGTTCTCCAACGTGATCAACGAGAACAGCAAGATCCTGTTCAACCGCGATCCGGCCAAGCGGGTGGAGGCGGTGGCGCCGTGGCTGACCACCGACACCGCCATCTATCCGGCGATCGTCAACGAGCGCATCGTGTGGATTGTCGACGGCTACACCACGCTGGACAACTACCCGTACTCGGAGCTGATGTCGCTGTCGTCGGCGACCACCGACTCCAACGAGGTGGCGCTGAACCGGCTGCAGCCCGACAAGCAGGTGTCCTACATCCGTAACTCGGTGAAGGCCACCGTCGACGCCTACGACGGCACCGTGACCCTGTACGCCCAGGATGAGCAGGACCCGGTGCTGCAGGCATGGATGAAGGTGTTCCCGGACACCGTCCAACCCAAGAGCGCGATCTCTCCGGAGCTGCAGGAGCACCTGCGCTATCCCGAGGACCTGTTCAAGGTGCAGCGCGCGCTGCTGGCCAAGTACCACGTCGACGACCCGGTGACGTTCTTCTCGACGTCGGACTTCTGGGACGTCCCGCTGGACCCGAACCCGACGGCCAGCAGCTACCAGCCGCCGTACTACATCGTCGCCAAAGACATTGCGCAGAACAGCAATTCGGCGTCATTCCAGCTGACCAGTGCGATGAACCGGTTCCGTCGCGACTTCCTCGCGGCCTACATCAGCGCCAGCTCGGATCCCGAGACGTACGGCAAGCTCACGGTGCTGACGATTCCCGGGCAGGTCAACGGTCCGAAGCTGGCGTTCAACGCGATCAGCACCGACACCGCGGTCAGCCAGGACCTCGGTGTCATCGGCCGCGACAACCAGAACCGGATCCGGTGGGGCAACCTGCTCACGCTGCCGATCGGGCAAGGCGGGTTGCTCTATGTCGCACCGGTGTACGCGTCGCCGGGCTCCACGGACGCCGCGTCGTCGTACCCGCGTCTGATTCGCGTCGCGATGATGTACAACGACCAGATCGGTTACGGACCGACGGTGCGTGACGCGCTGACCGACCTGTTCGGCCCTGGGGCGGACGCCACCGCGACCGGGCCGGCGGCGACCGAACCGCCCGCCGGGCAGGCGTCCGAGAGGCCGCAGGCCAACAACAATCAGCAGCCGCCCGCGGCGCAGCCGAACCGTCCTGGTCAGGCGCCGGCGCCGCAACAGCCGGAGGTGCCGGCGGCGGTGCCGCCGAGCGGTCCGACCCAGCTGTCCGCGGCGAAAGCCACTGCGCTGCAGAATGTCAACGCGGCGCTGGACGCGCTGCGGGAAGCCCAGCGCAGCGGTGACTTCGCGCAGTTCGGCGAGGCGCTGGAACGCCTCGACGACGCGGTGAGCGAATACCAGTCGACGAACTGACCATCGACGCCGGTGCGCTATCGGTTGCTCGGGCCACTGCAGGTGGTCCACGGGGGGAGCCCGATCGATGTCGGTCCGCGCAAGCAGCGGGCGGTGCTTGCCGCCCTGCTGCTGGCGCAGGGTCGGGTGGTGTCCACCGACCGGCTGGCTCACGCGGTATGGGGAGATGACCTTCCGGCCAGCGTGACGGCCAGCCTGCAGGTGTACATCTCGAATTTGCGCCGGGCGCTGCGCGATTCGCAGATGGCGTCGCCCATCGTGCGTCAGCCGCCGGGCTATTACCTCGACGTCGGCCCCGACGAGGTCGACGTCGCGGTGTTCGCCGCGACGTGCGCCCGCGCGAGCGCCGCCATCGAGGGGGAGCGGTGGGAGGAGGCGCTGTCCGAGGCCGATGCCGCGCTGAGCCTGGTGCGGGGCGAGCTGCTCGAAGACATGGCCGACGCGGACTGGGTGCGCGAGGACGCCGCCCGTATCGCCGAGATGCGCACCGAATGCGTGACCTGCAAGGTGACGGCGCTGCTGGCGTTGGGCAAGGTGCCGGCCGCGCTGACCGAGGTGTTGCGGCTGCGCGAACTCGATCCGCTCGCCGACCGGGGCTGCCGGCTGCACATGCTGGCGCTCTACCGCGCCGGGCGCGCGCACGAGGCGCTGGAGGTCTACGCCCGGCATGCGCGGTTGCTCGCCGATGAACTCGGCCTGGACCCCGGCTCCGAGCTCCGGGAACTGCACACCGCGGTGCTGCGACAGGCGCCCGAGCTCACCGGCTGGCCTCGCTCGCCGGAGTGGACGGGCGCGACGACGCTGCCGCAGCCCGAGGTGACGACGGCGCCGGCGGTTGTGGCCGACGCCGCGCCGCACCGCGCCCCGTTGGTGGGGCGTGACCGCGAATTGGCAACGGCGGCGGAGATGTTGGCCCGGGTCACCGCCGGGGCGGCGCGCTGGCTGGTGCTGTCGGGTCCACCGGGCATCGGCAAGACGAGGCTCGCCGAGGAGATCGCCGGGCTCGTCGACGCCGACGGCGGCGACGTGGTGTGGGTCAACTGCCCCGACGAGCGTGGTACCCCGCCGTGGTGGCCGATGCGTCACCTGGTCCGGGCGTTGGGGGCCGATGCCGACGAGGTGCTCGAGATCCCGCCGCATGCCGACCCCGACACCGCGAGATTCCTCGTCTACGAACGCATTCAGCGGCTGCTCGAATCCGCGCCGCGACTGCTGGCCGTCGTCGTCGATGACGTGCAGTGGTCCGACACCACCTCGGCGGCCTGTCTGGCCTACATCGCAGGGGCCCTGCGCGACCACCCCATCCTGGTGATCGTCACGGTGCGCGACGGTGAGCACACGCCGGAGGTCGCGCGATTGCTCAGCACCGTCGCACGGGGCAAGGACAATCGGCTCATCGAGGTGCCGGCGCTGTCGTCGGAGGACGTCGCCACGCTGGCCAACGAGGTCGCCGAGGAGGCCGTCACCGCCGCCGAGGCCGCTGAACTCGCCGACCGCACCGGCGGCAACCCGTTCTTCGTCTCCGAGTATGCGCGCCTGCCCCGAGAAGAGCGCGCGGGCAGCGAGATTCCGCACGCCGTGCGCTCGGTGCTGGACCGCCGGCTGGCCGCGCTGGATCCGGCGGTGATGCAGGTGCTGCGCACCGCCGCGGTCATCGCCGACGTCCTCGACTCCGTCACCGTCCCGCTACTGGCGCAGGCCACGGCGCTGGATCTGGACACCCTTGCCGACTATCTCGACGAGGCCGCCGACGAACGGATCATCGTCGCCTCCCACACCGGTGACGGGTACGTGTTCGCCCACGGCCTGCTGCGCGAGCAGTTGCTGACCGGGATGCCGGCGCTGCGTCGACAGCGGCTGCACGCCAAGGTCGCCGACGTGCTCGCCGACAGCGCCCTGCCGGATGCGCCGACCTGGCGCGCGCAGCACCTGGTGGCCGCGCAACCGCTGGCGGAGCCCGCCACGGTGGTGCAGGCCTGCCGAGTGGCGGCCGAACACGCCACTGCGCAGTGGAGTTCGGATATCGCCGCGCGATGGTGGCAGGCGGCACTGGACGCCTACGATCGTCTTCCGGTGTCCGAACGCGACGACGCGCAGCGGGACGGGCTGACCGTCGAACTGCTGGAGGCGCATTCGCGGGCCGGTCGCGGCCAGTTGGTGCTCGACAGCGTGCAGCGTTACCTGGGGGAGGCGTTGCGCACCGGTCGGGCCGCGAGCGCCGGGCGCGTGGCGAGTGCGCTGTTGCGGGCCAGCGGCGGATGGCCTTGGCTGGCACCGGGAAACGACCCCGGAGAGCTGCTGACCTTGCTGGCGCGGGCGGCGACGCTGTCGGAGGACGATCCGGCCTCGGCAGCGCGGGTGCTCTCAGCGCTGGCCGTGGGGCACTGCTACCACCCCGACGCGACGGTCGCGCCCGAACTGCTCGACCGGGCCGAGCGACTGGCCGAAGCCACCGGCGATCCGGATGTCATCGCCGACGTCCTGACCGGCCGGCTGATCACCTTCTCCGGGGTGGCGACACTGAGCACCCAGTCACTGGAGTGGGCAGAACATCTGAACTCGTTGAGGCACACCAGGTCCCGCGAAGACGCGGTGATCGCGCATTCGGTGGCGACGATGGCGGCGATGAACCTCGGCGACGTCGAGGGCACCCGGCGCCATGTGCAGGCCGGTATCGCCGGTAGCGAGGAGCTGCAGCTGCCGGTGCTGCGCGCGCAGCTGCGGTGGATGGAGGCGGTGCTGGCGGTGTGGCACGGAGACTTCGCCGAAGCCGAACGGCACCATGCGATCGCGGCGCACGTGCACGAGCAGACCGAGCTGTACGAGGCGGGCAGCGGACTGCTGGCGCGGGCGACCCTGCTGCGCGAGCGCGGCGGACCCGTCGACCCCAGCTGGACCGACTTGGACGCTCGGCAGGCCGGCGGCCTGGGCATGGTCGGCGTGGTCCGGACCGGGGTGCTGACCTTGCTGACCGGCCCGCAGGCCCGTGCCGAAGCGCTGGCCACCGTGCGGCAGTGGGCGCAGAAAACCGACCGGGCCCATATCTGGACGACGCTGGGCCATCATGCGCTGCTGGCACATCTGGCCGCCGACCACGATCTGAGGGAGTTCGCCGAACCTCTTCTGGCCCAGCTGGACCCGTATCGCGACCGGATTGCGGTGATCGGACAGGTCGGGATGGCCGGGCCGGTGGCGCTGGCGACCGCACGCCTGCGCGCGTTGCGCGGCGACAGGGCGGGCGCGCTCGAGGATCTGGCGGTGGCCCGCGGCATCGCCGAGCGCACCGCCGGCGTCCCCGCGCTGCTGCGCTGCCGCCTGCTGGAGTACGAGCTGACCGACCCGTCGCCCGGGCGGGCGGCAGCCGCCGCGGCGCTGGCGGCAGAGGCCGCCCAGGTCGGCATGGCGGCGGTGGCGGCCGCGGCGTCGCGGCTGCGCTGAACGGCCCCGGTTTGTCGCGAAAGCGCCTTCACGGTAGTTCCCGCGCCGGATCCGCGACCGTGGTGGCGCTTTCGCGAGCGCGCGGCTGCCGCGGCCATTGCCCTCAGGCAGGCCGGAGAGGACGATGGGTTGGTCCGGCGGCGCCGCTGGGACGCTGCCAACGACGACGGAGGCAGACATGTATGCGCGTAGTTCAACAGTCCACGCGCGGTCCTCGGCGATCGACGCCGGGATCACCTATATCCACGACACGGTGTGGCCCGCGCTGACCGAACTCGACGGCTACGTCGGTCTGTCGCTGCTGGTGGACCGCCAGTCGGGCCGCTGCATCGTGACCACGGCGTGGGAATCGGAGACGGCGATGCACGCCAGCCGGCGCGTTGCCGACGAGTACCGCAACCGCGCCGCCGAGATCCTCGGTGGCAGCCCCACGGTCGACGAGTGGGAGATCGCCGCGCTGCACCGCGACCACCGCTCGGCACCCGGCGCCTGCGTGCGGGTCACGTGGGCCCGCGTCGCTCCCAAAGGCGCGGAACGCGCCATCGATGGCTTCCGGCTGGCCACCATCCCGGCGCTGGAGGAAATGGACGGCTTCTGCAGTGCCAGCCTGATGGTCGACCGCGATTCGGGATTCGGTGTCGCGTCGCTGACGTTCGACAGCGCCGAGGCGCTGCGGCACAACCACGCCGCGATCGACGCGCTCGAGAAGGCCGCGGTGCGCGAGGCCGGGGCCGAGGTGCTTGACGCCTGCGACTGCGACCTGGTGCTGGCACATCTGCGGGTGCCGGAGATGGTCTGACAGCGCGCGCGTGAGAACGCGTACAGGCCGCGATTTGCGGCAGTGCGCGCCGTTTGCGACGTCGTAGCGCGGGCGAACTCCCTGGTCGCGCGGTAAATTCCGCTTGGATTTTTCTTGGTGTTCTCGGCCAAGCGGTCGCCAAGGCCGCTCGGTGATGCTTGTCCGCGACACGAAGCATCCGAGAAAGGACTCCGATGACCGTACCGACCGACCTGAGCCGCGACGAGGCGCTGCGCACCCTGCGCGACCAGGTCGCCACCCATGTGGCGCTGCCCGGCGAGCCGGGCTACGAGCGATGCGTGCCGTGGAACGTGGCCGCACCGGTCGACCCGGCCGCGGTGGTGTTGGCGACCTCGGCCGAGGACGTCGCCGGCACGGTCAGGTTTGCCGCGACGCACGGGTTCACCGTCACGGTGCAGGCGACCGGCCACGGCGCGGTCGGGGTGGGGTCCGGCACCATCCTGGTGCTGACGGCGGCGATGAAGCACTGCGAGGTCGACGTCCTCAATCGCACGGTGCGGGTGGCGGCGGGGGCACGCTGGCAGGACGTCATCGATGTCGCGGCCCCGCACGGCCTTGCGCCGCTGTGCGGTTCGGCGCCCGGGGTCGGCGTGGTGGGGTATCTGACCGGCGGTGGGATCGGTCCGCTGGTCCGCACTGCGGGGCTGTCGTCGGATCACGTCCGGGCGTTCGACGTGGTGACCGGTGAGGGACAGCTGTTGCGCGCCACCCCTGATGAGAACGCGGATCTGTTCTGGGGCCTGCGCGGCGGCAAGGCCACCCTCGGTATCGTCACCGCGGTCGAGATGGACCTGCTACCTATTCCTGAGTACTACGGTGGCGCAGTGTTTTTCGACGGTGCCGCGACGGCTGAGGTGCTGCACGCCTGGCGCGCGTGGAGTGTCGGACTGCCCGAGACGGTGAACACGTCGATCGCGGTGCAACAGCTGCCGCCGTTGCCGGGCGTGCCCGCACCGCTGGCCGGTCGCATGACGGTCGCGGTTCGATACACGGCCGTCGGTGATTTCGCCGATGCGGAGAGGCTGCTCGCGCCGATGCGGGCGGCCGCGACCCCGATCCTGGACAACATCGGGGTGCTGCCGTACGCGGCGATCGGGGCCGTGCACGCCGACCCGGTGGACCCGATGCCCATCAACGAGGACCAGGCGCTGCTGTCCGAGTTGCCGGCCGAGGCGATCGACGCGCTGCTGGCAGTCGCGGGGCCCGGCTCGGGCTCCCCGCAGGTGCTCGTCGAGTTGCGGTTGCTCGGGGGAGCGCTGGCCCGTGAGCCGCAGCACCGCAGCGCGTTCTGCCATCGCGACGCGGCGTTCTCGCTCGCGGTGATCGGGGCACCGATGCCGGAGAACGCAGCCGTGGTGGTCGAGCACGCCCGCGCGGTGACGGCAGCTGTGGCGCCGTGGGCCACCGGCGGGCAGATGCCGAACTTCGCGCCGTCCTATGACCCGGCCCGCCCGGCGCGGGTGTACAACCAGGACACGCTGCACTGGCTGGCTGCCCTCGCCGACCGATACGACCCCGCCGGTGTCCTGGCCACCGGCCAGGTGATCCGCACACCCCGGTAGACGCCCCCTTGCCGCGAGCGTGCGTGTCTGCGGCCGCCACGCCGTGAGAAAGCCGGAGAAAGCGCACGCTCGCGGGAGGCCGACAGTGGCGTTGAGCAGGCGATTTGGAGCCGAAGCAACCGCCCCGGTAACGTAGCGTTCACCATCGCGGGGTGGAGCAGCTCGGTAGCTCGCTGGGCTCATAACCCAGAGGTCGCAGGTTCGAATCCTGTCCCCGCTACCAGGTAAAACGGCCCTCGGAGGTAACTCCGGGGGCCGTTTTCATTGGCTTTAGGAACACTTTTGGGAACATTAGCTTGCCTAATAGTTGAAGCGCTGCGGTCCGTAGACACTGCAGGATGGGTTTGGAGTGTTAGTACGGAACACGTGAGGGTGGTGCCCGACCACGGAGTTCCGGTGTGCGACTCGTCGAATTCCGCGGAATCCGTATTCTCGCCCTAGAGTTCGATACCGTTGTCAACCGATTGGCTGCGCGACCTTTCGCGCACAGATCGAGGATGCGTCTTCATGGTCTGCTGTTGTCGGTAATTCTCGCGCAGGCCCGCAAGGCGTTGGGCCGTGTGTTCGAGAAGCTTGGTGACCCGATGTGTTGGTCGAGCAGCGGAGTTCTGTGCGGCGAGATTGAGCGCGGTAGTCGGCCGGTCGTCATTCTGGAGCGCCATCGCCATAAGCATCGTTGCCGAGTGCTTTTCGGTACCACGGACAAGCGCGGCAGCATCGTCTCGTGATCTGCCGTATTCAGACTCGCTGGCACGTTCGCAGAGATAGACGTTGTTTACCTCACGGCCGCGCGTCATAGCTACGTAGAGCAAGGAACGTGTGGTGTTCTCGCGAAGAATGGCGTGGGTTGAGTCAGCGGTAGACCCCTGAGCGCTGTGCACAGTGACGGCGTACCCGAGACTGACACTGTTTCGGACGTAGTCTCTCTCGAAGATCGCGCGGGCACCATCGTCCACACGCACCGCAGCCAACCGGTTCGACGCAGGACCTTTGCGTCATCAGTTTGAGGCGTTCGTTAGCTAACTTTCAACCAAAAAAGGGAAGCGTCGTCGACGGACGAGCTCGTTCATCGCGTCCTGCATTACCGAGCGCACATGGGAGTCGACAACGTCGATGTCGGGGTCCTGTCCAAAGAGGCCCACGACGTCGATCGGTTCCAATACGCGCGTCGTAATCTTGGCCGGCAGTGGAACGTTCGGCGGGATGAAGGCGCTGACACCGAAGGGAAATCCGACGCTGATTGGCATGATTCCCACTCTGAGTCGTCCGAGCCCCAGGCGCTTCGCCAGCCCTGTGCCGCGCGTCAGGAACAGTTGCGTCTCTTGCCCGCCGATTGACACCATCGGCACGATCGGCACACCGGCGTCCACCGCGGCCCGAACATAACCCGTGCGTCCATTGAAGTCGATGACGTTGGCGCCCAGGGTGGGTCGGTAGGCGTCGTAGTCACCGCCGGGGAATACGAGCACTAAAGCGCCCGCTGCCAAGGCCTTCGCGGCGTTGTCCCGGGAGGCGTGGATGACCCCGAGTCGACCCAGCAACTGCTTGAAGGGCCCGATGAAGACCTGGCTGTGTGCCAGGGTAAACAATGGCCGCTCGTAACCGAATTGGTCATAGAACGCGGAGCCGAACAGAACGACGTCTGGAGTCAGTGATCCCCCGGAGTGGTTGGAAACAAGCAACGCTCCGCCGGTGGAAGGTATGCCGTCCACGCCGTGAATTTCGGCACGGAAGTACCGCTTCAGAATTGGCCAGCCCTTGTCCTTGACCCTCTCGATGAAGTCCGGATCCCATCTCGTGGTTTTGCATGCATCGTCGTCGGCTTTGCTTCCGGCATCTACAGCCACCAGTCTCACCTGTTTCCTACGGTCTGACGTCATCGGCGGCATCCCCTGTCTGGCGGTATGCGCTGACGGCGGCCATCGCTGTAGTGAGCGGGCTCAGTCTCGCCGACAAGCCTGCTGCACAACGCAGTTCGCTGAACGCATGCACAATGGCGTCTGTGGCTTCGTGGACGTCGTGGAAGGTTTCATCGTCGGCAAGTACCGAAATGTTGAGCTGATCGGCGTAGCTCCACACCGTGATGTTGATGGCCACACCCGCCGACAGGACGCCCGTGGAATAGAACTCAGTGACGGGTAGGCCACCGATCTCGCCGCGCTCGCGAGGGCCGGGGACGTTGGAGATCGGTACGTTCATGACGCTGTTGTGCGCGGCCCGCGTCGCTTGCCATCGGAACGCAGCCGGCGCGAGCGCCGTCGGAAGATAGCTCATGATCCTGCTGTAAAGGTCCGGGCCGACAACTTGGTTGTCGTCCTTGGCGATCTTGGTCGCTGCGGCGGTGAGACGAACGCGCTTCGTCGGTTCGTCGACGTGGACTGGCAGCGAAACGGGAAGCCCGCTGAGCTCGTTGCCACTGATGCGGTCAATCGACTTATCCGTGCTGACGGGCACATTGGCCAGCAGCGGCCGGTCAGCTCTGCCGTCGTATCGCAGCAGCAGTTCGCGGAGCGCGCCGGAAACGGTTGCAAGAACCAAGTCGTTGAACGTCACGTCGAGATGCTTGGCGGTTGCCTTGACGTCAACGAGAGGAAGTGTCGCACTGGCGAACGTACGCCTCGGGGAGACAACATGATTCAGGAAGCACGGGGGAGGGTCGAACATCTTCGCCATGTCAGGCCGTTCGCCCCGGTCGCGTGCCCGCCGTCGGACCCTGGACAGGCCGCTAGCTGCGTCCGTTACGAGGCGCGGGATGAGCGACACCTGTTTGACGTGACCGCGTGCCGCGGTTCGCAACATGGCGCCCTTGCCGGGCGTCGTAGACACTGCGACGCCGACTTTCGGCGGTTCATGCACGAGACCCATGAACCGAGCCATGAGATTCGCCGAGGCCACGCCGTCGGCCAGCGAATGATGCACCTTGCCGATCAGCGCAACCCGATGGTCCGCCAACCCCTCGGCGAAGTAGAACTCCCACAACGGCCGGGTCCGGTCCAGCGGTGTGCTCGCCACCTCGCCGATCACCCGGTTCAGTTCGCGACGGCCACCGGGGGCAGGCACGGTCACCCGCCGGAGGTGATAGTCAAGATCGACAGGGCCTTCAGTCCACATCGGGTGGTGCAACCGCCAAGGTGTCTCGATGAGACGCCATCGCAGCGGATCGAGTTGGTGAAGGCGGGCTTCCAGTGACTGGCGGAACGCCTCGAACGTCAATGGCTTCCCGCTGTTGCTTTGAACAACAGCGATCTTCATTGTGTGCGTGTGGAGGTTCCGTGCCTCGCCATACACCAAGACCGCATCCATACCGTTGAGTCGGATCACACGCCGTACCCCCGTTTTGCGTTTGGCGCTGGCATTTCCCTTGCGAATGCTGTACAGATGTATAGCACATCGCGGTTCGCGATGCACCTCACAAAATCAAGTTATTGAGGGCCGGATCACACGGATTTGGTGTGGCTCTGGGCGGTGAGGGGTATCGCCGTCACGGGCCGGGGTGGCACTCAACGGTTGAGTGGGATGAGGAAAGGAACACCCGACATGACACAGACTTCGAATCGACGCGCCCGAGTTGGCGGCGCAGCCGCTGCCCTGGCTGCCGCGGGCCTCGTAAGTTCCGCGGTGCTGACCAGCGCGCCGGCTGCGGCGCAGCCACCTGTGCCGCCTAATGTGGCGTTCCAGTGCAGCGTCTTCAAGGGTCCCAATCAGACCTGGCCGCACCCGCTGCAGAACTGTGTGGCTGCCCGGGGTACCACGGGTGGCTATACGCAACGGGAGGCGCCGGGCTTGGAGCGCATTGTCTTCGATCAGGGGTTCCTGGCGGGTTCCACGGTGCAACTGACCAACATTCAGAACACGGTGCTGGGGCCCAGTCCGGACTGCCCCGCAGATCATCCGGTAAAGGCCAACGTGTCGGGTGTCATCTCGGCGACCGACCCTGGGACGAAGCAGTACGACGGATCGCCGGTGAGCGCAACAATTTGCGCTAATGCGACCGACTTCTTCCTGCAGCCGGGCACCGTTTTCACCGTCTTCAAGAAGTAGAGCCAATCCGGGCAGGCGACCGCTGCGGTGCACCTGCGGCGGTCGTCTTCCCGGCGATACCGCCGTATTTTGCAACTTCTCGGTTGATGCAGATTGCGCGGCCTGACGCCGTGCTGCGACGCACCGGTGTGGCTGTGCGCCACATGTCGGTGAAATGGCCGCCTGTCGCTAGGGCGCCTCCAGGCTGATTTGTACGGTTGTACAGCGCAGCCTACGCTCCAACGAGGTAGAGCTTGAGGGAAATGCTCTCTTGCCGGTAGTGCGCACCGCGGCGGATTAAGCGTGGGTGGTGTCACCTGCCCGCGTGCGAGGCGGGTCTCAGCGACGTTCATCAGGGGCGTTCCTGCCCAACAACTTCCCATAAACCCTTACGTCACCACCTCGACATCGAGGTTGTGCATTCCTGCGCCGAACGGAGGTCACCATGACCAATTTGATCGACTTCGTCATCGCTCTTTTCCGCGACGATGCTCTCGCGCGGGCGTTCGCCAGTGATCCGAGACAGGCGCTCGCATCGGCTGGCTTGGAGGACGCCGATGTGAATCAGCTGGGGGCCGTCGCTGCCACGGCATTTCCCGAGATCGGCCTCAATGGAGGCGATCACGCCCTCGAGCTACAGCGCGCGGTGGCCCAGCACGTCGGCGTCGACACGATCATTCCCTTGTCGGGGGACTCCGCCCCGGATCTCGCCGTTACAGAACCGTTGTCAGACAACGGAAGTCTCCTCAGCCTCCCAATCGATACCGAAGCCAGTCACAATGACACGGAAGTGCACGACAACACCACCCAGTTGGGCAGCCACAATTTCACCGAACTGGCCAGTCCTGATTTCACCTTCGGTGATTTCGTTCTGGGCGATCAGAACAGCGCATCCGGTGATGGTGCCGTCGCTGTCAGCGGTACGACGTCTGGAGCCATCTTGAGCGGCGACGGGGCTGTGCTGGGGGATGGCAACGATGTCGACAACGCTGTTGTCCAGACGGGATCGAACTCCAACATCGCCTACGGAGATGGAAGCTCGATTTTCCAGGACAGCGTCGAGGAGCACGAAGACGTCGAGTTGCCCTACAGCTCAGACATCAATCCCACAGGGATGCCGACAATCGACGACGAAACCCCCTCGCCCGCTTTCCAAGACGCTTCTGCAACACCTTCGGAGTGGTCGTCGACAGAGCCTTCGGAAACGTCCGCGACGATGGGCGGCACAACACAGTCGTGGGATCTCTTCGACTGAAAGTTTACGGGGCTGCAATCGACAGCCGACGACACCGCCCCGGCAGATGCCGGGGCGGTGTCGCATCGTCGATGTTCGGCTACGTCATCGATACTGCTGCTGAGCTTGCCGGAATCTGAAATGCGTTGAGCAGCATCGCAACCCCGACCTGTGCGCTCGCAATGTGGACGAGGTCCACGACGCCATCCCGCCCAAGAGCAGCCTCGGCTGCGTGGTAAAGGTCGTTACCCACTCGGTAGCGGGTGAGGAGTTCACGCACGAATTGTGCGGCGATCATCTCGTCGCCCGTCAGGTCCACAGGAGTCTGGCCGCTTGCCAGCGCGGTGATAGCTGCGTCGGAGACACCGGCCTGACGTGCTGAGGTCGAGTGCGTGTCGATCTGGAACTGTGCGCCCCAAAGGCCACCGACGGACAGGCTGGCGACTTCCTTGACAGAGGCGCTCAAACGAGCGGAGTTGATGCTGTTGTTGAGGTTGTAGACCGCTGATCCGATGACCGGATTGTAGAGGTAGGCGTTGAGTGGCCCGGCGAGTTGATCTGCGTCTGGGTACAGGTTGCCGGACTTGATCTGCTCAGCGAGGGCGACCTGCTGAGCCGTGGCGGACGCGAGATCGAGGATGGGGAGCCGCGACGCGCCGGTGCCGCCGCTACCTGGTGCGCCGGGCGTGGGCAGCACGCTTTGACCGGGCGCATCCTCGGGCGCCTGCACTTCGAAGGCGTTGAGCAGCATCGATACCCCGATGTAGGCGCCGGCGATGTGGACGATGTCGACAACTCCGGCCTGTCCCAGCGCTGTCACTGCGTCCGCGTACAGCGCATCGTTGACACGGTAGGTGGAAACGAGCTCCTGCACGAACTGCGCCACGATCAGATCGGATCCGGAAAGGCCTGCCGGTTGCTGGCCGCGTGCCAACGATTGAATCGCTGCTTCGGGAACACCCATGGCACGCCCGAAGATCATGTGCGCGTGCAGTTCAAACTCAGAGGCCCACTTTCCGCCGACCGAAAGGATCGCAACTTCGCGGAGGCGGGTGCTGATGGTGGACCGTGACAGGACGTTGTTGAGATTGAACAACGCGGTGCCGATCGTGCCGTTGTACAGGTAGGCGTTCAGCGGCCCCATGGTCTCGGTTTCGTACTTCATGTAGATCGCCGGAAACTGTTGGCGGATAATGGAGTCCAGGTACTTCATCTGCGCGGCCAGGGCGAGCTGCTCCTGGGTTGCGGTGGTCAAATCGAACGCCGGCAGCCGGCCATTCAAACCTCCGGCACCGCCCTCGCCGCCGGATGAGCCAGCCGACGATGGGGCTCCCGTGGCGCCGGCGGCACCGGAGCGGCCCAGTAGCCCGCCATAGCCGCCTCGGCCGCCGTAACCGGCCAGACCCGGCGCACCGCCGGCACCAGCAGCACCACCGACGGCGTCACTGTCGGCGATCGCGCCATTGGCGTTGGTGCCTACGATGGCCCCTCCGGTGCCCCCATATCCGCCGGCACCACCTTCACCCGCGGCTCCGCCGTGGCCGCCGGCACCACCCTGGCCCAGGAGCAAGGAACCGCTTCCGCCGGCACCACCGACACCGCCGGCGCCACCTGTGCCGCCTGCGCCCCCTGGTCCGCCGTCAACTCCGCTGCCGATGGCGGCATCGACTCCGTGGGCACCGGTTCCCCCCGTTCCGCCTGCGCCGCCGGCGCCGCCGTTCCCGCCCTGGCCGAACCACAGGAAGGCGCCGTTGCCACCGGCGCCCCCGTGCCCGCCGTTGTCCCCCTGGCTGCCACGTCCGCTGTCGCTTTCGCTGACGCCGCTCGAACCTGCGCCACCCGCGCCGCCTGCACCGCCGTCACCGCCGCGTCCGCCCAGAAGGCCGGCGTTTCCGCCATCGCCTCCGACTGCCGACAAGCCTCCTGAGCCGCCGCGTCCGCCGTTGCCGAAAAGAAGTCCGCCGTGGCCGCCGTTGCCCCCGGCTACGCCGACGTCCGTACTGTTCCAGCCGGCGCCGCCGCTACCGAAGAGCCATCCGCCGTTGCCGCCGTTGGGATTCTCCGCGGTGCCGTCGGCGCCGTTGCAGATGAGTCCGCAGCGACCACCGATGGTCAGATATGAGCTGAAGAGCAGAGCGGTCTGCGGGGAGTGTGAAGGTGGAATCGCCGCTTCGGGCGCAGACATTGCACGCGACAAGGCGATAGGCACAGTGCCGGGGCCAGTGCTTTCGGTCCCTCGTGTGTCATGCACTTCGGGTTCGACGTCGGCTTCGGCATCGGCCCGAGCCTCCGTCGACCCGCTCTTCCGGGCGCCCGCATGGTCGCGATCGGAGTCGTCTACAGCCTCCGCTTCGGGTTCGACCGTATGGGACTCGGTGTCGTCTGAATCGTCGGAATCGCCGGACTGCTGGTTGTCGCTCAAATTGGAATCGACGTCAGTGTCGTCGGGTTCGTTGGGATCGCTCGAGTCGTCGGATTCTTCTTGATTTGCCCGTTCGCCCGTCGAGGCGGAAGTCGCAGACTCAGAAGTCGTTCCCGCTGACGAATCGCCGGCCGAGTCCGGGGTCTCCGCAGCAGCGATACCACCGCCGGCCGTAAGTGCGACGCCGAGCCCGAACGCGACGACGCCCGCACGCAGCCAACCGCCGCACGACTCGGTGACCTTGTGATGCCGTGCCGCGCCGTCCCGGGTTGAAATATGCCCACCTGATGGGGTGAAGGCGCCGTCGATGTCAACGAGATGCGTTAGAGGACAGCTGCTGTCGGTGTTAGGCGGCTCAGTGGGGTGCGTGGGCTCGATAGTCGCGGACATGAACTCGTTCTCCTTTTGGCGGCTTGGTCGTCACCGCGAGGAGGCGTGCTTCTGGCCGAATGACCGAACGACAAAGGACTCCGCCGGGCTGGCGCGGTGTGATCGCTTCGAAGCGTACATCGCTGCTGTACACTCGTACAGTGCTTTGGCTCACTTAAATATTACGGAGTGATGCGGCACACTCATTCGGGCATCAGCCACGCTGCGCGGCCACCCGCACCCAGCTCGATGTTCTTGATAGCAGCGAACTGCGGATCGGTGTCTGATGCCGGCGGCACCGGTACCTGTGGGTGGTAGGTGCGCGAGGAGTCGTCGTTGCAGCACTCGTCGCGTTGCCGGCCCGAGATCACCGTGCACGGCCGTATTGGGTGGAGGAAGTCTGGAGCGCGAAGGCTAAAGAATGGGAACTTTCGCCTTAAAGGTCTTCGAGTATCAAATCCGCTGCCCGCCATGCCATTGCCATCATCGGACCATTCAAATTGCCCGCCAGCATGGTCGGCATCACCGAGGCATCGACCACCCGAAGATTGTCCACGCCGCGAACGCGCAGCTTGCTGTCGACGACGTCGTCGTCGCTCGGTCCCATCGCACAGCTGCCGATGGCGTGGTATCCGCAGTACCCGGCGTCAAGTGCGGCGTCGACGATCTCCTCGTCGGTCTGCACACCGATGCCAGGGAAGGTTTCATGGCTGATGCGTTCAGCGATCGGGGACTGCTCGAACATGCCGCGGATCGTCCGGACGACATCACCGATGGTCTTGCGATCGTAGTCACTGGTCAGGTAACCCGGGTCGATCAGCGGTGGTGCGCCCGCGTCAGCCGCTGTGATGGTGATGCTGCCTTCCGACGTGGGCCGCAGGACCATTCCCAGGCATGAGACGCCTGGCTGGCGCTCAATGGCGATCGGCTCGCCGGTCTGATAAGTCGGAATCGTCCACGGCCCCATCAGAAATTGCATGTCGACTCGGTCCAGCTCGGGCTTTGTCTTGGCAAATCCCGCGATGTCGAAGGCTGGGGCGGCCAATGGTCCCTTGTGTGTGGCGAGGTAGCGCAACCCCACCCGTGCCTGACCCCACTTCGTGGACAGGAAACGGTTGTAGCCCAAATCTTCTTTCAGTCGCAGCTTGACGGCGATGCAGCGGTGTTCGCGCATACGCATACCGACGTTAACGCGGTCGAGAATCACCTCGACTCCGGCGGCCTTCAGCACATCGCGCGGTCCGATTCCCGAGAGCTGAAGAATCTGCGGTGTGTTCAAGCCGCCGAGGGACAGAATCACACTTCGGCGCGCGCGCACCTCGGCGCTCCCTCTGTTGTCGGCGATCGCGACGCCGACGGCGCGACCGTTCTTGACCACGACGCGGCGTACAAGGGTCCCGGTCACCACGGTAAGATTCGGGCGCTGTCGTACCGGTGTCAGGAAGGCGTCCGCGGCGCTGACTCGTCGCGCATTCTTGATCGTGGCAGTCGAATACCCGACGCGGGGGCCATCGGCATCGTTGATGTCACTCACGATGGGCATGCCGGCATTGGCCCCGGCCTGTAGCAGTTCCTCGCACAGCGGGTCGGGGTCCTTGGTCACCGAGATGCCGACCGGTCCGCCGACTCCTCTGGTGGGAGATGCGCCGAGGTCGTGGTCTTCCAGCGCCTTGAAGACGGGCAACATCTCGTCCCATCCCCAACCCTTGTTGCCGAGGCGCTCAAGCTCGTCATAGTCGGCGCGCTGGCCTCGGTTGTACACGAGGCCGTTGATCGAACTCGAGCCGCCGATCACCTTGCCGCGAGCCCAGAACTCACGACGCTTGGCGGGACCGAAAGGTGCTGTCGCGTAACGCCACGCGTACTTGTCGTTCTCTACGAGCATCGCTCCGCCTTTGGGGATGCGGAGCATGATGTTGTTGTTCGAGCCGCCGGCCTCGATCAGTAAGACGCTTACCGCCGGGTCGGCAGACAAGCGATTTGCCAGCACGCACCCCGCCGAACCTGCTCCAGCGATGATGTAGTCGTATGTCGGCAATTGCGTCCCCTTGTTTGGTGCCGGTGGGCGGAACTAGCTGAACTGTGTGACGCCGCCGTCGACGACGAGCGATTGCGCTGTGATGTAGGCAGACTCGGGGCCCATCATGAAGACGGTCGCATACGCGATGTCCCAGGCGCTGGCCTGGCGGCCCAACGGCCAACGGATCTTTGTCCGACTGGCGACCATGCTGTCACCCACCCGCCCGAGGGGGGTGTCGACAGGACCAGGGATGACATAGTTGGCCCGGATGCGTCGTGGCGCGCCTTCGAGTGCGACGTGACGCGTCAAACCGAACAGCGCGGCCTTGGAGGAGTCGTAGGCGGGGAGGCGAGTACCCGGCTTCAGTCCGGCGGCCGACCCGATGAACACAAAGGCGCCACCGTCGTCCATCACGGGCATCGCTTGGCGGGCCACCAGGAAATGGGACCGAACGTTGACCGCGAAAATCTCGTCCCACAACTCAGGGGTTGTGCCCTCCAGCCCTTTTCCCTCACCGAAGCCGACGTTCGCGACGACGCCGTCCAGGCCACCCAGTTCCTGGCGGGATTGGTCGACCAGGAGTTCGCAGGCCGCCGCTTCGCGTACATCGGCGACGATGGCGACGGCCTTCCCGCCTTCGGCGACGCATAGCTCCGCGGTGTGCTTGGCGGCTTCTTCGCTGATGTCGACGCAGGCTACGGCGGCACCCTCACGCGCACAGAGCACGGCGATCGCACGGCCGTTGCCGACGGTGACTTCCGGATCGGGGGACGGTCGAGATCCAGCGCCCACGACGATGATCTTGCGTCCGGCAAGGCGACCGTGACCCGCTGCGGTGCCAGCAGATTCGGGGGACAGCGACATCACTCGAACGTAGCACTGGCGTTGTACAGATGTACAGTTTATTCATGGCCTCCGAGAAGGACTCACAGGCGGAGCCGCGCCTTCGCCCGATACCCGTGGATGAGTGGGACGTCGCCGCTGTCGAAGCCGTTCGTGAGGCGTTTTCCGAAGAGGCGGTGCGGGCCTTCCGAACCCGTCGGCCGGCGCCGAATGTGTTGGCCACCATGCTGCATCATCCGGCGCTCGCGGGATCGTTCAACCGCTTCGGAAACATCCTGCTGCAGCAGCCCGCCATCAGCCATCGCGCGCGCGAACTGATGCTTCTTCGGGTGGCATGGCGCACCCGAGCGCGCTACGAGTGGGTACATCATGTGCGTCTGGCGAGCCACTATGGCCTCGACGCCGGCGACGTCAACGCGGTGGCCGACGGGACGAGCCCCTCGTGGACGCCGTTGGAGTGTGACCTCGTCGCAGCCACCGATCAGCTCTTGGACCGCTATCGCATCGACGACGACACGTGGAGCCGGCTCCGTCAGCACCTCGATGAGCGGCAATTGGTGGAACTGCCGTTCATCGTCGGCGCCTACACGTGTCTGGCGATGGCTTTCAACAGCTGGGATCTTCAGGTGGAGGATGGAGTCGACACGTCGTCAGTGCCGCCATTGCCGGATCGGCTACATCGCTCCGAAGCCGGCGTCGACGGGTAGCGCCACACCGGTGATGTGCCGTGCCTTGTCGCTGACGAGGAACATCACCGCGTTGGTGACGTCGACGGGTTCGACGAACGGTACGGGAAGCAGATTGCCCGACATCGCACTGGAATTGGGATTGGCCTCGAAGATGCGAGCCATGTGCTCGTTGAAGATCATCGGTGTCGCCACGCCGGTAGGGTGAACGGAGTTCACTCGGATACCGTGCGCAGCGTAGGCGTAGGTCGCCGAGCGCATCAGACCTACGACGCCGTGTTTGGACGCGGCGTAGGCAAATGTGGCTGCGCTTCCGTCGCCACCGCGCCCGACGAGTCCTTGCATCGAGCTGATCAACACCATGGCGCCACCGCCGTTGCGGATCATCGACGGTGCCGTCGCAGCGATGGTGTTCCAGACGCCGCGCAGATTGACGTCCACGATGTCGCCGAATACTTCTTCGTCGAGCGTGTCGGCCACCCCCATGGCGACCACACCCGCGTTGGCGACCACGATGTCGATATCGCCGAATTGCGCCCATCCCGAGTCGATTCCGGCTTGCAGCGCGCCCAGGTCACGGACATCGGCGACCACAGGCTTGACTCTGGCGCCGGCCGCGCGAACGAGATCAGCTGTTTCGTCCAGGTCTTCCTTGGTGGCCAAGGGGTAGGGGATCGAATCGATGTCGGCACAGCGGTCGATGGCGATGATGTCCACGCCTTCGGCGGCCAGAGCCACGGCGTGGCTTCGGCCCTGGCCGCGGGCGGCGCCGGTGACGACCGCGACCCGGGTGTTCGTGGTGCTCACGTCAGCTGACCACCGCGGGCATCGTGTCCCAGCCTCGCACGGTGGAGGTTCGTGACCGGGTGGCGCCTGACATGTCGATCTCCCACTCGGGCCAGCGCTTGAGTACCTCTTCGAGGGCTACCCGCCCCTCAAGGCGTGCCAGCGGCGATCCCACGCAGAAGTGTGCCCCGCGTCCAAAGGTCAGGTGTCCGCCCGGCTTTCGGTGGATGTCGAACCTGTCCGGGTCGTCGAAGTGGCGTTCGTCGCGGTTCGCCGAAGCCAGCATCAGCAGCAGGGGCTTTCCTGCAGGCACGGTTTGTCCCTGGAAGGTCACGTCGTCGGTGGCGATGTAGCGGGCGACGTGGGGGCCGGGAGGTTCGTACCGAAGAAGTTCCTCGATGGCTGTGGGAATCAGTTTGTGATCTTCGGCGAGTTCCTTGCGTTGATCGGGGTGCTCGGCGAGCACTTTGCCCATCCAGCCGAAAAGACGACCCGTCGTCTCGACACCCGCGCCGGCGACGACGGCGAGGAATACGACCAGTTCCTGCTTGGTGAGCTTGCGGGTTGTTCCCGTCTCGTCCTCGAACTCGACGTTGAGCAACTCGGTGATCAGATCATCGGAGGGGTTCTTCTCGCGCCACTCGACGTACTCGCCGAACATGTCGCCACGGAAGTAGTTGTCTTTTTTGATCCTCATGGGCTTGCCCGCTTCATTGCGCAGCACCTCGTTGGCGTGCTCGCGCACCGCCGGCTGTTCGGCGTCCGGGATTCCGGCGAGCATCCCGATGGTGCGCATGGGCAGTTCGGCGCCGAGGTCTTCGACGAAGTCGAAACGGTCGCCACCCACGAGCGGATCCAGGCAGGCCACGCAGAACGCGCGGATCTTGTCCTCGATCGCGCGCATCTTCTTGGGGGTGAAAGCGCGGGAGACGATGGCCCGATGGATCGTGTGCAGGGGTGGATCCTCGTTGATGAAGATGCCAGGAGGCATCACCGGATCGGTCATGACGACTTCGAGAATGTCGCCCTTGGCCGAACTGAGGCGGGTGGTGTCTTTGAGGGCTGCGTCGACATCCGCGTAGCGGCTCACACCCCAGAAGTCATGCTTCTCGTTGTAGTACACCGGGCGCTCGTCGCGCAGTCGCTTGTAGGTCGGGTAGGGATCCAGGTCGATGTCGAAGTCCCAAGGGTCGTAATACAGCTCGCTCAACGTCGGCTCCTCGTCAGCGGTAAGGAATCGCGCGCTGCGCGATTGCTGTACGACTGTATAGGAAATTGCCGGCCACGGGCAACCATTCGATCTTGCTTCGACACGCGGGTCTTGTGCTATACGATCGTACAAACCTTTGCGAGGCGTTGACATGCCCGCCGGGACAATCTGAGGAGCGATATGAGCAGTCGGTTCGAGGTCGGAGGCAAGGTTGCCGTCATCACCGGCGGAGGAACGGGGATCGGACGGGGTGCGGCGCTGGTTCTGGCGCAGCACGGCGCCGACGTGGTGCTGGCCGGCCGGCGTTCCGAGCCGCTTGAGCAGACCGCCGATGAGGTGATTGCGATGGGAAATCGTGCGCTGCCGGTGTCCACCGACGTCACGACGGCCTCGGCGTGCCAGGCGCTCATCGACACGACCCTTGCCGAGTTCGGGCGGGTGGACATCCTGGTCAACAATGCCGGCGGCGCCGAGACGAAACCGATCAAAGCGTGGACCGAAGACGAGTTCGAGCGTGTGCTGACGCTCAACTTCAAGGCCGTCTGGCACCTGTCGCGGGCCGCTGCCGTCCCGATGCTTGAGCAGGGCAAGGGCTCGATCGTCAACATCTCGTCCGGGGCGAGCCTGCTCGCCATGCCTCAGGCAGCCCCGTATGGCGCTGCGAAGGCTGCGGTGAACAACCTGACCGGGTCGATGGCGGCCGCGTGGTCGCGCAAAGGAGTCCGAGTCAACACCATTGCCTGCGGCGCCGTCCGCGCGGCAACGCTGATGGACGAGGCTGAGAAGCTCGGCCTCGATGAACGGACCCTGTCCATGTCGAACGGAGTGGGTCGGCTCGGAGAGCCTGACGAGATCGGCTACGGGGTGCTCTTTTTCGCGTCCGATGCATCGAGCTTCTGCTCGGGGCAGACGCTCTACATGCACGGAGCACCGGGTCCCGCAGGCGTCTGACCATCTTGCTTACGGTCTGTCGACGCTATACATTCGTACAGCGTGGTGATGACTGCCACAACCGAGGGAGGCGTGTGAGTTGAGCCGTACAGCAGTGGTGACCGGGGGCGGATCCGGGCTGGGCCGGGCGATCAGCATCAAGCTGGCGGAGGACGGACATCGCGTCGCGGTGATGGATGTCAACGCTGAGGGAGCCGAGAAAGTCGCCGCCGAAATCACCGCGGGCAGCGGCAAGGCGCTTGCCGTCGGTGTCGACGTGTCGGATGAGGTGGCGGTAGAGAGCGGGTTCGGCACTGCGCGAGATGCTTTCGGACCCATCGAGATCCTGGTGACAAGTGCCGCGATCGCCGGCTTCACGCGCTTCGACCAGATCACACTCGACGAATGGAACCGCTACCTGGCGGTGAACCTGACCGGAACCTTTTTGTGCGTTCGCTCTGCGCTGTCCGACATGGTGGCGGCGCAATGGGGTCGTATCGTCACGATCTCGTCGGCTGCCGGTCAGCAGGGCGCTCCCCGCCAGGGCCACTACTCAGCCACCAAGGGTGGCGTTATTGCGATGACCAAGACGATCGCCCTGGATTACGCGCGCAAGGGCATCACCGCGAACACGGTGCCGCCGTTCGTCATCGATTCACCCCTGCTCCGTCGGCAGCAGCAGGAGGGGAAGCTGCTGCCGACGGAGCACCTGGTGCAGGCCATTCCGGCCAGGCGACTCGGTGTGGGTGAGGACGTGGCCGCCGTGTGTTCGTTCCTGTGCTCGGACGGCGCAGGCTACGTGAACGGTCAGGTGATCGGAGTCAACGGCGGCGCGGTCGTCTGATCGAAACGGTCACCACCACAGAACTTTCCGAAAATGGAACTCAGGAGGAGAAGTGCGCGTACGGGTCGATCCCACGCGATGCCAGGGCCACACACTATGCGCCATGATCGCGCCAGAGTCCTTCGAACTCGACGACGTCGACGGTCATGCACATGCCGTCGCCGAAGAGGTGCCCGAGGAGTACCGCGACCAGGTACGCGAAGCGGCCACCTCGTGCCCGGAGCAGGCAATAGAAATCATGATCGACCAGGTGGTCGCCGGACGAGCAGCCCACGGCCGCGGACGGGTGCAGTGACATGAGCGCGATTCACGAAAACCACACCGATCCTCTCGCGCTCCCACGCTACGACTTCGATCGGCACGCCGCGGACTACCGCGACAGCTTCCTGGACATCACCCACGAAATGCACCAGAAATGTCCGATTGCGTGGACCGACACCTATGAAGGGCATTGGGTCGCCGCGGGCAGCAGCGAGGTTTTCGAACTGGCCCGGTGTCCGCACGTCTCCAACGACCACGACGTCAACAACCAACGACGTGGCTACAAGGGCATTTCCATCCCCCGGATGGTGGACAACGAGGGGTTCCGGGGCGGAATGCTGGAGATGGACGATCCCGAACACCGTTACTACCGAACGGCATTGAACCCCTACTTGTCGCCGGCAGCGGTCAAGCGGTGGGAGCCGTTCGTCAACGAGATCGTGCGCGCATGCCTCGACGACCACATCGAGACCGGCCGGATCGACTTCGTCGACGACCTGGCGAACGTCGTACCCGCCGTGTTGACGCTGGCGATGCTGGGCGTGGACCTGGAGAAGTGGACGATCTACAACGAGCCCGCGCACGCCTCGGTGTACACCCCGCCCGACTCTCCCGATGCCGCCCGGGTCCGCGAGCTGTACGTCGCGATGGGCATGGACCTGTTCAGCAACCTCGTCGAGATCCGAGAGCAACCGCGTCCCGGGATCATCGACGCTCTGGCCAAGCTGCGCATTGACGGCGAAGCACCGCCCGACATCGAGCTGATCGGCATGCTGAACCTGTTGATCGGCGGCGGTTTCGACACCACCACCGCGCTGACTGCGCATGCCCTGGAATGGTTGGCAGAACATCCCGAAGAACGGACTCGGCTGAGCGCCGAGCGTGCCACCCTGCTCAACCCGGCCACCGAGGAATTCCTGCGCTTCTTCACCCCCGCGCCGGGCGATGCCCGCACGATCGCCGAGGACATGGAGCTTGACGGGATACCTCTGAAGGAGGGGCAACGGCTCTGGTTGTCGTGGGCCATGGCGAACCGCGATCCGGCGGTGTTCGGACAGCCTGATGAAGTCGTTCTCGATCGAAAAGGCAATCGCCACTTCAGCTTCGGGCTGGGAGTGCACCGGTGCATCGGATCCAACGTGGCGCGAACCGTGTTCAAGTCGATTCTTACCGCTGTGCTCGATCGGATGCCTGACTATCGCTGCGTTCCCGAAGGAACCGTGCATTACGACAGCATCGGTGTCATCCAGGGGATGCGCCACCTACCTGCCACGTTCACCCCGGGAGAGCGACTCGGTCCTGGTGTGGACGAGACGGTCAAGAAGCTGCAGGTCATCTGTCAGGAGCAGGGGCTGGCGCGGCCGATCACCGAACTGAAGGAGTCGGCGAAGATCGCCGACTGAATGCGAGAGGATTGCGGTGCACAAGGACGACATGATTCTGATCTCGGTCGACGATCACATCATCGAGCCGCCGAACATGTTCAGGAATCACCTCCCGGAGAAGTACCGCAACGAGGCGCCGAGGCTCGTACACAATCCGGATGGTTCTGACACTTGGCAATTCCGTGACATCGTCATCCCGAACGTCGCGCTCAACGCGGTGGCCGGCAGGCCGAAGGAAGAGTACGGACTCGAACCTCAAGGCCTCGACGAGATTCGCAAGGGTTGCTATGACGCCGCCGAACGCGTGAAGGACATGAACGCCGGCGGAGTCCTCGCGACGATGAACTTCCCGTCGTTCCCAGGGTTCGCCGCTCGGTTGTTCGCCACCGAAGATGCCGACTTCTCGCTCGCGTTGGTCCAGGCCTACAACGACTGGCACATCGACGAATGGTGCGGCAGCCATCCCGGCCGCTTCATCCCCATGGCGATCCCGGCGATCTGGGATCCGGTGCTGTGCGCGCAGGAGGTTCGTCGGGTGGCGGAGAAGGGCGTGCATTCGTTGACCTTCACCGAAAACCCGTCCACGCTCGGCTACCCGTCGTTCCATGACCTGGAGTACTGGAAGCCCCTGTGGGAGGCGCTGTGTGACACCGAAACGGTGATGAACGTCCACATCGGGTCGTCGGGCAGGCTGGCCATCACGGCGCCGGACGCCCCGATGGACGTGATGATCACCTTGCAGCCGATGAACATCGTGCAGGCCGCCGCCGACCTGCTGTGGTCGGCGCCGATCAAGGCCTATCCCACGCTGAAGATCGCGTTATCCGAGGGCGGCACCGGATGGATCCCGTATTTCCTGGACCGGGTCGACCGCACCTATGACATGCACTCCACGTGGACACACCAGGATTTCGGAGGCAAGCTGCCCTCGGAGGTCTTCCGCGAGCACTTCATGACGTGTTTCATCTCGGACCCAATCGGGGTCAAGAACCGCCACGAGATCGGCGTCGACAACATCTGCTGGGAAATGGATTACCCACACAGCGATTCGATGTGGCCCGGTGCCCCCGAAGAACTTTCGGCCGTGTTCGACACCTATGACGTCCCGGACGACGAGATCAACAAAATCACCCACGAGAACGCCATGCGGCTCTATCACTTCGAGCCGTTCACCCACATTCGGAGGGAGCAGGCCACCGTCGGCGCCTTGCGCAAAGCTGCAGAGGGTCACGATGTGTCGGTCCGAGCGCTCAGCAACCGCGAGAAGACCGAGACGAGTTTCGCCGATTTCGCGGCGAGTGCCAAAGCGGTGTCGGGAGCTCAGGACTGAACATGACAGACAACAGACCGGTGGCCGTCGTCACCGGAGCAAGCCGGGGCGCGGGACTTGGCATCGCCCACGCGCTGGGCAGCCATGGCTGCATCGTCTACGTCACCGGGCGGACGGAGTCGGCGGAGCAATCCAGCCGTTCCGGCACGATCGGTGAAGCCGCCGATCTGGTGACCTCTGCCGGGGGAACCGGTATCGCCGTGCGGGTCGACCACAGCGATGACGAACAAGTCAGGGAACTCTTCGCCCGAATCAAGCAGGAGCAGGGGCGCGTCGACATCCTGGTCAACAACGCCGCGATCATCCGGGACGAGATGATGGGCCGCACCAGGTTCTGGGAAGAACCCCTGAACGTGATCGACACTCTCGACGTGGGACTGCGCAGCAGCTATGTCGCGACGGTGTTCGCCGCGCCGTTGATGATTCCGAACGGCAAGGGCCTGGTGGCTTTTTCGTCGTCCTCTGGATCGGTGCATTACGCCTTCGGCCCGGCCTACGGTGTACCCAAGGCGGGCACCGACAAAATGGCTGCCGACATGGCCTTCGACTTCCGTGAGTTCGGTGTTGCCGCGGTGTCGATCTGGATGGGGTCGCTGCTCACCGACCGTGTCCGAGGAATCATCGCGGGCAACCCGGCCAAGTTCGGGCACATCCTCGACAGCGCCGAAACCCCGGAATTGACCGGGCACGTCATCTGGGCGCTCTACCAGGATCCTGAGCTGATGGAACTCAGCGGCCAGACGTTGATCGGCGCAGAACTCGCCGTCAAATACGGCATCGAAGACGAAGGCGGCCGCCGCCCACCGTCCTACCGCGACATGTTCGACGTGCACCCGCCGCGTCAGTACGCGCACACGATGCGCTGACATGCGGATCGGATTGACTGGCGGTGCAACAACGGTCGACAAGATCGTGGTACAGGCCCAACAGGCAGAGGCTGACGGGTTCAGCGCGCTGTGGTACGCCAGCGCCGTCGCCGGCGATCCGTTGGTGGCCATGGCCATCGCCGGCCGGGCGACGTCGTCTATTGAGCTCGGAACCGCTGTGCTGCAGACCTATCCGTGTCATCCGCTATTACAGGCCAATCGCGTCGCCGCGGCGTCCAACGCCATGGGGCGGCCAGGACTGACGCTGGGCATCGGTGCTTCACACGAATCGGTGGTCCGTGGGGTTCTCGGTCTACCCTACGACCACCCCGTTGCGAACACGGAGGAGTACCTGCGAATCGTCACCGCACTCCTGCGCGGTGAAGATGTCGACCTCGACGGCAAACACTGGTCGGTGCATACCCACGGGCGTGCGGTCACCGTTGATCATTCTGTCCCCGTGCTCGTGGCTGCGCTGGGACCACGCATGGTCCACGTCGCCGGGACGCACACTGACGGTGTCGTACTGTGGATGGCCTCGGCGAAAGCGATCGAGAAACGCATCGGGTCAACCCTTTTCGCCGCCGCCGCCGCAGCTGGTCGTCCTTCGCCGCGCATCGTCGCGGGGTTGCCCGTCGCTGTTCATCCGGATCTCAGCGAGGCCCGTGAAGCCGTGGCGGCCACGGCGGGCGGCTACGAGAACGAAGCCAATTATCGCCGAATCATCGATGAGGGGGGAGGTTCCTCGGCTGCCGATCTCGCCATCGTCGGTGACGAGGAGGAGGTGCGCGCGGGTTTGCAACGCCTCGTCGATGTCGGAGTCACCGACGTGTGGGCGCAGCCGGTCGCAGTCGGGGCCGACCGCGACGACCGACGCGTTTCGCTGCAGCGCACCCGTGCGCTTCTTTCCCAGCTGACTCGCGAGTGAGGCGTCATGCAGCTCGAATTCGATTCAGAGGTCGAGAAGTTCCGTGCCGCGTTCGTTGATTTCCTGACGGCGCACCTACCCGCTGAGGCGGTTGCGCTGGAGCGCCCTCGCTCCAGCGCCCACGTTCCGGAGTGGGCGCGGAATTGGCAGCGCACTCTCTTCGACCATGGCTGGTTGCATCCCGGCTACCCGCCGGAGTTCGGCGGGCGCAATGCGACAGTCGTCGAGCAGTACGTCTACTTCGAGGACCTCTCGCGCAGGCGCCTTTATCAGACGTTCAACCCCCAGGGCGTCGGCATCATCGCTGCCTCGCTCATCCACTTCGGAACCCCCGAACAGCAACAACAATGGGCTGTTCCGATCCTGCGCGCGGAAATCGTTGCCGCGCTGGGTATGAGCGAACCGGGAGCCGGCTCGGACCTCGCTTCGCTGCGGACCCGCGCTGTCCGCGAGGGGAACTCATTCATCGTGGACGGGCAGAAGGTGTGGACGTCCGGCGCGCACGATGCCAATGTGCTGTTCACTCTGGTGCGCACTGATCCACAGGCTCCGAAGCACAAGGGCATCAGCGTCCTGATGATCCCGACCGACCTCGAGGGTGTCGTGCGCCGACCGTTCGCCTCCGCCTGCGGGCTCGACGACGTCGACTTCAACGAGGTCTTCTTCACCGGCGTGCGGGTGCCCGCCGAGAATCTCGTCGGTGAGATCAACCAGGGTTGGCAGATCGCGAACGGCTCGCTAGGCCACGAGCGAACTCTGTTGTGGCTCAGCTACGCCGACAGGCTTCGGGAGTTCCTCGACGACTGGCGCCCGGCATCGCAAGTCGACCGCGATGCCTACGCCAAACTGGTCATGGACGACTGGGCCCTGCGGCTGCTGGGCTCCGCGGAGTTGTCACGCGCAACGCGGGGCGACAACGATCCGTCGGCGATGTCGGTGCTCAAACTGCTGGGTTCTGAGGCAATTCAAGCCGCCGCCGAGGCGGCGCTGACCACCGCGGGCGTGTCAGGCTTGTGCGACCCGGAACTGACCAGCCCGTTCTCGCCTTTCCATCTGGAGAGCTACACCAGCAGCTGGTTCACCCGGTATCTGCGCAGTTTCGGGGCCACCATCGCGGGCGGAACCTCCGAGATCCAGCGCAACATCATCGCCCAACGCGTCTTGGGATTGCCGCGGTCATGACACCCGTACAGCCCTGTGCACCAACACGGGGTTGAAGCGTGGCTCCGCACAGCCTGGCCGATGGCGGTCTGCCTTCAGTTCGTTCGACGTCAGGTGATGGACCAGAACTCGAGCAGGGTTCGCACCGTTGCGACCAGGGCCATGGGCTGATCGAGCATGGGATGGTGTCCGGCGTGCGCTATCTCGACGAAGGGGCCTCGGAGTTCGAGGAATGCGCGGATGCGATCTGCCATGTCCGCGGGTACCGAGCCGTGCTCGCAGCGCAGATAGGCCATCCGGCAGGCCATCCGTTCCATGATGTGCTCCAGCGTCGACTCGTCGGTCGGCGCCACGGTCAGCGCCCCGCCGGTGAAGATCGTCGAATCGAACTTCCAGCGCCAGCCGTCGATGTCCCTTCGAACTGATTCGCCGGCGATGTGAGACGCGATGTACGGCAGTACAACCTGCTGGCTGGGTACCAGGCGGAAACGGCCGACAATCTCCTCGCGGCTGCCATAGGGGCGGCCGACCGGCTTGAGGCTGCGGAGCAACCGCTCCTCGGGTGAATCCTCGCGAAGTGGCGAGTCGACAATGACGATGCCATTGAGACTGTTCCCGAACAGCGTTGCGGCGGTGGCCGCCACCCAGCCGCCCATGCTGTGGCCTACGAGGGTCGGCCTCGCCGAGGGATCGGCGTCATTGGCCACCGCCAGCGCCTCGCGCGCCCATAATGCAAGCGTGTAGGTCGGCCGGCGGTCGCTGTCGCCGTGTCCGCTCAGGTCGGGGGCGATGACGTAGTGAGTGGCCGCGAAGTAGGGCGCCATGTGGTCCCACCAACCCGAGTGCGCCCCACCGCCGTGCAGGAGGACGAGCGGAGGATTTCGTCGATCGCCCCACGCGCGCAGATGAACACGGGAATTGTCCACCGTCACGTGGCGGTGCTCAGGTCGTTGTTCGAGGGAGCTGGAGAACCAGGCGGGTATCGCAGCGTCCCCGAGCGGTTCCCCCGTGACCGGGCCCGAATGGGTGGGTGATGACTTACGGCGCAGCGAGACCATTCTGTGACCCTTACACGTCGGGGCGGCGGCCGATAGTTCAATGTGTTTTCCCAACTGCTGTACGAGTGTACAGTGCGGCTATGGCCACGAAGGTGCGCGTGCTCGACCCCGGGCAGATCGTCGAGGCGGCCATCGCCGTCGCGGGACTCGACGACTTCGGTGATGATGACTGGCAGGAGGGTTCGGCCGCCTCGTTGACTCGCTCAACGAGGAGGCCGCGCTCAATGAGGTCGGACGCTCGGCAGCTGTCCGCGAGCTCAAGTACCTGCTGGCCGCCCGACTCCGGGGTGGTGGCCCATCGCAGCGCGCACCCCGATGTTGCGACGGGTGAGGTTGTCCCACCCGTGGTGATTGTTGGTCAAGCTCGTACCGGGACGAGCATTCTGCACGACTTGATGGCGTAGGATCCCGCCGCGCGGGTGCCGCTGACCTGGGAGGTGGAACGGCCATGCCCGCCCCCGGAGACCGCCACCTACGACAGTGACCCCCGCATTGCGGCCGTCGATGCGCGCCTCGCTGCGGTCGGCAAAGCGATGCCTGATCTGTTCGGCATGCATCCGATGGGCGCGCAGTTGGGCCAGGAGTGCGTGTGCATCACCACGTCGGCGTTTCGCAGCATCGTCTTCGCCACCCAGTATCGGATCCCGTCGTAAGCCACATGGGTCTTCGACGAAGCCGATCATCGCCCGGCGTATCAATGGCATCGAATATTCCTGCAGCATTTACAGTCTCGGCACCCCGCGTCGAGGTGGGTGCTCAAGTCACCGGGACATATCTGGACGCTTGATGAGCTCATCTCGGAGTACCGCGATGCGCAGTTGGTGCAGACGCATCGCGACCCGCTACGCATCATCGCCTCGGTCACCTCGATGTACGCCACGCTGCGGGCAACCACCAGCGACGAGGTCGATCCCACTGCCATTGCCGCTGAATGGGCCGAGCGCATCATCGACGGTCTCGATCGCTCGGTGACAGCCCGCATGGACGGCGCCGTCGCCGCCGACCGCGTCGTCGACCTGAATTTCCGCGATTTCATGAGCGATCAACTCGGCGCGGTGCAGCGCATCTACGAGCAGTTCGACATGCCCTTTACCGATGACGTTCGCACCCGGACGGCAGCTTTCCTGGACGCTCATCCTCAGGACAAACACGGCGGACACCGGTACACCTTTGCGGCGACAGGGCTCGACGAGGGGGAGTGGCGGGAGCGCGCACGGCGGTACCAAGAATTCTTCGACGTGCCTTCCGAGAAGCTGGACTAGGCCATGACTGACCAAATGCTGAGCGGCCGAGTGCTTTTCGTTGCAGGTACGGGTGCGCAGATCGGCGCGGCGACGGCACTCATCGCTGCCCGCGAAGGTGCCCGCGTCGCCGTCGGGGCCCGTCGGGTAGAAAACGCCGAAGACATCGCGTCTGCCATCCGCGACTCCGGGGGTGAAGCGCTTGCCCTGCGCTGCGACGTGACCAGTGACGACGAGGTGGACGCCGCCCTCGACGCCACGCGATCCGCGTTCGGCGCGATCGACACGGTGTTCTTCAACGCGGCCTATTACGACAACCGCCAGGCGTCCATCGACGTCGATGACGACGACTGGGACACCTCGATGGAGGTCAATTTCAATTCCGCGGTGCGTGTCGCTCGGCGGACCGTGCCGGGCATGGTCGAAAATGGCTGTGGCTCGTTCGTGTTCACATCCTCGGCGGCCTCTGTCGTAGCCGGGGATACGCGGTTCGGCTATCAGGTCTCCAAGGCGGGGCTGAACGCCGTCACTCGATTTGTGGCAGGCAAGTACGGTCGGCAAGGCATCCGCGCCAACGCTGTCCTGCCGTTCGTGCTCGAAGGTAACGCCGGCGCTGCGGCGGCGTCGCTGAATTGCCTCGGTCGTTCGCCTACCGCCGAGGAGATCGGCGAAGCGGTCGTCTTCCTGCTCTCGGATCGTGCCGCGGTGATCACCGGTCAGCTGATTCACCTCGACGGCGGCCTGTTCGTGCGGGCGCCCTGGCCTACTCCGGCATCGAAACCCCGTCAGTGACCGTCGATCTCAGTGGTGGCCTTGATCCCACCCGTGAACTCTTCTTCGTCGATTCGCCCGGCCCCGACATTCGCGACTCGGCAAGTTTCTGGGCCTACGACGATGATGGTGTAGGCCGCGGTCGGACGGCGGGGGTTCCTATAACGAGGGGTACGTCTTCACCGGCGATGTGGGACTTGTCCCGGCGCGTGTAGTCCGCGCACCGTGGTTGTCGGCGCCTCCACGCATCGGTGACGACGTGTCCTTGGTTCTCGAATCGGCTTTGGGCACCGTGGAAGTCGAAGGTATGACTACCACTTCCGTGCTCAACCTCGGAGATCCGAAGTCAGAACACGCACTCGCCGCGTTGCATCAGGCCGGCGTCCGCTACCGGTGGGATGGGGAAGTCGCCTCTGATGCGCTCGAACGTTCGACGCCGCCGCGTGAGATTCCCGGCCTCGCCGACCTGCTCTTCTGATCCTGCCCAGGCGGTGTGATCTGCGACATCGATTGACCGGGCCGATTTCCGATAATCGAGGACAGTCTGCTCTACAGTCGTACAGCGAATTGGTAAATCCTTAGGTAGGGGCCGGTATGTCCAAACGCTTGATCTTCACGCTGCTGCTGATGGATTCCATCGGCCACAACTTTCACGGGATCTGGCGTCACCCTCGCGCGCGCAACCGGGAATTCAAAGGCTTCGATCTGTGGGTGGAGTTGGCGAAGAAGGCCGAACAGGCCAAGGTGGACGCCTTCTTCTTCACCGACGTCATGGGTGTGCAGGGTGAGTACAACGGCTCCCGCGACGTCGTCTTCGAGCAAGCGATGAATGTGCCGATCGGGGATTGCACGATGGTGATCCCGGCGATGGCGCACCAGACCAACGACCTCGGCTTTCTATACACGAGTTCTGTCATCCAACATCACCCATTCGTCTTCGCGCGCGCCGCGTCGACGCTCGATCATCTGAGCAACGGCCGCATCGGCTGGAACATCGTCACCTCGGCCAACGAGAAGGCCTTCCGCAACCTCGGGCTCCCTACCAGTCCCTCTCACGAGGAGCGCTATGCCTGGGCAGCCGAATATGTCGACGTCACCTACAAGTTGTGGGAAGCGTCGTGGGACGTCGGTGCGATCGTCAACGATCGGGTCGCGGGTGTCTACGCAGATCCAACCAAGGTGCACGACATCAACCACGAGGGCAAGCGCTACAGCGTCGAGGGGTTCAACCTGATGGAGCCCTCGCCGCAGCGAACGCCGGTACTCGCCCAGGCCGGAGGATCGCCGGCCGGGCTGGACTTCGCCAGCAGCCACGCTGAGCTGATGTTCTTGTCGGCCATGACCTTGGAAACCATTGCGCAGCAGATTGATACGGTCCGCGGTTTGGCCCGCGAGCGTGGCCGCCGCGACGGCGACATTCTGTTCCTCCAGGGCATGATGTTCATCATCGGATCAACCGACGAAGAGGCCTACCGCAAGTGGGGTGAGTTGGAAGAATTTCGCAGCCAGGAGGCGCAGACCGCCTACTTCGCCAGTCTCAGCGGCATGGATCTCGGCAAGTACGACCCAGCAACACCGCTGGAGGACATCCTCGACGAAATCCCCGGTATCCGTGGGGCTTTCCTGTCGTTGATCAACGCTTGGCCCGCCGGCTCGAAGCCGACGATCAAGGACTTCCTGTCATCGTTGTCCTTACCGCAGATGGTGGTCGGTTCGCCGGAGACCATTGCGGGGCGGCTGCTCGAGTATCAAGGTGCGGGGGTGGACGGCGTCCAGGTGATGAACGCACTGATGCCGGAGAGCTACGACGACTTCTTCGAACACCTCGTCCCTGTGTTGCAGGACAAGGGCATCATGCAGAAGGAGTACGCGCCAGGAACTCTGCGGGAGAAGCTCTTTGGAGTGTCAACCGCCGATATCAGCGAGCGCCATCCCGCGTTCGGATACCGGGGGATGTTCGCCGATCAGTGACCGCAGCGATTAAGCCTTGCGCGCGGTGGTGCGGGGCCGCGATGCCGGCTTGCGCTCTTTCGGTACCTGTCTGTGCGGCTCGACCTCGTCGAGATAGCCCTCGAAAGCGTCGGTGACCTCCGCATGCGCGGACCGGACTCCGATTCCCTTCTCCAAGTTCAGAAACTTTGGCAAGCCCGACATGAGCAGCTGCAGTGCGGGGAGGGACAGATCCCAGATCGGACGTGCATCTTCACCGTATTTGGCGACGAGCGCGTCGAGTTGAATCTTGCGTACCCCTTCGGTCACTGCGGCGATCTCGTTCCGAATGGACTTGCGGTGGTTGCCCAAGGCCATGAACTCGGTGATGAACGCTCCGGTGGCCTCTTCCCACGACGACTCCCACACGGCGCGCAGCGGATCATCGGGACGCTTCTCCAACGCCGCGGTCAGATACGTCAGGTAGCGCTCGGAGTAGCGCCTGATCGCACCGATGAAGATGTCGTCAAGGCTCGGGAAGTAGTACTGCACCAGGCTTGGAGTGACGCCGGCCTTGGCTGCGAGCGCGCGGTAGGTGACGCTGGCGTAGCCCTCCTCGAGCATCAGCGTCTCGACGCTGTCCAACAGCGTGTCCCGAGTCTTGGACGTCTCGGCGCCGACGCGCCGCGAAGATGTCGCCATGGTCTCCCCATCGGTTAGGTCAACAGTATTCTGACATCATCAACCGTGCTGTACATTCGTATAGTGGTTTCCGATGCGACAGGCAGGACGACGATGACCGCCGACACTCGAATGGACGAACTGGAAAAAGACGTCCGCTATCTGATGGACCGCACCGAGATTCTCGACTGCATCGCCCGCCACGCCCGCGGCTGCGACCGTCACGACGTCGATCTCATCACCTCGGCGTATCACGACGACGGTGTCGATGAGCACGGCCACGCCGTGAATCACGGCCCGGACTACGGGAAGTGGGCGAACCAGACGCACGCCGAAACCTCGCGCGTGCACACGCACAACATCACTACGCACACCTGCGAGATCGACGGGGACACCGCACACGCCGAGAGCTACGCCATCGTGGTGCTCATTGGCCCTGACACCAAGAGCGCGCAGTTCATCACCGGCCGCTACATCGACCGACTGGAGCGGCGCGATGGGCAGTGGCGCATCGCCGTTCGCCGTTCCACGGTCGAAGGGATGTTCATCGCCGACGCACGGGTGCTGCAGTCTTCGTTCTTCACAGAGAAGGGCTACCAGCTCGGTACGCGCGACCGTTCCGATCTGTCCTACGAGCGGCCGCTCAAAGTCGACACCCCTGCACCGGCGCGGTGGTGAACGAAGCGATGACAATCACCACAGACGCGGGAGTTCTGGCCGGCGAGCAGCGCATGCTCATCGACGGCGAACTCACCGGGAGCCAGGGCGGTCTCTTCGACGTCGAACACCCGGCCAGTCAGGAAGTGGCCGGACAGGTCTCCGACGGAACCGAAGCCGACATGGCGCGTGCCGTGGGTGCCGCGCGGCGCGCCTTCGATACCACCGATTGGTCGCGCGACGTCGCGTTCCGTCACCACTGTCTGATGCAGCTCCACGACGCTCTTGAACGCGACAAAGAGCGGCTGCGCCGCGTGCTCATCACTGAGGTTGGTTGCCCGACCTCGGTAACCGGCAGTCAGATCGAGGAGCCGATCGCCGAGGTTAAATACTGGGCCGACCACGGCCGCGACTTCGATTACGTCGTCGACACCGGAATACATGACACACATCTGGGCCCGGCGCGGCGCAAGCTGTTCCATGAGGCCGTCGGGGTTGTCGGTGCGATCACGCCGTGGAACGTGCCGTTCTACCTCAACATCGCCGAGACCATTCCGGCGCTGATGGCGGGCAACACCGTCGTCCTCAAGCCTGCGCAGCTGACGCCATGGTCAGGTACCGAGTTGGGCCGAATCATCGCTGAGCACACCGACATTCCGGACGGAGTGTTCAACGTCGTCACCTCCAACGCCAACGAGGTGGGTGCGGCGCTATCGGCCGATCCGCGGGTCGACATGATCACATTCACCGGGTCCACAGCCACCGGCAGGGCAATCCTGGCTGCGGGCGCCGCAACGGTGAAGAAGACGCTGCTGGAGTTGGGTGGCAAGTCTGCCCACATCGTGCTCGACGACGCGGATTTCAACTCGGCCCTACCGCTCGCTGCGATGATGGCGTGCGTCATGTCCGGTCAGAGTTGCATCCTTCCGAGCCGGATCCTGTTGCCGCGCAGCCGTTACGACGAAGGCGTGGAGATTCTTGCCGCCAGCATGGCGAACTTTCCGGTCGGCGATCCGTGGACACCAGGAATCATGCAGGGACCTCAGATCAGCGCGGCACAGCGGGATAAGGTCTTCGGTCTCATCCGGTCGGGATTGGATTCTGGTGCTCGCCTCGTCACTGGCGGAGGCGTGCCCGAGAACCTGCCCGTCGGGTACTACACCCAACCGACGCTGCTCGCGGACGTCGACCCTGATTCCCAGGTCGCACAGGAGGAGATCTTCGGTCCCGTGCTCACAGTGACGCCGTACGAGACCGACGAGGAGGCTGTGCAGATCGCCAACAACACGATCTACGGGCTCTCGGGCGAGGTGTCCTCCGGAGACGTCGACCGGGCGCTCGCTGTGGCGGCGCGTGTCCGCACGGGCAACGTCACCATCAACGGCAAGAGCCACTTCGGGGTCACGAGCCCGTTCGGCGGGACGAAGCAGAGCGGCCTGGGCTACCGCAACGGCGAGCACGGCTTCCTCGAATATTTGTCGGTCAAGACGATCGGCCTGCCCGAGTAGCCGGCCGTGGCGGACCCGATATTTGGGAACAAATTTGGGAACAATACTCTGCGAAACGGGCCCAAACGGGTGCAATCCGGCGGAACCCGCTGGATCGTGCACCCCCACTGAGCAGCATAAATGGGAAATGGCGGATACCCCGAAACTCCAGATTTCTGTCTCATAACCCAGAGGTCGCAGGTTCGAATCCTGTCCCCGCTACTAGGTAGAACGGCCCTCGGAGTGAACCATCCCGCGTTTGATGCGCACCTCCTTCCTTGGGAAGGTGCATGTCATGCCGAGCAAGTACGACCCGGAGACCCGAGCGAAGGCGGTCCGTCTGGTGCGCGAGCACCGGGAGGACTATCCGAGCGAGTGGGCGGCGATTACCGCGGTGTCCAAACGGTTGGGGATGAACGCCGAGACGCTGCGTAATTGGATTCGCCAGCAACAGGTCGATGACGGTGATCGAGACGGGGTCTCTTCGGAGGCGGCTGCGGAGATCCGGGCGTTGAAACGGCGTAACGCCGAGCTGGAGCAGACTATCGAAATCCTCAAGGCGGCAACGTCTTTCTTCGTGCGGGAGAGCGACCCGCGCAGCCGCCGCTGACCGCTACGGTCTGCGAGTTCATCGCCGCCCACCGGGACCGTTTCGGGGTCGCTCCGATCTGCCGCGTGCTCACCGAGCACGCCGTGCCGATCGCCCCGCGGACATTTCATGCCTGGGCGGTGCGGGCGCCCTCGAAACGGGCCCTGTGGGACGCCACGATCACCGAGATCCTAGCCGGCTACTACGAGCCTGATGAGCACGGACGCCGCAGGCCCGAGTCGCTGTACGGGTCGCTGAAGATGTGGGCCCATCTGCAGCGTCAGGGCATCCCGGTGGCCAAGTCCACCGTGGAACGCCTGATGCGCAAGAACGGCTGGCAAGGCGTGCGCCGCCAGAAGAGGGTCCGCACCACGATCCCCGACCCGGAGGCGGTGCGACCGCCGGACCTGGTGGACCGCCAGTTCGGGGTGGCCGCACCCAACGTGCTGCTCGTGGCCGACTTCACCTACGTCAAGCTCGTCACCGGCGTGTTCGTCTACGTCGCGTTCGTCATCGACGCCTACGCCGGGTCGATCGTGGGCTGGGAAGCCTCGACGTCCAAGCACACCCGCTTCGTCGAATCCGCGCTGCGTCAGGCCGCTGCACTGCGTGCCCGCCAAGGCCATCCCGTCGACGGCGCAATCCATCACAGCGACGCCGGCTCGCAGTACACGAGTGTGAGATTCGGTGAGACACTGAGCCTTTCGGGAATTCGCCCGTCCGTGGGCAGTGTTGGGGATGCCTTCGACAACGCGCTGGCTGAGACGACCATCGGCCTGTACAAGAACGAATGTGTCCGGGCGGATTCCCCGTTTCGCCGCGGCCCACTGAACACCGTGGGCGACGTCGAATACATCACCGCCGACTACGTCGCCTGGTACAACCAGCAGCGCCTGATGCACCGCCTCGGACGCATTCCGCCGGCCGAAGCCGAAGCCCGCTACTATTCCCAACTCGTGACCGGTAGACCGGCCGGATCACAGAAACCTGAGGGTGCATGAAACCCGGGACGGTTCAGAGGACACTCCGGGGGCCGTTTTCATGGCCGTTGTGAACGGATTTGTGAACGTGGACGGTTTGTGGCGACGGCCGGCATTCATAATCCGCCCCCGCAGGACGGGTGAGGTTAATGCCAAAGGCGCGCAATGCGCACGGCCGTCGCGCCCGCCGTTCGGCGCAGGTGCTCTGTGATTACGAGAGCGAGCAGGTGCGGGCGTAGCGCGCCCTCGCTCTCGGCTTACCCGGAGTTGCAGTCTCGCGGTTAGGGTCGGGGATGGGCAGCGCGTCCGTGATCTTGAGTTGCAGCGCAAGCGCCAGGCCGCGTCACGGGCGGCGCGTCGCAGGCGCGGTCATTGGAACAAAGTAGCGGGCAGGCGACTTGGTGACTACCAGATTTCGCACCGGCAGATGCCGAGAGGCGATATAGGTCAGTCGCGACGTGACTTGCCGGCAGCGTTCAAATACTCACCGCGATGGGTTTGGCCGCAACGGGGTGGCTGGTCGGAGGTGCAGTGTTCGCAGTCGTAGATCACTTCGTATCCCTCTAGGAACCGCGGGGCGTTCGGGGACGAACACGCCAGGAGGTACTGGGGTTCGTCGTGGCGAGAGATCATCTTCTCGCCGCACTCTGTGCACCGCCACGTCTCGTTGTAGACCTGATGGTGTTCGCATGGTGTCGCATCACTCATGGCCGGTGACGGTAGCGGCAAGCACCGACATAGTGTTGCGAGCCCGAACTCGGGAGTCGCCGGACGGTGAAGTGGTGGCGCGAACGAACGTCCGCGGCGCGTCTGGGGCACAAAACGGTCGAGGCGGCTCTGCGCTATCAGCACAGCCAAGACGGTAGGGACGTTATCGTTGCTGCGAACCTGAGCGCGAATGCGCTGGCCGAACTGGTAGCTGCGGCGGAGAAGGGTCGACCGGAACCTGCTTGAAGGGGGTCGATACTTCCGCTCGCGTAGCGGATCCTAGGCCTTGGGCGAGGAATCGGGCCAACCCTGTTCATCGATCTTTTTGATTACCGACTGAAGGCCGCTGAGGAACAACCCAGCCTGTTGGGCACGTTCGCGGTAGTCGCTGACACCCTTGTGGCCAAAAGCCTCGTTGTCCGACTGCAGAGTTCGGTCTACCTTGTCCTTATCCCAGTGCAGGTAACTGATGAGCCAGCCTTGCGCCATGTCCATACTGGCCGGGGGTCTCGTACCGAAGCCGTTATGAACGTGTGTGAAGTCAGTCAGCGGACTTTCGGGCGTCGATAGTGCTGATACCAGTGATGCGTTCGAGTCGTCATCGAACCACGGCAGGCCAAACTCCAGTCTGCGAGAGCGTACGTAGACATTCACAACAGACCAAGTCGAAAGCACGCGTGACCACAACTTTTGCAGCTCATCGATATTGCCGTGTCGTCTGCCAGGAGGATGGGACCAGTGTGAGCTGATTTTGCCAGGGTGATGGGACCACCTGGATTGCCAGTTATGGGACCACCGGCGCGTCGCGTCGGTGGTCCCTTCATCTGTTCGTTTGATCGCCGTGACGGTCGAAGTCACGGAGGCGGCGGGCATGGCTTTTCGGGAGGTCAGTGTGAACGAGATCAGGGAAGTGCTGCGGGTGTGGCTGGGGGTCGCCGGGCTACCGGCACCGGGCTACCGCACGATCGCCGCGCATTGCGGCGTGGACCGCAAAACTGTGCGCCGCTACGTCGAGGCTGCGCAAGCGGCTGGTCTGCACCGCAGCGACGGCGTTGAGGCCGTCGATGACGGGTTGATCGGGGCTGTCGCCGACGCGGTGCGCCCGGTACGCCCGGATGGCCACGGCGCAGCGTGGGAACAGCTGCTGGGGTTCGAGGACCAGATCACCGCGTGGGTGGCCGGCGAGGGTGAGCAGCGTCCGTTGACGATCACCAAGATCGAGACCCTGCTGGCCCGTCAGGGGTGCGTGGTGCCGTATCGCACGTTGAACCGATTCGCCGGTGAGCGTTGCGGTTTCGGCCGCAAGGACACCACGGTGCGGGTCGCCGACGGGGATCCCGGGGTGGAATGCCAGATCGATTTCGGCTACCTCGGGATGCTCACCGACGCCGATGGTGGGCGGCGCCGCAAGGTGCACGCGCTGATCTTCACCGCCGTCTACTCCCGGCACATGTTCGTGTGGCTGACCTACTCGCAGACCCTGGTGGCGGTGATCGCCGGATGTCAGGCGGCGTGGGAGTTCTTCGGAGGGGTGTTCGCGGTGCTGATCCCGGACAACCTCAAGCCGGTGATCGCCGCCGCTGATGCGGTCAATCCCCGATTCACCCAGGGGTGGCTCGACTACGCCGGTCATGTCGGGTTCCTCACCGACCCGGCTCGGGTGCGCTCCCCAAAGGACAAACCGCGAGTGGAGCGTGCGGTGCAGTACGTGCGCCGAAACTTCTGGGACGGTGAAACATTCGCCAGTATTGAGCAGGCGCAGCAGGCTGTCACCGTGTGGTGTCTTCGTACTGCCGGGACCCGCATCCACGGCACCACCTGCGCACGGCCGGTGGAGGTGTTCACCACCGAGGAGCAACCGCTGCTGCTGGCGGTGCCGGGGGCCTACGACGTGCCGGTGTTCAAAGCGGTCAAGGTGCACCGCGACTTCCACGCCGAGGTCGCCAAAGCCCTCTACTCGCTTCCTGAGCAGTGGATCGGGCACACCCTCGACGTGCGTGCTGACGGTGAGCTGGTGAAGTTCTATCACCGCGGTGTGCTGGTCAAAGTCCATCCTCGTCAGCCTGCGGGAGGCCGCAGTACCGACCGCGCTGATCTACCCGAACACAAAGTCGGTTACGCGCTGCGGGACTTAACGACGCTGATCGCCACCTGCGCCGCCTATGGCCCGAACGTCGGGATCTACGCCGAACGCATCCTCGACGATCCGCTGCCGTGGACGCGGATGCGCACCGTCTACCGACTCCAGGGCCTGGTGCGCCGTTACGGCGCGCAGCGTGTCGAGCAGGCATGTTCGGTGGCACTGGATCTCGACGTCGTCTCGGTCAACAAGATCGCCTCGATGCTCGAGCGCGCCACCGAGAACACGATCCCGGCACTGCCGCTGGCCGTCGGCCAAACCGCTACCCGGTTCTCGCGCGATCCATCCGAATTCGGCACCACCTCAACATCATTGACCGTCATCGCCAATGCCGACTCCGAGGAGACCTGCTGATATGACCACTACCAACCGCGTGGCCGCAGACCCGGTCGGCGCCGACCTGCTCCGACTGCTCAAAGCGCTCAAGCTCGGCGCCCTGGCCGACACCCTGCCCGAACGGGCCGCACTGGCCCGCCAGCACAAACTCAGCCACATCGGATTCCTCGAAACACTTCTTGCCGACGAAGTATCCCGACGCGAATCCCGATCAGCCGCCCTGCGGGCGGCCAAAGCCGGACTCGACCCGACGATGCGCTTCGACTCCTGGACCGCACAACAGGACCTGCGCTACGACCGTACCCTGCTCGGCGACCTGACCTCGCTACGATTCCTCGACGCCGGACAGTCCGCAATCATCCTCGGGCCCGTGGGCGTAGGCAAAACACATCTGGCAACAGCACTGGGGCACTTGGCCATTCGTCGCCGCCACACCGTCCTGTTCGCCCGATCCGACAAACTGTTCACCCGGCTACGCGCCGCCCGACTCGACCACACCGTCGACGCCGAGATCCGCCGACTGGCGGCCGTCGACGTCCTCATCATCGACGACTTCGCGCTGCGACCCCTCGACGCCACCGAAACCAGCGACTTCTACGAAATCGTCGTCGAACGCCACCAAACCAAGACCACCATCGTGACATCAAACCGGGAACCCGCCGAATGGCTGACCATGACCGCCGACACCCTGCTCGCCCAATCAGCCATCGACCGACTCACCGCTGCGGCCCACACCCTGGTCATCGAAGGACCGTCCTACCGCCAACGCACCCGACCCGGTCAGCTTGACCCAGAGGGACCCGACGAGCATCCTCGATAACGCGCCACGGTGGTCCCATCCCCCTGGCAATCAGGTGGTCCCATCACCCTGGCAAGCGACATTGCCGACTTTCTTTGTAACTAAGTCGATTTCGGACTTGAACTTGGGCTGCTTGGCTCTGAGGTACGAAATGAGTTCGTCGTACCGCTCCTGAGTAGGAGTAACAAAGGGCTCTTCGCCACGGTATTCGCTGAGTTTGGCGAAGATCTCTTCATACAGGGGGTAGACGTCGGTGAGGGCATCGTTTAGCAGAGCACTCCGTCGTTCGGAGGACGCGTATTCGAGTGCTGCACTAAGGAAATCGTTCCAAGCTGCTGCTGATATCCGCTTTGCTTTGGCCAGCTCGATATTGTCCTCACGCCGCCCGAGGACAGTTTGGAGGACCACCAATGCAACCGGTACTCCAACGAGGAATCCCGTGATGCCCGCAAGAATGTTTGGAATATAGGCGTGGCTGCGCAGCCACTCGCCGTTGTAGCGGGTAATGATGTGCGGCTGCGAGAAGCCGATTCCCACGTCTGTGAGCCAAAGTGACACGCATAGAACGACTCCGGCGACAAACATCAGACCAAGCACGGCCAACGTCCAGTGACTGAAACCGAGAGCCGTCTCGATCTTGTCCCAGCGGCGTCGAATTCTCCCCACGGTCAAATGCTAACGAACACCGCGTGCGGATAGTTGGCGCATAGGTAGCCAGCCGAACGTCTGGGCAAGTCTGTGCTGCTAGGACATCGCACAGGCCGCAGTAGCCACTGCTATCCATTCGGTGCGAAACGGGGCACGTTGCACCGGTCGGTAAAAGGTGGACCGCGTTCGCGTGCCTGCCGAAGGGCCGTGACGTAACGCCGTGTCGTTTGCATCCGCCGTTGGATGCTCACCCGGAAGGGGCTGTGCCGTGAATGCGCGCTCTGACTTGCCGTGGTGCCGCCGGAGAAGCAGCACAATCGGACAACACATCAGAACATTGCGCTGGTGCGACTCTCCGTTAGTGGCTAGCCGCTGAGATGGGCAATGCGCACCGCGTCGCCACACACAAAGTGGGGCTCAAACCGGACTTGCGAGAATGTGTAGGCATCGATGAAGCTATACATCGCCCAACGTTCGTCAATATCCGCACTTTCAGTCCCAGTGGCAATAAAGACGACTGATTTGGATTCAGCCACGGCGGGAAGCCAAACAACCATCGCTTCCCTGCCAACCCGCGAACCTAGTTTCTCGGCAAGTTCGGCTTCGCGAACCCTTCGTTGAAGGGCGATCATCGACTTAGCAGCATGATTTGCGCCGAAGTCTGAATGAATCCCAGCTAGCTCTTTCTCGTACGACTGTTGATATACAGGATTGATGAGGACGCCCGCCGTGTGATAGCGGTACTCGCCTTGGCGCAGGGGTATATGCATGATCTTCACGTCGAAATAGCGTTGCGCCGGTTGCGCCGGTTGCGCCGGTTGCGCCGGATGCGCGACGTTAGAGATGCAATAGAGCAGATTGCGATTAATGCCTGGCGGAGCACCGGCCAGTTTCATTGTGAGCTTACGGAGTTCGTCATCGTCCCTGCCGGCCATTAATTCATTCCCGCCTAACACCAGAGATTGGGCCGCGTCTTCAACCGTTCTTGCGCCACGCAATTTGCGCACAATCCACTCGGAGATCGTGCATTGCCCAGCGCTGTCCGTGAATGCCATTCCACTGAAGCCGACAACCATGTGTTCGCACCAAATGACAACTTTGTTTGCGGGGCTTTCGGACGCCTCTCCACTCGGAAACGTCAGTTGCCTGTCCGACACCTGAAGCACTCCCGTAGGCGTGAGCAAAGTTTGTACGAGCGTCACAGTTGAATCCTGTCATGCCATGTCACTCAGAAGGGCCGCTCGAGAGACGCCCGAAGCACGACCTCCGCTGGGATTACTAGCTCCACACACGAAACGTCAACAGAATCGCTGATGGAGAACTTCGCTGGTGTTTTGCGTGGAGGTGGTCGGGTGAGGCACCCGGGCTTGGTAACTGGGCAGGTGGCAAGGGACGCCACAACGATGTACGGAGCCGTACGCGATGTGTCAGTCCGGCGAATTACGATGGCGGACGTGACGCAGGAAGGACGGGCACTACTGAGCGGGGACGGGAACAGCGATGCTGAGGTTCTTCGGCGTTGGCTCGACCACCTAGCGCAGTTCATCTCATCGCTGGATGAAATTGAAGGTGACGACGACCCGTTCGACTTCATCGAGAACGCTATGGAGGCATATCAAGGCGGTGTGTCGCCCGATACCGCTCCATCTCCGACAAGTCCAGCAATGCTGATCATCGTCGAATCAATGCGAACGCTGGCGCAGGCGATGAACTCAGCGACTGGAGATTTCTACGAAACTCCAGACGCCAGAGACCGCGTCACGCGTGCCGTCGCGCAGCAATCCCTGGCTAGGGCTCTAAACGGTGTCCGGCAGGAGGGTGAAAGCTGGCTCGCCGAAGTAATGCCGACCGCCGAACAGGTTCGGCAGCGAATCGCGTTGACGGGGGCAGCTTTTACCGCCGCGCTGGACGCCGGTGCACAACAGATGGCTGAAATGGATGAGGAGGACGCAGAGGCCGAAGCGGACCCCTACGGTGCCATGCTCCTTCACTCGGACCCGAGCCGATCCGATGCCCCAATTCTTGAGAAGGTGTGTTCGTTCACTGAAGCTGAGCACAAGCGCTATGCCGACGCGCACAGAGCCCTCGAGAAGATGCTGGAAGGTGATCTGTACCTGCATGTTTCAGACGAATGCGCCCGACTCTGCGACGTGCTGGCCGGTATCGTTCTTGACCTACACAGTCGCAGGCTGTCGCTGACCAATACCGGCTCGATGGATGAACGTCGGCGCCAAATGCGGTCTGCGTTGATTTCGTTCACCAACGCGCTACAGATTCATGAGGAACAAACGATCAAGAGGGCAGAGGAGACTTTCGGGCGATACGCGGCTCAAACTCGGAAGATCCGAAAGTTGTTCAGCGATCTGAAGAAGACGTCCTTCGACTACCGCTGGCTCAGGGTGCAAGGCGATGTCTTGCAGCATGTGGATATCAACGGCTTCAAATACAGCATCAATGACAGCTTGGACGGTCCGCCTGAGGTCATCGTCGAAGTTGACCGTCAAGCCCTACTTGAGTACACGAACAGGTCATGGAATCAGCCGTGGATGAAGCGTAAAGAGCTGCAAGACATGGACTCTGACCCCAGTGTGCAAACAATGATCCAGAATATCCAGCCGCTCATGAACGAGATGCACACCGAGATCACCAAGCTGCTGTTTCCGAACGTGGCCCGCGATGTAGCGATAGTCAAGGAACTCATCGGCCGTTTTGAGGGCAGGCGAGGTATGTACGCAATGTCGACCGGTCCTGGTTTCACACGGCGTAGGCGGACACTACAGTTCAGCCCGCTGGCCACACACGTCCTGGCGTTCGCCGACAACTACGAAGCATCATGAGTTGTCGACCGTGAATATCGGTGCCTCTAGGTCTCGGGCGTCGACTTTGATCAGCCTGCCGATCTTGACGCACCGCAGCTTGCCGTCAGCGATGTACTGGCGGATCGTGCCGGGAGACACGTCCAGGTATTCAGCGGCCTTCGTGGTGGCGATGAGGTGCCGGTCGGGCAACGCGGAAGCGGGGTTGCGACGGGGCATGACAGCGAATCCTTGAACGGCATGTAGGAAAAGCTGGATTCCACGGTGAGACTCAGCTGATCTCTAATGATGCCTACGCAACCCGATCTAGGGCTCGCCCACGGCACTCTGTGGCGGGCGACTGGCAGCCAAGTTAGCCGACTGAGTGGTGTGAGCGAAGTGCCCGAAAGCCGTCGCAGCACTCTGACCTCGAAAAACGATTCGATACTTTCCTGTATGGAGCCAAGAGCGCTGCTGCCCGATACTAAGAGCGCATCGCGATACAGCCCCCTGCAACGGTGGTTGCCGCGTCTGCTGTCGCAGCAATCGAGAGCTGGCCCGCCAGCGGCGACGAGATAAGTAGCGGATAGATAGCGGTGCCGAATTTCGGATATTTCCGCTGGTAGAGGCTATGCTCCCGGCAGGATTCGAACCTTCCAGCACCCCGCGCACAGCAGCTCGCGGGCGCGGCGTCTCGCACGTTTTCAGCCCCGTATTCCAGGGCGAGTGGCGGTTGTTACCCGTCCCCAAGCAGAAACGCAGCCGCCTGCTCAGCGGCTTCTCGGTCATCGTTCGTGAGTACATGCGCATAGGTCTGCAGGAAGAATCCAACGTCTGCGTGCCCAATGCGCTCGCTCACGATCTTGGGGCTGACGCCAGCCTTCAGAGCAGCGGTCGCGTACGAGTGCCGAAGATCGTGGAAGGTGATTCGTTCGAGGCCGGCGCCGGCCGCCAAGCGGTCGAACCGTTGACGGATGGAGTCGGGGTGCGGTGGTCGGCCGTCTTGGAACGTGAAGACGTAGTTCCCGGGGTGATAGTCCGTCCCGAAAAATGCCTGTTCCTTGTTCTGAAATTCACGCCACTTATCAAGTGCCGCAGCGGTAACTCGGTCTATCGCGATCGTTTGATCTGCGTTGCGGGTCTTGCCGCCAGCCTTATCCCGCGCATGCCCGCCAACGACTACTCGATTGTCGTGCACGGTAATCTCGCGTGCGTCCAGGTCGACGTCGTGCCATCTGAGGCCACAGATTTGCCCACGACGTATTCCGGTGGTGAGCTCTAGTAGAAAGAGCGCGGCGAAGCGGTCGTGACTTACCGCCCGCAGGAACTTCTGTATGTGCTCGGGGCTCCATATGGTGCGCCGAGCCCGGGAACGCTTCGGCGGCCTCACATTCGCTGCTGGATTGTCGGCCTTGTACTTCCACGCGACGGCATCGACCAGCGCTCGGTGGATCATGGAGTGAATGTTCCGTACGGTCTTTGGTGCTAGTCCGGGATTCACCCTTGTTGGTACGATTCCTGATTTGTACCGACGGACAGCGGCACGAGCGGCGTGAATCGTTGTGCCACAGGCATTAGCGACTTCACGTGGCGCCGGCGATTCTCCGTCGACCGCATGGCTGAGCCAATAGCGATACATCTCGTAGTTTCGGTCTTGCTTGATCCGGCCTTCGGTAAGGAGTTTGGCGTACAGCTTCAGCAGCTGTGGCTCATCGAGCTGCTGAAGCCTTTCTGCCCCGATGTGCGGCACAACGTAGCTTCTGGCGTAGTCCTTCCAGTTCTGCCACGTTGTGGCATCCATTGATGCCTCCACGGCGACGAACCATTCTGCGAAGAATTGAGCAACCGTGCGGGTAGAGGGGCGGACGACGCGACCTTGATCGGCGTCCCGCATGGCGTCGCGACACGCCTTCCATGCTTCCTTCTCAGTCGGAAATCCACCCTTCGAGATCGTGGGATATTCGCCGGTGGACGAATCTCTTTCAGGCGCTCGGAAACGGTATGTCCATGTCCGCCCTCGCTGATAGACGGCTCCCTTCACGAGGCGATCAACTCACGCAGCTCGGCAGTGACGATGTAGACGCGTCCTCCCAGCCTGCGCACTGGAAGCTCGCCAGATGCAGCGAGCCGGTAAGCAGCAGCGCGACTAATTCCCAGAATCTTGGCTGCACGGGGGACTGCGAGGAGCAGGGGCAGATGATCAAATACGTTTGACTCCATTTGAATTCACCTCCCCTCGCCCGTGGTCGAATTGTCGGTAGACACTGACAGTTTTTGAGGGCTGCATCGCGGGCAGAACTCCGCTGCGTCTGTGCCGTCTGACTGTGTGACTGTGATCGTGCGCGACACGGGGTCTTCGCACTCGCCGCACCACGGGGTCTTTCGCCGTATGGGAAAGGTTGGTGGGGTTGGCAGCTCTGATAGACGCGACGCGAGAACGGCAGCGGGATTACGGACTCCCTCAGGCCGGGATGAAAGGTGGGCTACCAACGTTTGCGATGTCCAGCCCGCCGCAAAAGCCTCCTCGATTGCCGGTGACAGTCTCCTCGCTTCGCTGCTGCTAATTTGCCACGGCGTGGGAAGAGACTCCAGCACGGAGGCCGATGATGGTTCGGATGGTGGTTCTCTTGAAGGGTTCAAGGGGTCCGTGAATTGGACCTCCGGCGGTCCGGGAGGTGAACCTTCCCGGTCTGGAGATTGGACGGGCCCGGTCGCATTGGCGGACTGGGGGAGTCCGACATCGAGACTGGGGCGCGAGTGCGTCGCATCCGGAAGATTGAGATGGTAATGACTTGGGCGTCTGGCTCCGGATTTGTGGTACTGGGCAACTCGTACAACGAGCCCGGCCTCTTCCAGCTTGCTGAGCGCCTTTAGGACCGTGCTTCGCGCAGCACGAGATTCCGACACGAGCGTACCGAGGGACGGGTAGCAGGAGAGGCTCTCGTCTGCGCGGTTCGCTAGCAGCACGAGGATAAGACGCTCGATCGGAGTCGAGACCTCGATACTTATTGCCCAGTTGAGTGCTTTCCAACTCATCTATCGCCCCCACTTACCAACGTCATTGCGTCGATCATTCACTTTCCAAACTCTCTCGAACGGCCCAAGGCGAACGCTCGGACGGACGTCGTGCAAGCTCACTCGGCTGTCACGAGCTGTAGCAATCTCGGTTAACCGGAACGTAGTTGAACAGATGAAACGGCGTCCACCACCTTGGGCGACTTCATTCCTATTTCGACGCTTGTCCTCATCCTGATCCACCCCGGCATGTCGGGAGGTTCTCTTATCTGAGTGCCTCCTCGGTATGAGGGTGCCGTTGGCGATGGTAATAGAGGGCTTCGGCCCGGTCCGGAGTCAGGTCCTGGCAGTAGCCATTCGGTCGCTGCCGGTTGTAGAAAGCCACCCATTCGGCGGTTGCCAGCGAGAGGTCGGCGGCACCGGGATACGGCGGCTGGTGGTCGATGAGTTCGGTCTTGTAGCTGCTGTTCACCGATTCGGCCAAGGCGTTGTCGAAGCTATCGCCCACCGATCCGACTGAGGGCAGGATCCCTTCAGCGGCCAAGTGTTCAGTGAACGCTACCGCCGTATATTGAGAGCCCGCATCGCTGTGATGGATCAGATCATCCAAAAATGTTGCACCAGAACGCTTCCTGGTATCTATGGCGTGGTTGATCGCATCGGTCACCAGCTTCTGGGTCATCTCGGTGGCCACCTTCCAGCCTACGATCTTGCGGGCGTAGACGTCGGTCACGAACGCTGTGTAGGCCCAGCCGGCACGGGTCCGGCAGTACGTGAAATCGGCCACCCACAAACGGTCCGGCGCGCCGGCGACGAAATGCCGCGCGACCCGATCCGGAGCTCGCGTTGCTGCCGGATCAGCAATGGTGGTGCGCACCCGGCGGCGCTTGCACGCACCCCGCCAACCCATCTCCCGCATGACCCGCTCCACAACACACCGTGAGACATCGAGTCCGTTGGTACGCAACACAATCCACGTCTTACGGGCACCCAGAACCGCGAACAGCTTGTTGGATCGGCGCAGCCGCCAGATGGCGTCGATCACCTGCGCATCAGTCCAGTCCGCCTTCGAGGGGCCACGGCGGGCGCGGTGGGCGTAATACGTCGACGGGGCGATCACGACGCCGAACTCCGAGAGCACGGCGCACATCGACTCGACACCCCACTTGAGACCATCAGCGCCCACACGCATGTGCTGGTGGGCGCTGATGAACTCCACGACTACTGAGACGGCCGGTCGAGCTCGGCAGCGAAGAAAACCGACGCCGCCTTCAAAATCGCGTTGGCCCGCTTGAGTTCGGCGTTCTCCCGGCGCAGCTTGCGCAGGACCTCGGATTCCTCGCTGGTCTGCCCAGCCCGATCTCCGGCGTCGATCTCGGCCTGGCGGACCCATTTGCGCACCGTCTCGGCGGTACCGACGCCCAGCAGATCAGCAACCCGGCCCATCGCCTCCCACTCCGAGACCGTGTCGCTGCGCAGATCGGCCACCATCTGCACCGCTCGCGCCTTCAGCTCGTCTGGATACCGCTTCGATGACTTCGTTCCCACGTGCCCATCCTTCCCAACAGAAGAACTCTCCGGACACGCCGGGGCGGATCACTGGTCTGGTCGAGGACGGAGCCCACCTGTTGCGGGACGGTGGTATTCGCCATCGCGATGGTCGAGCCGTCGCGCAGGTAGGGTCCGTTGTCGGTGCGGGGGACGAGGTCGACGTACTGTTCACCGACGGCGGAGATGCTGTGGACCTCGGCGGTCAGTGCTGCCGGAATCTGTGTGGAGCCGTCAAGCGACAGAACGGCTTTGGCGTGCCGGGGTGGTCCCGGATCGAGAGTTATCTCGCTGACTTTGCCGACGCTGACGCCGCGATAGGTGACGTTGGCGAAACGGTAGAGCCCACCGCTGTTGGGCAACTCGACGGTCACCGTTATCCGACCCACGCCGAGCAGCGTGGGCAGCTGGAGATAGTTCAGCACCATCACCGCGATGCCGACCACCGACGCGAGGGTGAAGATCGCGAGCTGGATACGAACGAATCGGGTCAACATCAGCCGCCCCCATTCGAGGGCGCCGGGGGGACTGGCGGGGCCGTGGGCGCTGGTTGTCCGGATCCGGGGGCGCCGGTGGGCAGTGTCTTGGTCAGCGGTGCGTTGAGCGGGTCGTAGGTGTATTGGAGGTAGTAGGGATCCCCGGGGGCCGGAATGAGGTCGGCGTCGATGTCGGCGAAGCGGGTGCCACGGAAGATGGTGCGCTTGAGGCGGGGGTACGTCAGGTCGACCACAGCGTAGAGGTTGAGGTAGTCACCGCGTACGCCGCGGTCGATGACGTTCTGCGGGAACGGAAAGGTCGGTGCCAGGGCCAGGGCGGCATCGAGTTTGGGCCCGATG